>LZSH01000313.1 GCA_001665255.1 Mycobacteriaceae bacterium 1482268.1 | reverse complement strand
CGCCACACCAAGGGTGTGGAGATCACTACCGGCCCGCTGGGCCAGGGGCTGGCGTCAGCGGTCGGCATGGCGATGGCGTCGCGCTACGAACGCGGCCTGTTGGACCCGGACACCCCGTGGGGAGAGAGCCCCTTCGACCACTACATCTATGTGATCGCCTCCGACGGCGACATCGAGGAGGGCGTGACCAGCGAGGCGTCGTCGCTGGCGGGAACCCAGCAGCTCGGCAACCTGATCGTGTTCTACGACCACAACAAGATCTCGATCGAACACGACACGAACATCGCCCTTTCCGAAGACACTGCGGCCCGCTACCGCGCCTACGGGTGGCATGTGCAGGAGGTGGAGGGCGGCGAGAACGTCGTCGGCATCGAGCAGGCCATCGCCGAGGCCAAGAAGGTCACCGACCAACCGTCGTTCATCTCGTTGCGGACGATCATCGGCTATCCGGCGCCCAACAAAATGAACACCGGCGGGGTGCACGGCTCGGCCCTCGGCGATGACGAGGTGGCCGCCACCAAGCGCGTTCTCGGGTTTGACCCGGACAAGACGTTCGAGGTGCGCGACGAGGTCATCGAGCACACCCGCAAGCTGGTCGCGCGCGGCAAGGAGGCCCACGAGAAGTGGCAGCCCCAGTTCGATGCGTGGGCCGAGCGGGAGCCCGAACGCAAGAAGCTGCTCGACCGGCTCCTCGCGCAGGAACTGCCCGATGGCTGGGACGCCGACCTGACGTACTGGGAGCCGGGCTCCAAGCCGCTGGCCACCCGGGCCGCCTTCGGCCAGGTGCTCAACGACGTGGCGCCGAAGCTGCCCGAATTGTGGGGCGGCTCAGCGGATCTGGCCGGCAGCAACAACACCACGATCAAGGACGTGAAGTCGTTCGGTCCGCCGTCGATTTCGACGAAGGACTTCCAGGCCGACTGGTACGGCCGCGTGCTGCACTTCGGCGTTCGCGAACATGCGATGGGCTCGATCCTTTCCGGCATCGTGCTGCACGGGCCGACCCGCGCCTTCGGCGGCACGTTCCTGCAGTTCTCGGACTACATGCGACCCGCGGTTCGGCTGGCGTCGCTGATGGACATCGACACCATCTACATCTGGACGCACGATTCGATCGGGCTTGGCGAGGACGGTCCCACGCACCAGCCCATCGAACACCTCGCGGCGCTTCGCGCGATCCCTAACCTGTCGGTGGTCCGACCCGGTGACCCGAATGAGACGGCGTACGCGTGGCGCAGCATCCTGGCGCGCGGCAACGGCAGCGGCCCGGTCGGATTCATCCTGACCCGCCAAGGGATTCCAGTGCTCGAAGGCACTGATCCCGACGGCGTATCCAAGGGCGGCTACGTGCTGGGCGGCGGCAAGCCCGCCGACGACGCCGACGTGATCATCATCGCGACGGGCTCGGAGCTGCAACTGGCCGTCGAGGCGCGTAAGCAGTTGGCGGAGAAGGACATTGTCGCCTACGTGGTGTCGATGCCGTGCGTCGAGTGGTTCGAGAGCCAGCCCAAGGAGTACCGCGACAGCGTGCTGCCGCCCGAGGTGTCGGCGCGCGTGGCCGTCGAGGCCGCAGTAGCGCAGAGTTGGTACAAGCTCGTCGGCGACACCGGCGAGATCGTCTCGATCGAGCACTACGGCGAATCGGCCGATGACAAGACGTTGTTCCGCGAGTTCGGGTTCACCCCCGAGGCCGTCGTGGCGGCCGCGGAACGATCACTGGACAACTGACAAAAGTAAGGACTAAGCATGGCTCAAAATCCCAACCTCGCCGCGCTGTCCGCCGCGGGTGTATCCGTATGGCTCGACGACCTGTCCCGCGACCGGCTGCAGACCGGCAACCTGCAGGAGCTCATCGACACGAAAAGCGTTGTGGGCGTGACGACCAACCCGTCGATCTTCCAGGCGGCGCTGTCGAAGGGCCACGCCTACGACGATCAGGTCAAAGAACTCGCCGAGCGCGGCGCCGACGTGGACGCCACGATACGCACCGTAACGACCGACGACGTGCGCAACGCCTGCGACGTGCTGCGCCCGCAGTGGGAGGCGTCCGACGGCGTCGACGGCCGAGTATCCATCGAGGTGGATCCGCGGCTGGCGCACGACACCGACAAGACCGTTCAGCAGGCGATCGAGTTGTGGAAGATCGTCGACCGGCCGAACCTCTTCATCAAGATTCCGGCGATGATGGAGGGCCTACCCGCCATTACTTCTGTGCTCGCCGAAGGCATCTCGGTCAACGTCACGCTGATCTTCTCGGTGGAGCGGCACCGTGAGGTGATGGATGCCTACCTGGCCGGGCTGGAAGCCGCCAAGCAGGGCGGCCACGATCTCTCCAAGATCCACTCCGTCGCGTCGTTCTTCGTGTCCCGCGTGGACACCGAGGTGGACAAGCGGCTGGAGAAGATCGGCTCCGATGAGGCGCTGGCATTGCGGGGGCAGGCCGGCGTGGCCAACGCGCGGCTTGCATATGCGGCATACGAAGAGGTGTTCGTCGGCGGTGACCGCTATGAAGCGCTCAAGGGCGACGGCGCCCACGTGCAGCGACCGCTGTGGGCATCCACCGGTGTGAAGAATCCCGATTACTCGGACACCCTGTACGTCACCGAGCTGGTGGCGCCCAACACCGTCAACACCATGCCGGAGAAGACGATTGACGCAGTGGCCGATCACGGCGTCATCACCGGCGATACCGTCACCGGTAAGGCCGACGAGGCCCAACAGGTCTTCGACAAGCTGGCGGCGCTCGGCATCGACCTTCGCGACGTCTTCCTCACGCTGGAGAACGAGGGCGTCGACAAGTTCGAGAAGTCGTGGCAGGAGTTGCTCGACGAGACGCAGACTCAGCTCGACGCCGCCAAGAAATGACGACGGCAGGCAAGCTGGCGGTGAGCACCGCGGCGCCGTCGGGGTGGCGTAACCCGTTGCGGGACAAGCGTGACAAGCGCATGCCCCGCATCCCTGGCCCGTGCGGGGTGGTGATCTTCGGCGTCACCGGTGACCTCGCCCGCAAGAAGCTGATGCCCGCGATCTACGACCTGGCCAACCGCGGGTTGCTGCCCGCCAACTTCGCTCTCGTCGGTTTCGCCCGAAGGGATTGGGCGGACGAGGATTTCGGCAAGCTTGTCTGCGACTCGGTGAGAACGCACGCCCGCACTCCCTACCGGCAAGAGGTCTGGGACCGGCTGGCCGAGGGTATCCGGTTCGTGCAGGGCACCTTCGACGACGACAAGGCCTTCCAGAAGCTGGCCGAGACGCTGGAGAAACTGGATGCCGAACGGGGCACCGGCGGCAACCACGCCTTCTATCTGTCCATCCCGCCGAAGGCCTTTCAGATGGTCTGCGAGCAGTTGCAGAAGTCGGGTCTGGCGCGCCCGCAGCAGGGTCGATGGAGCAGGGTGGTGATCGAGAAGCCCTTCGGCCACGACCTGGCGAGCGCTCAGGAACTCAACGCCACCGTCAACAGCGTGTTTCCCGAAGAGTCGGTGTTCCGCATCGACCACTACCTCGGCAAGGAAACCGTCCAGAACATCCTGGCTTTACGGTTCGCCAATGAGCTGTACGAGCCGGTCTGGAATAACAACTACGTCGACAGCGTGCAGATCACCATGGCCGAGGACATCGGTCTCGGCGGTCGCGGCGGTTACTACGACGGCGTCGGCGCCGCACGCGACGTCATCCAGAATCACCTCATTCAGCTGATGGCGCTCACCGCGATGGAGGAACCGGTCAACTTCAGCCCGCACGAGCTGCAGGCCGAAAAGATCAAGGTGCTTTCTGCGACCCGGCCGATGCAGCCGCTGGACCAAACCACGGCGCGCGGCCAATACACCGCGGGCTGGCAGGGCAGTGAGAAAGTGCCCGGCCTACTCGAGGAAGACGGCTTTTCGAAAGACTCCAGGACCGAGACTTTCGCGGCGATCGCGCTTGAAATCGACACCCGCCGCTGGGCCGGTGTTCCATTCTTCCTGCGCACGGGAAAGCGGTTGGGCCGCAGGGTGACCGAAATCGCGCTGCTGTTCAAACGGGCACCACATCTTCCGTTCGACACCACGATGACCGAGGAACTCGGTGAGAACGCGTTGGTGATCAGGGTCCAGCCCGACGAGGGCATCACGTTGCGCTTCGGCTCCAAGGTGCCCGGCAGCCAGATGGAAGTCCGCGACGTCAACATGGACTTCTCCTATGGTTCGGCGTTCGCCGAGGACTCCCCCGAGGCATACGAGCGCCTGATCCTGGACATGTTGCTCGGCGAGCCGTCCCTGTTCCCCGTCAACCGGGAAGTCGAATTGTCCTGGGAGATCCTTGATCCCGTCCTCGATCACTGGGCCGAGCACGGTAAGCCCGATCCCTATGAGTCGGGAACCTGGGGTCCGGATTCGGCGTTCGAGATGATCCGCCGCATGGGTCGTGAATGGAGGCGGCCGTAATGATCGTCGATCTGCCGAACACCACCACCAACGACGTCAACAAGAAGATAACGGGACTCCGCGAAGAAGGCGGGGCGCTGACGTTGAGCAGGGTGCTCACCCTGGTCATCTCGCTCGACGACGAGGACGGCCTCGAAGACGCCGTCGAGGCAGCGAACTTCGCCAGCCGCGAGCATCCCTGCCGGGTGATCGCGGTGCTGCCGGGTGACCGCGAGGCCGCGGATCCGCGACTGGACGCCCAAATCCGGGTGGGCGCCGACGCGGGTGCGGGCGAGGTCGTGGTGTTGCGGCTGTCCGGTGAGCTCGCCGCGCATGCCAGCAGTGTGGTGTTGCCCTTCCTGCTGCCGGACACCCCGGTGGTGGCGTACTGGCCGGTGAGCGCTCCTGAGGTGCCGGCGCGGGATCCGCTCGGCCAGTTGGCGATTCGCCGCATCACGGATGCGACCAACAGCGACGATCCGTTGGCTGCGATCAGGGGCAGGCTGCAGGGCTATACCGCCGGCGACACGGACCTGGCGTGGAGCCGGATCACGTACTGGCGAGCCCTTCTGGCGTCGGCCCTGGATCAGGCGCCGTACGAACCGATCGATTCGGCGCTGGTGTCGGGGCTGAAGGACGAGCCGGCGCTCGATATCCTCGCGGGCTGGTTGGCCAGCCGGATCGACGGCACCGTGCACCGAGCCGTCGGCGAGCTGAAGGTGGAGCTGCACCGCAAGAGCGAGACGGTGACGTTGAGCCGCCCGCAGACCGGCACCACCGCCACCTTGACCCGCACCAGCAGGCCAGAGGCGCTGATCCCGTTGGCCCGCAGGGAGGCCAAGGAATGTCTGGCCGAGGACATGCGGCGGCTCGACGCCGACGAGATCTTCTTCGAAGCGCTGGCCGGAATCGACAAGGTGCAGTACGAGTGACACCGGTGATCGAGAAGTTTTCCGACAAGGCGGCACTCGTGGCCGCCGTCGGTGATCGGCTGGTCGGTGCCATCACCGACGCCATCGCCGCGCGGGGTCAGGCGTTGATCGTGTTGACCGGCGGCGGTACCGGCATCGCCCTGCTCGAGCACGTCAGGGACAACGGCGGTGCTATCGACTGGTCGAAGGTTCGGCTGTTCTGGGGTGACGAACGCTATGTGCCCGAGGATGACGACGAACGCAACGAGAAGCAGGCCCGCGAGGCGCTGTTGAATTACGTGGACATCCCCGCGGCCAACGTGCACGCGATGGCCGCCAGCGGCGGTGAGTTCGGCGACGACATCGACGCTGCCGCACTGGCATACGAGCAGGTGCTGGCGGCGGTCGCCGGTGAGGGTGAGGCGGTGCCGGAATTCGACGTCCATCTGTTGGGGATGGGCGGTGAGGGTCACGTCAACTCGCTGTTCCCGCACACCGCTGCGGTACGAGAGACAGCGCGGCAGGTTGTGGGTGTGACCGACTCCCCCAAGCCCCCGCCGAGACGAATTACCTTGACGCTGCCCGCCGTTCAGCGCTCGCGCGAGGTATGGCTGGTGGTGGCGGGCGCCGACAAAGCCGACGCTGTCGCAGCCGCGGTCGGCGGCGCGAACCCCGATGACGTGCCCGCCGCTGGGGCCAAGGGCCGTGAAGCGACGGTGTGGCTGCTCGACGAGGACGCTGCGGGCAAGCTTCAGTCATAGGCATCGGCCAGCGCGTCGGCGTAGCCCGCTGTGTAATCGGCGATTGCGTGAACGTCGTCACCGCAGGAGGTGACGACATCGCGGGGATCGTACTGGCAGTGTCTGCGCTGCATGCAGGTCAGACGTCGGCTCTGCGGCGACGGTTCCAGTCTGTGTGATCAAATGGCCTCATGGCAGACAAGGGTGGCAGCAGAGCCGGTGCCCGGACCGGCCGGGAGCGGATCCAGAAACTCGCCCAGGCGGCTCTGAACGCCGACGTCACCGTGGAGCAGGTCGACACCATCCTCGCCGGGCTGAGTGAGACCCTCGAGGACCTCAACAGTTCCACGGAAAATCTCGACGCCACCCTCGAACGCTTCAACGACACGATCAGCCAGATCAATGAGTTGTCGCCGCGCCTCATCGCCGTCGTCGACCGCCTCGAGGGCATCGTCGACCGTGTGGAACGCATGGTGGGCATCGGTGAGGCCGCCGTCGCCCCACTGGCCGCGACGGAACAGGCCGTGCGGGGCGCCATCAGCGCGGTGCGCCGGACGACCCGGCTCTAGGCGTCAGCCTTACCTTTGAGCGTCAGCCGCTGTTGCGCAACGCCGTAGCGAGGCCGCTCATCGTCAGCAGGATGCCGCGCTGGACGAGTTCGTCGTCGTCGCCGGACCGGTACCGCCGCAACAGCTCGACCTGCAGGTGGTTCAGCGGCTCCAGGTACGGAAACCGGTTGAACACCGAGCGGGCCAGCGCCGGATTGTCGGCCAGCAGATCGTCGTGGCCCGTGATCGCCTCGTGCATCCGGATGGTGCGGCCGTGCTCCTCGACGATCTTGTCGAACACCCGCCGCCGCAGCGCCTCATCGTCGACCAACTCCGCGTAACGCGCCGCCAGTCCCATGTCCGACTTCGCAAGCACCTGAGCCATATTCGACAAGACGGTCCGGAAGAACGGCCAACGCCGGTACAGGTCCTGTAGCACCTCCAGCCTGCCGTCGCCCTCGGCGATCCACTGCTCAAACGCGGTACCGGTGCCGTACCAGCCGGGCAGCATGACGCGCGACTGACTCCAGGCCAGCACCCACGGAATCGCCCGCAGGTCCGAAATCGACGTCGTGGGTTTGCGAGAGGTCGGCCTGCTGCCGATGTTCAGCGCGCCGATCTCGCCGACCGGGGTGGATGCCTTGAAGTAGTCGACGAAACCCGGTGTCTCATGGACCAATTCGGCATACGCACTGTGTGCGCGGGCAGCCAGATCGTCGAGCACTTCGTAGGCGGGCCCGGCCTCGTCCCCCAGCCCTTCGACATCGAGCAGCGAAGCTTCGAGCGTTGCCGCCAACAGCGTCTCCAAATTGCGGTGTGCGATCCGCGGTTCGGCGTACTTCGCGGCGATCACCTCGCCCTGCTCGGTCAGCCGCAGCGAGCCGTTCACCGCACCCGGCGGCTGTGCCAGGATCGCGTCATAGCTGGGACCGCCGCCACGACCGACAGTGCCGCCACGACCGTGGAAGAGCCGCAACCGAATTCCGGTCTTCCTGGCGGACTCCACGAGATCGAGCTCCGCGCGGTACAGCGCCCAGTTGGCGGCCAGATAGCCGCCGTCCTTATTGGAGTCGGAGTAGCCGAGCATGACCTCCTGGCTGTCGCCGCGCGACGCCACCAGCGACCGGTACAGCGGAAGGTCAAGCGCCGCCTCGAGAATCGACGAGCCGCGCTGCAGGTCGTCGATCGTTTCGAACAACGGGACGATGCTCACGGGGCAATAGGGTTCATCTCCGGATGCGTCGAGCAGACCGGCTTCCTTCAGCAGGATCGCCGCCTCGAGCATGTCCGAAACCGACTGGCACATCGAGATGATGTAATTCGGCACGGCGAGGGGGCCGAACACGGCGACGGCTCGGGCCGCGGCCGCACAGATGTCGAGTTCCTTGCGCGCGAGCTCGGACAGTTCGGCGTGCTCACCGATCAGGGGCCGACGGGTGCCGAGCTCGGCGATCAGGAGGTCAACCCGGTCGGGTTCGGGCAGTGACCGGTAGTCGGAATGGACACCCGCCCACGACAGCAACTCCGCGACGACTTCTTCGTGCACGTCGGAGTTCTGCCGCATGTCCAGCCCGGACAAGTGGAAACCGAAGGTGCGCACCGCCTCCCGCAGTCGTGCCAACCGATCGTCGGCCAGCACCGCGCTGCCGTTGGCCCGCAGCGACCCGTCGACGACGTCGAGATCGGCGAGCAGTTCGGCTGGCGTTCCGTAGCGTTCGAGACCAAGGTCCAGCTGGTGCTCGGGCTGATCGTCCAGGATCTCCCGCGCGGTTGCGGTGAGCCTGCCGTGGATGACCCGAAGCGCGCGCCGGTAGGGTTCGTCGGCCCGCGCAGGTTCATTGCACGCGTCGGCGAGTGCCACCAACTCGTCGCTGACCTTGACCAGCCGCGCCGACATCGACAGCTCTTCTTCCAGCGAAGTGATCTCGCCGAAGTAGTGCGCGAGGGCCGTGTAGGCCGCACGGGAGGTGGCCAGCCGGACGACGTCGGCGGTGACGTTTGGGTTGCCGTCCCGGTCGCCGCCGATCCACGAGCCGGGCCGCAGAATCGGCTCTTCCAGCAGGTTGGCATCCGGCCAGCGGGTCTGCAACGCCGCGCGTACTTCCGCGTTCACCTTCGGAATCACCTCGAGGAACGCTGCCGGGTAATAGCGCAGGCCGGTTTCGATCTCGTCCTGAATCTTCAACCGGGACAGCCGGATCAATGCCGTCTGCCAGAGTGTCAGGATGTTGCGCCGCAGCTCGGTCTCGATATCGCGGCCGTCGGCGGTATGGGTCTGGTCGTGCAGCCGCAGCCGCATCAGCTCGGTGATGCGGTGCTGGGTGTCGAACACGGTGCGGCGGCGGGTTTCGGTGGGATGCGCGGTGATCACCGGCGACACCTGCGCACCGGTCAGCGTCTCGGCCACCGTCGCGGCGTCGAGCTCCGCGGCGTCGAGCTTGAGGTAGGTGGCGGCCAGGCTGCTGTCCTGCGGCGGCTCGCCCGCCGCGGTGTGAATGGCTCGGCGACGTTCCCGGTGAATGTCCTCGCCGACGTTGGCCAGCAAGGCGAAATGGGTGAAGGCACGGATGACCGGAATCGCCTGATGGACATCGATGCCGTCGAACAAGTCTGCAAGTTCTGCCCGGTCGATCTCCGAGCGGCGCACCCGGAACGACTCGACACGCGCGCGCTCGACGAGATCGAAGACCTCTTCCCCGTTCTGCTCGCGCACTGTATCGCCGAGGATGGCGCCGAGCAGTCGGATGTCTTCACGCATCGGCTCGGTGGCTTCCCGGCCGGTCTGCGTGCGGCGCACAGAGCCGATGGGCGCCAGCGAGGTGTCGGGTCCGTCAGCCATCACCCGATTATCGGCGACGGGCTAGCCAACCGCAGGGCGGGATGCCATTGCTCAGACGGCGGCTACCACGATCGTCAGCAGAATCACCAGGAAGAACAGCACGAACGGAATCGCCACAATTGCGAGCATGATCCCCACGCCGTTGTACTTCTGCGGGCCGACGCCGAGCGAGCCCGCGCTGAACGACCACAGCGGCGCCTTGTACTCGAGTTCGGCGACCTGTCCCGGACGCACATCCGCCGTCGTATCCGCCGGGCCGAGCTTCGGCGGCAGGAAGTACGGCACGTGCACGTGCACATGGTGCTGACCGGGCCGGGCGGGCACATGTGTGCGCCCCCAGCCGGACACCGGCACCTCCTGGCCGTCGACAGCGACCTTGGGCTTGAAGAAGAACAACAACCAGGCGAGCGGAAAGAATTGAGTGTTGATCACGATGCCCTCGGCCGGCTGCCCGTACCCGGACCCGGCGTATTGGTGAGCGGGCGGTTGGGCATATTGCTGCTGCGGGCGGTACTGAGGTGGAGGCGGCGGCGGCAACGGCGAGCGGAACTGCTGCGGGGGCGGCGGTGGCGGATAACGATGCTGCGGCTGGTTGTGCCGGTACGGCTGCGGCCCCTGCGGAGTGTTCATATGGCCTCTCGTATGACGGGCCCCGAGGCGGGCGATACATTACTGAAGCACAAAAGCCTCATCGTTGCTGGGCGGAATGCGAAAGGTGGGGACCGGTTTTGAGAGCGCCGCTGCCGCCCGTCGCGGTCGCGGTCCGATTCATCGACTGCATCAACCGGACGGACTTGGACGGCCTCGTCGCGACAATGACGGACGACCATCGACTCGAAGTGTTCGACGAGGAGCCAGTGGTCGGAAAAGACGCCAACGCGACGGCTTGGCGAGGCTATTTCGACAGCTTCCCGACGTACGTCATCTACCCGCACAGGATCGCCGAAGTCACTGAGTCCGCCGTTGCGATCCTCGGGCACACCACGGGTTCACACCTTGGTCTGTCCGACGACGAAGAAGCCCAACAATCGCTGATCTGGCTCGTTGAAACCCGGGACGGACGGGTGCGGGTATGGAAGCTCGTCGAGGACATCCCGGAAAACCGGGAGCGGCTGGGATTGCGCTAAGCGTATTTGATCTGCAGGGCCACGCCGATGATGCAGACGAGCCAGATGCCGGTGATGAACAGCGTCAACCGGTCGAGGTTCTTTTCCACCACGGTCGATCCCGAGAGGCTGGACTGAACGCCGCCACCGAACAGAGTGGACAGGCCGCCACCCTTCGCGCGGTGCAGCAGCACGAGCAGGATCACCAGGACACTGGTGACGACCAGCGCGATCTGCAGGGCCAATTCCATGGCCGCCAGACTACAGGCTCGCGTGGCGAGTTACGGCAGTGGTCCACCAGCGGCGATGGCCGACAGGGTGGCGAATTGCTCGCCGTCGAGCGACGCGCCCCCGACCAGCGCGCCGTCGACGTCCTCCTGGGCGACGATCTCGCCCACGTTCTTGGCGTTCACCGAACCGCCGTACAGTACTCGGACGCCGGCGGCCAGTTGCGGGTTTGCCAGCTGGCCGAGTTCGTCGCGGATGGCCTTGCACACCTCCTGGGCGTCGGCGGCGCTGGCGACGCGGCCGGTACCGATTGCCCATACCGGCTCGTAGGCGATGACGGCCTGGCCGATCTGTTCAGCCGACAACCCGGCCAGCGAGCCGCGCAGCATCTCCACGTTGTGCTCGACGTGGTTGCCGGCCTCGCGGACCTCGAGCTGCTCGCCGATGCAGATGATCGGGGTCAGCTCGTGCTTGAACGCGGCGGCGGCCTTCGCGGCGACCAGCGCGTCGTCCTCACCGTGGTAAGTGCGGCGTTCGGAGTGCCCGACGACGACGAACGTGCAGCCGAGCTTGGCGAGGAACGCGCCGCTGATGTCGCCGGTGTAGGCGCCGGAATCATGCGGGGACAGATCCTGCGCGCCGTAGGTCAGCCGCAGCTTGTCACCGTCGACGAGGGTCTGCACGCTGCGCAGGTCGGTGAACGGAGGAATGACGGCCACGTCGACCTTGTCGAAGTATTTGTCCGGCAGCGAGAAGGCGATCTTCTGCACCAGCGCGATCGCTTCGAAGTGGTTGAGGTTCATCTTCCAGTTGCCGGCGATCAGCGGCTTGCGGCTCATATCAACCCTCTCAGGTGGCCAGGACTTCGATGCCGGGGAGCGTCTTGCCCTCAAGGTATTCCAGGGATGCCCCGCCGCCCGTGGAAATGTGTGAGAAGCCGTCCTCGGGAAGGCCCAGTTGACGGACCGCGGCCGCCGAGTCCCCGCCACCGACGACGCTGAACGCGCCCTTCTCGGTGGCGCCGATGATCGCCTCGGCGACGCCCTTGGTGCCGTCGGCAAACGCGGGAAACTCGAACACGCCCATGGGGCCGTTCCAGAAGATGGTCCTGGCGTTGGACAGCAGGCTGGTGAACCGCTTGACCGACCCTGAACCGATGTCGAGGCCCATCTTGCCGTCGGGAATCTGGTCTGCGGCTACCCGTTCGGGTGACGAGTCCGCGGCGAACTTCTCGGCCACCACAATGTCCACCGGCAGGTGGATCACGTCGCCGTACTCCTCCATCAACTTGCGGCAGGTATCGATCATGCCTTCTTCCAGCAGCGAGTTACCCACCGAAACGCCTTGTGACGCAAGGAATGTGAAACACATGCCCCCACCGATGACCAAGCTGTCGGCCTTGGTGGCGAGGTTCTCGATGACGGCCAGCTTGTCGGATACCTTGGAGCCCCCGAGCACCACGGCATACGGCCGGTCAGTCGAACTGGTGAGCTGCTCGAGCACCTTGATCTCGGCGGCCACCAGCGTTCCTGCGTAGTGCGGAAGCAGCGTCGCGACGTCGTACACCGAGGCCTGCTTGCGGTGCACCACACCGAAGCCGTCGGAGACGAACACCCCGGGCGAGCCGTCCGGTGCGGCAACGAGTTCGGCCAACTGCCGGGCAAGTGCCAACCGCTCGCCGTCGTCCTTGCTGGTTTCGCGGGGATCGAAGCGGATGTTCTCCAGCAGCAGGATGTCGCCGTCGGTGAGCCCTTCGGCGCGGGCCAGCGCGTCGGTGCCCACGCTGAAGGCGCTCTCCGACGCCGGCGCCAAGGTGGTTGTCACCGCCCACCTGGGCCGGCCCAAGGACGGCCCGGATCCGAAGCTCTCGCTCGCTCCGGTCGCGAAGGCGCTCGGGGAGCGGCTCGATCGCCACGTTCAACTCGCCGGCGACGTGGTGGGCACCGAGGCGATGATGCGGCCGGGGTCGGTGATCTCGCGGTTGTCGTCGAGCGGGACGTTCAGGTCCGAGCGGACCAGCACGCCGCGGCCCGAAACACCTTCTGCCAGTAAATCATCGAGCGTCGTGACCGACATTGGATCTACAGAGACTTGCCGACCAGCGCGACGAGGTCGACGAGGCGGTTCGAGTAACCCCACTCGTTGTCGTACCACGAGACGACTTTGGCCTGGTTGTCGATGACCTTGGTCAGCCCCGCGTCGTAGAGCGAGCTGTGCGGGTCGGTCACGATGTCACTCGAGACGATCGGCGCGTCGTAGTACTTCAGGATGCCCTTGAGCGGCCCTTCGGCCGCGGCCTTGAACGCCGCGTTGATCTCGTCGACGCTGGCGGTCTTGGAGAGCTCGGCGGTCAGGTCGGTCACCGAACCGGTGGGGATCGGCACCCGCAGCGCGTAGCCGTCGAGCTTGCCCTTCAGCTCGGGCAGCACCAGGCCGATGGCCTTGGCGGCGCCGGTCGACGTGGGCACGATGTTGATCGCGGCGGCGCGCGCCCGGCGCAGGTCCTTGTGCGGGCCGTCCTGCAGGTTCTGGTCCTGCGTGTAGGCGTGGATGGTCGTCATCAGGCCCTTCACGATGCCGAACTCGTCGTTGAGCACCTTGGCCAGCGGGCCGAGGCAGTTCGTGGTGCACGAGGCGTTGGAGATGATGTTCTGGCTGCCGTCGTACTTGTCGTCGTTGACGCCGAGCACGATCGTGATGTCCTCGTCGGTGGCGGGCGCCGAGATGATGACTTTCTTGGCGCCGGCGTCCAGGTGGCCCTTCGCCTTCTCAGCCTTGGTGAAGATGCCGGTGGACTCAACGACGACGTCGACTCCGAGGTCACCCCACGGGAGGGCGGCGGGACCCTCTTTGATCGACAGGCCTTTCATCGGATCCCCTCCGACGATGATCTCGTCGCCTTCGACTGTGACGTCGAATGGGAGCCGGCCAAGGATCGAGTCGAACTTGAGCAGATGCGCCAGGGTCTCGTTATCGGTGAGGTCGTTGACGGCGACGACCTCGATGTCGGTGCTCTTGCCCTCTTGCTTCTGCGCGGCCAGCGCGCGGAAGAAGTTGCGGCCGATGCGGCCGAAGCCGTTCACGCCTACCCGGATGGTCACGTTCGTTCTCCCTCTTTCGCCTTGACGCTCGGAAGCCAGCCTAGTGGTGTGAGTGGCATCACGCGCAGGCTGGTCAGAGCATGCCGAGGCTTTGATCGGTATACGGATTGCCCAACCATTTCCGGCGGAATCGCTGGAGCGTGCCGTCGTCTTCGAGCTCGGCCTGGGCGACGCTGATCCTCGCCAGCAGCTCCTGGTCGCCGAGGGCGACCGCGATGGCGATGTTCTCGGTGGAGATGGCGCGCTGCACCACCTCGACGTCGGCGAGCGGTTTGACGAGTTCGGTGAGCACAGGGGCGAGCTTCATGAATGCGTCGCAGCTGCCGGTGGCGAGGTCGTCGAGCGCGGCGCGAATATCGCCGTAGTCGTAGACCCTGACGCGGCCCGCCTTGCCGTCGGCGACGAGCTGTTCGGCGATGGGCAGGCTGGTGTTGCCGTGCTGGACCCCGATCGTCAGACCGCCGAGGTCGTCGATCGAGTGCACGTTCGGCAGCCTGCGGGTGTTCACGGCCAGCCCCTGCCCCGAGATGAGATAGGGCGCGACGAACGCGGCGCGCTTCTCCCGCGCCGGCGTGACCGTGGTCCCGGCGGCGACGCAGTCGAACTCGCTGTTGTTCAGCGCGTCGAAGATGCCGTTGAAGTCGGCGCCGTCGTAAGCGAAGAACTCGACGCTGCTGTCCAGCTTTTCGGCGATGGCCGTCATCAGGTCGATGTCCAGACCGCTGTCGTCGGGCATCCCGTTGAACGGCGGATCGGGATACGCCGCACCGACCCTCAGTGGCTGCATAGGTTTACGGTAGTTGCTCGAGCTCTCGCCGGACCCGGTCGATCTCGTCGTAGGCAAAGGTGGCCACGGCGGCCATGTTCATCGCGGCGCCCTCGCGGGCGAGCACCGCATAGGAGCCCTCGCCGAGGACCTCACGGAGATCTGCGATCGTCGTGCTGAACTCCTCCACGGATGGCGCGGAGGTGGGGCTGATACACGCGAAACCGGCGATGACGGCTGCCGGCTCGTAATCTCCACGGCGGTCGAGGAACCTCATGAAGATGCCGAGCGCGGCCCGCATCTGGGTGATGTTCCCCGACTCGTGATAGTTGCGGATGGCCAGCGCGATGTTGTCGAGCGCCGCCACCGGATCGCCCAATTCATCGTCGATCCGGTTCAGGGTCATCGCGAGCGTCAAGGCTATATAGCCCGCGTTGGCGCGATTGCCCGACTGCTGGGCAATTACCAGCCCTTGGCGCAGTGTGTCCAGTGCGCTCACCGGATTGACCGCGCTCTGCACCATGCCGCACACGAGGAAGGCGAAGGAGATCGCATATGGGTTACGAGTCGGCTCGACGGTCTCGATCAGGCCCTCGACGACGGACAGCGCTTCGGCGACCCTGCCCGAGTTGAGGAGCGCTATGACCAGGCAGCCTCTCGCGAACTGCAGAGGGTCAGGGCCTCGTGTCGTCTGGCCGCGGAAGAACGAGACGTAGCGATCGGCCTCGTCGACCGATGAGTAGACTGCGCCGAGCCACAGCTGCTCGGGACTGAACGGCACGTCGGCATGGCTGTCTCTCAAAGCGTGCTGCCCAGCCTCGCTGTATGCGAGAGCATCGTCGGCGCGGCCGAGCAGGTAGCACAGTGACGCGATAGCGCACACCGAGATAAAATCCGGATGCGCTACAGCACAGGAGGATTCGACCATTTCTTCGGCCCATGCCACCGGCTCGAAGATGTCTACCAGAACACCGATCCAACCCGCACGCTTCACTACCGTTGCGGCAGTGTCCACGTCGTTGCGATCGGTCGCCCAGCGGAACGCCGTGCGTAGGTTCGGCAATTCCGTTGTCAACCAGTCGTAGGCCTCCTTCTGACGGGGGCTGTCCCACACCGCGAAAGTCTTGTCGGCCTTGGCGGCGAAAAACACGGCGTGCGAGGTTCGAACCGCGTCGGCTTTCCCGCGCGCGGCGAGCTGTTCCTCGGCGAACTGGCGAATTGTCTCCAGCATCGAGAAACGGGTGCGGCCAGATGACAGATCGGCGATGACCAATGACTTGCGCACCAGCGCATCCAACTGGTCGAGGATTGTGAACTCATCCGCCGAAGCGCTTACTGCACAAGCGCTTTCGAGATCGAATCCACCGACGAACACCGAGCACAGCTCCAGCAGTGTCTTTTCGGGCTCCTCGAGCAGGTCATAGGACCACTGCACGGCGTGTCGTAGCGTCTGGTGGCGCTCGAGACCACGACGCGCGCCCACCAGCAACCGGAACCGGTGGTCGAGCCTGTCGCGCACCTCACCCGCGGTCATCGACGCCATGCGTGACGCCGCCAACTCCACAGCCAGCGGGATGCCATCGAGGCGACGGCAGATCTCCGATACGGCCTCTGTCTCGTCGCCCGAAAAGCCCTGCGCGACACCGCGAGCGCGCTCCACGAACAGGTTCGCGGCCGTACCGACATCCAGCGACCGCACTCGCCACACCTGCTCGTCGGGCATGCCGAGCGCTTCTCGGCTGGTCGCAAGAATTCTCGCCGTGACCGACCGCGTCAGGATGGCCTCCGCCATGTCGGCGACGGCGTCAAGGACATGCTCACAGTTGTCGAACACCAGCAGCCGTACCCTGCCGTCCAAGGCAGTGGCCACAGACTCGGTCAAGGACATGCCGGGCTGCTGCGTGACCGCGAGCACGGAAGCGATCGCATCAGGAATAGCAGCCGGGTCGCCGACCGCCGCCAGTTCGAAAAGCCAGACTCCATCGGGGTATTCGTCGGCCACTCGCGTTGCGACCTCAAGCGCGAGCCGGGTCTTGCCGACACCACCGACGCCGGTCAGCGTAACGAGTCGGTGTGTGCGCAATGCCTCTCTGATTTCGGGTATCTCCGCGTCGCGGCCGATGAAGCTGGTGGTTGCCGGGCGCAGATTTCCCGGGCTGGTGTCGAGCGTGCGCAGCGGCGGAAAATCCTCGGCAAGGCCCGGCGCGCGGACTTGGAACAGTCCGACCGGCATCGGCACATCGCGAAGCCGCCGCGGCCCCAACTCAAGCAGGTCGAATCCGTTGACCAACGACGCCGTCGACTCAGCGACGAGGATCTGGCCGCCGTGTCCGGCCGCCATCACCCGCGCCGCCCGATTCAACACAGCACCGAAATAGTCGCCGCCCTGCAGCGCCGCCTCCCCGGTGGCAATCCCCATCCGCACCGGCAGTTCCAGGTTCCGCTGAGCTGCGACCGCGGCGTCGACAGCAGACTTCGGCGAAGCAAATGCCGCGACCACCCCGTCGCCGGTGTGCTTGACCAGAAACCCGCCGTGCCCCTCGATCGCGGTCCGCAACACCTCATCGTGTGCGCCCAGCGAGGCCCGCATCGCATCCGCGTCGGACTCCCACCGACGGGTCGAACCCTCGATGTCGGTGAACAGAAACGTCACAACCCCCGATGGAGCCGACACGCAGGCAGAATGTCACATTCGGCGCGCGTGCGGGCGAAGTCAGGCGTCGTCGAGCAGGTCTGGGGTGACTGCCGACTCGGTGTCAGGAATGCCTTCTTGTTTGGCCTTACGGTCAGCCATTGAGAGCAGCCGCCGAATACGGCCTGCGACAGCATCTTTGGTCATCGGTGGATCAGCCAGCCGACCGAGCTCCTCGAGCGAGGCCTGCCGGTGTTCGACGCGAAGCTTACCCGCGGCAGAAAGGTGGTCCGGGACGGTGTCGCCGAGGATCTCCAGCGCCCGCTCCACCCGCGCGGCGGCCGCCACCGCCGCCCGTGCCGATCTCCGTAGGTTCGCGTCGTCGAAATTGGCCAGCCGGTTGGCCGTCGCCCGTACCTCGCGCCGCATGCGGCGCTCCTCCCACGTGAGCCTCGTGTCCTGGGCACCCATCCGGGTCAGCAACGCGCCGATCGCCTCCCCGTCGCGCACGACGACCCGGTCGGCGCCGCGCACCTCGCGCGCCTTCGCGCTGACCCCCAACCGGCGAGCGGCACCCACCAGTGCCAGCGCCGCCTCCGGTCCGGGACAACTGACCTCCAGAGCCGACGAGCGACCGGGTTCGGTCAATGAACCGTGTGCGAGGAACGCCCCGCGCCAGGCCGCCTCGGCGTCAGCCACGCTGCCGCCGACGACCTGAGCGGGCAGCCCCCGCACCGGACGGCCCCGCAGGTCGAGCAGGCCGGTCTGGCGGGCCAGCGCCTCACCATCCTTGGCAACCCGCACCACATACCGCGTACTCTTGCGAATTCCGCTGGCGGACAAGACATGAACGACGGCGTTGTACCCGTACAGATCGAAGATGTCCTTGCGCAGCCGGCGCGCGATGATGCCGAGATCCACCTCGGCCTCCACAACCACACGACCCGAAACGATGTGCAGACCTCCCGCGAACCGGAGCAAGGATGCCACCTCGGCACGGCGCGCACTGACCGAATTGACGACCAGCCGGCTCAGTTCGTCCTTGACCTCGGCTGTCATTGCCACGGGTCGTCGCCTCTCGGTCCGTTAACTGTCCGGGCAGGTGCAGGAATCGTCGGCTCTTGTCGGATCCCATCCGGTTCCGTTCCGCGCAAGCGAACCCCCTCCAACGCCGCGGCCAACCTCGCCGGGTCATGTAAAGGTGTACCAGGTCTGGACACCTCAGCAAACCAAACTGCGGCCCCCAATATCGTCGCGGTCCTACTGAGCTGCTCCCTCTCCCGCTCACTGGGGACCCGAGAGGCGTCGACGATGATCTCGTTGACTGTGAACCCCGGCGCGTGCTGAGACAACACGTGGATGTGCCGCTCGACGGAGAATCCTGCCGTCTCGCCCGGTTCTGCCACCAGGTTGAGCACAAGGGCCCGGCGCGCGGTGGTGGCCTGAAGCGCTGCCGCAAGCTCCGGCACCAGGACGTGCGGGATGACGCTGGTGAACCACGAACCGGGACCCAGCACCACGAGGTCGGCGTTCATGATCGCGTCCACCGCCTGACGGGTGGCGGGCGGATCGCCTGGCAGCAGCCGAACCCTGCGCACCTTTCCCGGTGTGGTGGCGATCGCCACCTGGCCGCGGATCACCCGGCTCATCCGCGGATCCGTCTCGAGCCCCGCCACGTCAGCCTCGATCTGCAGCGCGATGGGGCACATCGGCAGCACCCGGCCCTTCACGCCGAGGATGCGGCCCAGTTCGTCGAGCGCCGCAACGGGATCGGCGAGCACCTCGTTGAGCCCGGCCATCAACAGGTTGCCGATGGGATGGCCGGCCAGTGCGCCGCTACCGCCGAACCTGTGCTGAAGAATGGTCGCCCACAGACGGCCGTGCGGAGTGTCGGAAGCCAACGCCGCCAACGCCATTCGCAGGTCGCCGGGTGGCACCACATCGAGTTCGCTGCGCAGTCGCCCAGACGAACCGCCGTCGTCGGCGACGGTCACCACGGCGGTGACGTACGGTGTCAGCCTGCGGGCCGCGGACAGCGTGGCGTAGAGCCCGTGACCGCCGCCAAGCGCGACGATGCGGGAACTCATCTGTCCTCCTCGCGTGCGGGGAAACTCATTCGCGGCCCAGGTCCCGGTGCAGGACCCGCACCGTGAGTTGGTCACCGCCCTGTAGTCGTGCGGCCAGCGCCTCGGCCATGGCAACGCTGCGGTGTTTGCCGCCGGTACAGCCGATGGCAACGGTCATGTAGCGCTTCCCTTCCCGGCGATACCCCTCGATGACGAGGCCCAGCAGTCGATGGTAGGTGTCCAGAAACTCCCCGGCGCCCGGCTGGCCCAGCACGTACTCGCGGACGGCGGGATGCTGCCCGGTGTGCGGCCGCAGTTCGTCGACCCAGTGCGGGTTCGGCAGGAAACGGACGTCCATCACCGTGTCGGCGTCCATTGGCAGCCCGTACTTGTAGCCGAACGACTCCACGGTCACGCTGGTGTAAGCGACGGTCTCGCCTCCGAAAGCCCGCTCGATGCTTTCCCGCAGAGCCGGAACGGACAACGTCGAGGTGTCGATGATCAGGTCTGCGGTCGCGCGCACCGAAGACAGCATGGCGCGCTCGGCGGCGATGCCTTCGGCGAGCGTCTGGTTGCCCTGCAGTGGGTGGCTGCGCCGGTTCTGCTCATAGCGACGGACCAGGCTCTCGTCGGACGCCTCCAGGAACAGGACCCGCGGGAAGATATCCCGCGTCGCCAAATCCTTACGCACCCAATCCAAGTCGCCGGTGAAGCCGCGCGACCGCACGTCCATCACCACCGCCAGCTGAGTGATTCGCGAGCCCGCAGCCAAACCCAAGTCCACCATGCGGGCGATGAGCTCGGGCGGCAGGTTGTCGGCGACATACCAACCGAGATCCTCGAGCACCTTGGCCGCGGTGCCGCGACCCGCGCCCGACAGGCCGGTGACCAGTACGACGTCGATGCCCGATTCCGCGCCGGTGCCACGAGGCGCGTCCTGCCCCCGCAAATCCTCACCAGTGCCCTGATCCGTCATCCCGATTCCCTCGTCTGATCATCGCCGATCACCGGGGCGGGCGCTGACGATTCGCCCGCGGCGCCGAGCGCTTCCAGGACGGCCTTGGCGGTCGTGACGCCGATGCCGGGCACCGAGGTGATCTCCTCGACGCTGGCCTGCTTGAGCCGGGCTACCGACCCGAAGTGGGTGACCAGCGCCTTGCGCCGGTGCTCCCCCAATCCTGGGATGGAGTCCAGCGCCGACGCCGTCATCCGCTTGGACCGCTTGCTGCGGTGGTAGTTGATCGCGAACCGGTGGGCTTCGTCACGCACTCGCTGCAGCAGGAAAAGCCCTTCGCTGTTGCGCGGCATGATCACAGGATCGGGCTCGGAGGGTACCCAGACCTCCTCCAAGCGCTTGGCCAGCCCGATGACGGCCACATCGGACACACCGAGATCGTCGAGGACCGCTGCCGCGGCGTTCACCTGCGGGGCGCCCCCGTCAACGACATACAGGTTCGGCGGATAGGCGAACTTGCGCGACTTTCCTTCGGCGGTAAACACGCTGGTGTTCTGCAGATCCGAGACGTGCCGGGCGAACCTTCGGCGCGTCACCTCAGCGATCGACGCCACGTCATCCGACCGCCCCTCGCCCGCAGCCTGGCGGATCGAGTAGTGGCGGTAATCGGACTTGCGCGGCAGGCCGTCCTCGAAGACGACGAGCGACGCCACCACATCGGTGCCCTGCACATGGCTGATGTCGACGCATTCGATGCGAAGAGGTGCGTCGGCGAGCCCGAGCGCTTCCTGAATACTTTGCAGCGCAGCAGATCTCGCGGTGAAATCGCCGGCCCGCTTGAGCTTGTGCTGTGCCAGTGCGTCCTGCGCGTTGCGTTTGACCGTCTCGGCGAGCGCCCGCTTGTCGCCGCGCATCGGCACCCGCAGCGCGACCCGTGATCCGCGCAACCCGCACAGCCACGTCTCGAGTTCGTCGGCGTTGGGCGGCAACACCGGAACCAGGATCTGTCGCGGCACCGGGTTCGTCGACTCGTCGGCCGCACCGTCCAGCTCCGCCTGGTCCCCGTAGAACTGGGTGAGGAACTGCTCGACCAGGTGTCCCTGGCCGGAATCCTGCGGGTCGCCCGACTTTTCGACGATCCAGCCGCGCTGGCCGCGGACCCGTCCGCCGCGCACGTGGAACACCTGGACGGCGGCCTCGAGTTCGTCGTCGGCGAAGGCCACCACGTCAGCGTCCGTGCCGTCGCCGAAGACCACCGTCTGCTTCTCCAGAGCACGTTTCAACGCGCCGATGTTGTCCCGAAGCCGCGCCGCCCGCTCGAAGTCGAGTTGCTCGGCGGCCTCGCTCATCTCGCGTTCCATATCGCGCGCCAGCCGGTCGGTCTTGCCCGCGAGGAAGTCGCAGAAGTCGAGCACGATCTTGCGGTGCTCGTCGGCCGACACCCGTCCGATACATGGCGCCGAGCACTTGTCGATGTAACCCAAGAGGCACGGCCGGTCGATCTGCCTGTGCCGCTTGAAGACTCCCGCAGAACACGTCCGGGCCGGAAACACCCGGGTGAGCAGGTCCAGCGTCTCGCGGATGGCCCATGCGTGGGAATACGGCCCGAAGTACCGGACGCCCTTGCGACGTGGCCCCCGGTAGACCATCAGCCGCGGATACTCCTCGTTCAGGGTCACGGCGAGCACGGGATACGACTTGTCGTCGCGGTAGCGGATGTTGAACCGGGGATCGAACTCCTTGATCCAGTTGTATTCCAGCTGCAGTGCCTCGACCTCGGTGGTGACCACCGTCCACTCGACGCTGCCCGCCGCCATCACCATCTGGCGGGTCCGGGGCGCCAGGCCCGAGATATCGGCGAAGTAGGAGTTCAGCCTGCTGCGCAGGCTCTTGGCCTTGCCGACATAGATGACGCGACCGTGCGGATCGCGGAACCGATAGACGCCGGGTTCGACGGGAATCGATCCGGGCGCCGGTCGGTACGTCGCTGGATCGGGCACGGCTCCCAGGTTACTGCCGCAGTCGGACGGCGATGTTCTACCGTCGGGTGGTGCGGACTCCGTCATTGCGTAAGCTGACGGCCCCGCTGACGGGGGTCGTCATGGTGCTGGCCGGATGCGGTCCGCAGGGCGACGCGCCACCCACCGCGGCCGGTCCATGCGCGATCGTCGTGAACGGCACACCCGCGCCGAAGACGTCGCAGGCCGGCTCGCCGGGTGCCGGTGGGAATCCCGAAGTCGCCACCGGCTACCGCAGGGACATGACCGCGGTGCACACCGCGCGCTATGCGGTCGCCACCGCCAATCCGTTGGCCACGCGCGAGGCCTGTGAGGTGCTGCGCAACGGCGGCACGGCGGCCGACGCTCTGGTCACCGCCCAGGCGGTGCTGGGCTTGGTGGAACCGCAGTCGTCCGGGATCGGCGGCGGCGGATTCCTGCTGTACTACGACGCCAAGGCCAACTCCGTGCAGGCCTACGACGGCCGCGAGACCGCCCCGGCCGCGGCGGATGAGAACTACCTGCGCTGGGTCTCCGACGCCGACCGGACTCAGCCCAAACCCGACGCGCGCGCCTCCGGCCGCTCGATCGGCGTGCCGGGCATCCTGCGACTGCTGATGGACCTCCATCGTCAGCACGGCAAGACGCCGTGGCGCGACCTCTTCGCCCCCGCGGTGACCCTGGCTGACGACGGCTTCGACATCAGCCCGCGGCTGGCGACCGCCGTCGCCGACTCCGCACAGAAGCTGAAGCTCGACCCACAGGCCGCCGCCTACTTCCTCAACCCGGATGGCAGCCCCAAAAGCGTCGGCACCACACTCGCCAACCCTGCGTACTCAAAAACGTTGAGCGTCATCGCATCCGACCCGCAGTCGTTCTACACCGGCGACATCGCCAAGGCCATCGTCGCCGCGGCAGCCGACACATCGGGCGGCCGCACACCCAGCCTCATGACCGTCGGAGACCTTGCCGGCTACAGCGCCAAGCAACGCGAACCGCTGTGCACCTCCTACCGCGCAAGGCAGATCTGCGGCATGCCGCCACCGTCGTCGGGCGGCATCGCGGTCGCGGCCAGCCTGGGCATCCTCGAGCGCTTCGGCATGGGCGACCACAAACCCACCGACATGGATCTCAACGGCGGCAAGCCGTCGGTCATGGGTGTGCACCTGATCTCGGAAGCCGAGCGCCTGGCGTACGCCGACCGCGACGCCTACGTCGCCGACACCGATTTCGTGCCGCTGCCGGGCGGAACCCCTAACACGCTGCTGAACAGCGACTACCTCGCTCAGCGGGCGGCGCTGATCTCCGATCGGCACAGCATGGGCACCGCGAAGCCGGGCCAGTTCGGGCCGCCGCCCTCGACGCCGCCGCCGGTGCCCGAACACGGCACCAGCCAAATCAGCGTCATCGACTCGCAAGGCAACGCCGCCGCGTTGACGACCACCGTGGAGTCGCCGTTCGGCTCGTTCCACATGGTCGACGGCTTCATCCTCAACAATCAGCTGACGGACTTCTCCGCCGAGCCCACCGGTCCGGACGGACCCGTGCCCAACCGGGTGCAGCCGGGCAAGCGGCCGCGAAGCACGATGGCGCCGACGCTGATGTTCGAACGAGCCGGTACCGGCCGCGGGCCGCTGGTCGCGACGCTCGGCTCTCCCGGCGGCTCGGTGATCATTCAGTTCGTCGTGAAAACAATTGTGGGAATGGTTGATTGGGGCATGGACCCGCAACAGGCCGTCGGCATGGTGGATTTCGGAGCGGCCAACTCGCCGAAGACGAACGTCGGCGGCGAGCATCCCAACATCGACACCGCCGGGCCACCTGGATCGGCTGGCGACGACGACCCGCTGGCGCGAGGGCTGCGCGAACTCGGCCACCAGGTCGATCTCGCCGAGCAGTCCAGCGGGCTGTCGGCGATCGCGCGGGACGCGCGCGGGTGGATCGGCGGGGCCGATCCGCGCCGTGAAGGGCTGGTCATGGGCGACCCGCGGTGAGCGTACGGGTCACCCGGCTGACGGAATCGGACTGGCGGGTGTTCGCCGGTGTCCGGCTGCGCGCGCTGGCGGACTCCCTCGGCGAAGACGACCCGCAGTACCGACAGGAATCGACCTTCACGGCCGCGCAGTGGCGCATACGCCTGCGCGAGCACGCGCAGTTCGCGGTCCTGATGAACGACCGTCCCGTCGGGCTGATCGGCGCACAGCAGGAAGACGCCGAAACGGTCTACCTCTACTCGTTGTGGCTGGATCCGGTTGCCCGCGGACACGGCCTGGCACGACCGCTGGTCGCCGCCGCCGTGGACTGGGCCCGCGACCGGCAAGCACGCAACGTCACACTGCGCGTGGCGGTCAACAACGCCGTCGCGCGAAGTGTGTACGAAAGCCTCGGCTTCACCCCCATCGCGGGCGAACGTCTCAACGGCCGCGACGAAGTCGCGATGGCGCTCAGCGTGCGGTGAGATCGGGGCGGTAGTGCGCCAGCAGCCTGCGCACCTTGTCCATCGCTTCGACGGCGCGGTCCTTGTCGACGGCCTGGATCGCCATGACCGGGATGTACTCGTCGTCCGGCAGATCGACCCGCGCCCAGCGTGCGCCCACCGGAAACGTCACACCAACGACCTCCGACCACGGAATCACGCGGTAGCCGAACAGGTTTCGCACCGCGACACCTGGAGAACCGACACGCAGCCGTGGCCGCGCGAACAGCAGCACACAACCGGCGATGACGACACCCAGCAGGGCGATCGCGACCTGATCGGCGGTCTGAAAGACCACCCCGGTCGACGAAATCTTCAGCAGCGCACCGACAATGACGTGGGCAGCCAGGATCAACGCCGCCGCGCCGTACGCGAAGTACGGCGTCAGATAAGGGCGTACTTCAAGGTCCCAGTCGTCGTTAATGCCTCGACTCCCGGCTCATGATCGCTTGCGCAAATCGCGCAGCGTCAGGGCGGTCGACAGTGCCGCGGCGGCGGCCTGCGCACCCTTGTCTTCGGTGGAGTCGGGCAGCCCGGCTCTGGCGAGCGCCTGCTCCTCGGTGTTGGTAGTCAACACCCCGTTGGCGACTGGGGTGGAGAAATCCAGCGAGACGCGGGTGAGGCCCTGGGTGACGGCGTCGCAGACATAGTCGAAATGCGGTGTCTCGCCGCGGATTACCACGCCGAGCGCAACGACGGCATCGTGGTCGGCGGCCAACGCCTGCGCGACAACGGGGATCTCGATCGCACCGAGCACGCGGACCACCGTCGGATTGTCGATGCCGGCGTCGGCGGCCGCCTTACGGGCCCCGTCGAGCAGCGCATTGCAGATCGTCTCGTGCCAGGTGCTGGCCACGATCGCCAACGACACATCGGAGGCATCGAGCTGTGGCAGGTCGGGAACCCCGGCCGCAGGGCTCATACGGCCCCGCCGAATTCGCCGGGCAGCACGTCGTCGTAGTCTTCGAGCCCGATCAGGTCGTGGCCCATCCGGTCACGCTTGGTCATCAGATAGCGGATGTTCTCCGCGTTGGCCCGCACCGGCAGCGGCACGCGCTCGGTGATGTGCAGGCCGTAGCCATCGAGGCCCACACGCTTGGCGGGGTTGTTGGTGAGCAGCCGCATGGACCGCACACCGAGGTCCACCAGAATCTGCGCGCCGATGCCGTAGTCGCGGGCGTCGGCGGGCAGACCGAGCTTGAGGTTGGCGTCGACGGTGTCGTCGCCTGCGTCCTGCAATTGATAGGCCTGCAGCTTGTGCATCAGCCCGATGCCGCGTCCCTCGTGGCCGCGCATGTACAGCACCACGCCGCGATCCTCACGGGCGACCATCGCGAGCGCCGCATCCAGTTGCGGGCCGCAGTCGCAGCGGCGGGACCCGAACACGTCGCCGGTCAGGCATTCGGAGTGAACGCGAACGAGCACGTCATGTCCGTCGTTGTGCGGCCCGGCGATATCGCCGCGGACCAGGGCGACGTGCTCGACGTCTTCGTAGATGCTGGTGTAGCCGACGGCCCGGAACTCGCCGTGTCGCGTCGGGATGCGCGCCTCGGCGACGCGCTCGATGTGCTTCTCGTGCTTGCGGCGCCATTCGATGAGGTCGGCGATCGAGATGAGCGCGAGGTTGTGATCGTCGGCGAAGACCCGAAGTTCGTCGGTCTGCGCCATCTCGCCCTCGTCCTTCTGGCTGACGATCTCGCAGATCGCGCCCGCCGGCTGCAGACCGGCCATCCGGGCCAGGTCGACGGCGGCCTCGGTATGACCGGGCCTGCGAAGCACGCCGCCGTCCTTGGCGCGCAGCGGAACGACATGGCCGGGACGGGTGAAGTCGTCGGCGACGCTGGCCGGGTTGGCTAGTAGCCGCATGGTGGTGGCGCGGTCCGACGCCGAAATCCCGGTGCCCACACCTTCTTTGGCGTCGACCGTGACGGTGTATGCGGTGCCGTGCTTGTCCTGGTTCACCGCGTACATGGGCAGCAGGCCGAGCTTGTCGCAGACTGCGCCATCGAGGGGCACGCACAAATAACCTGAGGTGTAGCGGACCATGAACGCGACGAGTTCCGGGGTCGCTTTCTCGGCAGCGAAGATGAGATCGCCCTCGTTCTCGCGGTCCTCATCGTCGATGACGACAACGGCCTTACCTGCCGCGATGTCGGCAACCGCCCGTTCGACGGAGTCCAACCTCGTCATTCCTGCCACCCTTGCCGGTTCCGGTCGGAACCATCGTCGCCGCTATCCAGTATGAACCACGGCGAAGTGGCGATGATTTCTTGCCCGGCTCAGCATGGGTCGCCGGGAGGCGTGTAATACGGCACGCCCTCGACGGTGTAGCAAGGCACCTCGCCCGGCACGTACGGGGTCGCGGCCGACGCGATCGCCACTCCGGTGGCCACGTCGCCGGCCACGTTGGTGCAGCCACCGACGCCCACATGGCGACCATGCGCGCCCGCGCAGATATCGGCCTGCGCCACTGGCGCAATGGCTATCGGAGCGACCGCCGCTGCCCCCGCCGTCAACAACGCTGCTGCCAGCTTCTTCATTGATGCATCCTTCTGCTCGCCCGGCCCGCAGCTATTATCGCGCGGGCCAATTCTGCGAGTGTGCGAATTGGACGATTACACCAGCGCGGCGATGACAGCCAGGACGGCGAGAACGAGCGCGACGAGTCCGACCATGACAAAGAACGAGCCGATCGCGGTCAACTTGTCTTCGCGGCTGGCTTCCGCGTCGAGCATCCCGCGGACCGAGGTCCTCATCCGACCAAAAAGCGCTTTTCCGGAGATACCCCTCAACCCCCGTCTGGTGGCTACCGGCTCGCGGCCCACATCGTCGGGAACTTTGCCGACACCGTTTCCGTACAGAATCAGGCCCACCCCGATCATCACTACCGCCAAAACCAGCAGCACCACCGCGAATGTAATCATTGGCGTACTTCCCCTGTGGACTCGACGCGGTTATTGCGCGATGTGTGCCCGTTGCGGAGAACTGCGAAACAGGCCCTATGCCTGCGCGCCAAACGTCAGATCGACCAGCATCCAAGCGGTCAAGGGCCTGATACGCCGTCGATTACTCGCGCACCTGCCGAGTGACGAGGCCTTTAGTGGACCGGGAATCGATGACGCACCGCGAATCGACCTGCTCACCTTCGCGTTCGTCGCCGTAGTAGACGCGATATCCCTCGATGACCTCGCCACCTGAGTCCTCGTGAGCAACACTTCTTGTGCCGTCCGCCGTGCGCGTGACGGTGAACCACTGACCGGACACCGGATCTTGGATCGTGTCACCCTCGCGAACCTCCGCGAGCGGCACCTGCTCTGTTGCATGCTCCGAACTCATTACCCTCCCGCATCGTCACGGTGATCGGCTACGTCCGGCGATCATCTTGAGGATTCTCCCGCCGACGACACCAGTCAATCCCAGCTTTGCCGCTCGACGGCGCTAGCTGGCATGCCGGGGCGTAACCTGCACTTATGCGGTGCTACGTGCAATGAGGTGTGTTGATGATGGCTGATCGCGCCATGAGGGGCAGTCGCCTCGGAGCCGTGAGTTACGAAACCGACCGCAACCATGACCTGGCCCCGCGTCAAATCGCGCGGTACCGCACCGACAACGGCGAAGTGTTCAACATGCCCTTCGCCGACGACGCCGAGATCCCCGGCACCTGGCTGTGCCGCAACGGCATGGAGGGCACCCTGATCGAGGGGGGTGACTTGGCCGAGCCGAAGAAGGTCAAGGTGCCGCGCACACCTTGGGACATGCTGAGGGAACGCCGCTCGATCGAGGAACTCGACGAACTGCTCAATGAGCGCCTCGAGATCATCAGGTCAAGCCGCCGCCGAAGCTAGCTTAGCGACCGGCCGGGGTCACAAACCTCGACCGGTACCGGGATCTCCGACTGAAAGACCCGATCTGATGACGCAGAAAATTTGCTTTGAGTGCTTCCATAAGTTGTTCCCTGACAAGCCAATTCGAAAGGTTACGTTGGGTCGGCAATGCGTGGTGTGCAAAGCGCAAACGGATCGAAGTGAACAGATGGTTCCTGTGAAGGCAGAGGACATTCCGCCGGTTGGTAGACAGCAACTTCTTTTCGGTCAGGTGCCGTCGCCGCCTGCAACGGGCCTCGGCAACGCTTGATCGGCGGGCCGATCTAGTGTCCTAGGCCTTTACAAGGGAGAACGGATACGTGTTTGTCTCTCCAACCGGCTTGCCGCATCCTCCGGTTGGATTGATCACGGTGTCCGTGCCCTGGAGCATGACGGGGTCCCAGGAATACTCGCGTCTCATGGGGACCCACTCCCCGGGATTCATTGGGGTGCCGCAATTCATGCCCTTGGGGTCGTCGACGATCAGATGCCAGCGCCCGCCAGAGAAGTTCGCGTTCGCTGTCCATTCCGACCCCTCCTGCATGTGCACAGTGGCGCAGTCAGGACCGCAGGACGTGAAATCCCAGTGCCCAGCGTGGCCCCCGCTCGGGGTTGTGTAGGTGTAAGTCCCCGTCATTTCTTCGGCTGTTGCGGGCCCCGCGAACCCAACCGCAGCGGCTGACAGGACTGCACCAAAGGCCACTCCATGAATAACTCTCTTCATTGTCACTCCCAGTCGGCCATGTGTTTGCTTCCCCCCGGTTGGTTGAAAGCTCGCTGTATGCCTGTTGGGATGGAGATTATCGCTTGAGCTCGATTGATGATGCCAGAACAGCGGAGATAGATGGTGGCGATTGCGTGTGCAAGCAGTTCGCTGAGCTTTGACGTCCGTCGTGTCGACCTCGGTGTCGCCCCCCTCCAGCAGCCAGGCGGTTCGACCCGCACCGCCGTACAAGCGGTCAGGACATGCTTTCGTGCCTATATCAGCTGGTAGATCCGTCTGTCATAGACATCAAACGCTCAACATATTTCGCGATTAGAGGCGACTGAGCGCTGTGCACTCCTGCATTCACGGAGGCCAGCTCAGAGCGCTATCTCGGTAAATATGTTTGAGCTGGCGGTCCGGAATCGCCGTGCGTCTTCTGCGCCAAGGGATGTACGAACTGCTACACCCTTCGTCCACCTCGAGCGGGATCCGATCGTGTGGGTGGGGTCTACGTAGCGAGTCTCTTTTAGGAATAATCTTGTCATGCATCGCGAAGGAGTTTGAATGACCAATTACGAGCGTCATCGGATGACGTCGCCTCGGAAGTAGCGGATGCTTCTTTTCACATCGTCGTATCCGCGTGTTTTGTCCTTTTCAAATTGTTCCCCTACGGAAACATATGTGGCCTCATTCCCATGCAAACCAATGCCGGTCGGATCGAAGAATAAGCTCATGAAATTCACATTTGAAGGCCGCCGGTCGAAGAGGAGAGACTTTACGCCTTGCTTGCTAAGACCGGGGATCGGATCGAGGTCTGCTTCAAGGTGCACGATTTGATAGCTATGGTCCGTAGGGGCAGGCCTGATAATGGGAGAACCGAACGTGACGACCGTAGTTACGTTGAACTCGTGTGATGCGGCGATGTTCTGTGCATCCATTCCGCCTTGACTGTAGCCGACAAGCATAATTTTAGCCCTCGGATTTCCCCCGTCAGCGAGGGCTTGGCGAATCATCCCCATCTGGTAGCCACTTAAATCACCATTATACGAAGGAAGGTTCTTGATGACGGACTGGTATCCAGGCCCTAACGTTGTGCCACCGATGTAGACAATGTACGCGGTTTCCTTGTCTTTGGTGCGGATTTTTTCGATGTCAATGCCGTCGAAGTCAGCGCCCGTAACATCGGTATTCTTCCGGAGCCGTGTGTACAGCTCGGCGGTTGAATTTGGTGCTGCCCCAATGCGTGTCGCGTCGCGTATTAACTTTTTGTCGGGCAACGGTTTGTTCAAATTGTCGAAGTAGCTGCGGAAGGAATTTGTAAAGGTGTTAGTTGCGTTCTGAAGAGCGAGGGCGACTTCGGGGGGCAGCCCGCCTGCGTCGGGGGGCGAACCGCCTTGTTCACTGGCGGGACCAATTACCTCAACGCTGGGTCCCATGTCCCCGCGAGTGGTCACATAGGCGTGCAACCCGTCGGGAGTGACAGCCAAGTCTTGAGCATCGAAACCCAAAACAGCTGGCGTACCGATCGTTTGCCCGGTTGATCTGTCGATCACACGAACCTCCGCGTTGCCACTAGTCGTGGCGTACGCGGGCATCAGAGCATACAGGCGAGTGTCGTCAGGATTGACTGCGATGACCGTGGGCGGATAGGGCGAGTCGAGGACGATCGGATCGCCAACGGTCGTCAGGCTGTTGGTATCGAGTGCGAAAATCCCGAAATTCTGGCGAGAGACGTCCGTGGCATCGACGAAATACAAATGATCGCCCTGATCATTAATTGCAACTGCTGATGCATTGTAGGGAAGCGTGTCTATGACGGTGTTGGTATTGGTGTCGAGGACCTGGATGGGACCGCCCGTCGCAGTGGTGATATACGCACGATTCGGGTCATTGGGACTAATTGCAATCTGGACTAGCTGGGAGTCGGGAGGAAGTGTGATCGGAACGCGAGCGGATGTTCTGGATTCCGTGTCGATTACGCCGAGTCCATCAGTGTATGTGCCGACATAGACATGTTTTCCGTCAGCCGTCACTACCAACATCCGCGGGTCATAGACCGCCAGAGCGATCGGCTGACCGTCGAGCTGGCCCGTTTGTGTGTCGATTACCTTGACGACATTTTCTCCCAGAACCCCTACATATACTTTGCTGCCATCCGGGCTTACCGCTATCGGATACGGATCACGACCAACCGAGATCGGCGTTCCCACAATCTTGTTCGTTTTGGTATCGATTACCGTGACGGTGTCATCGACTTGATCCGTCACATAAGCATATTTCCCGTCGGGGCTGATAGCGACGTCTTGTGGAGAGCTACCGACCGGGATTCTGGCGACGACCGTCGGGGAGTCGGGCGCGACAGCCGCCGCATTGACAGAGTTGGACGCCAACCTGGCAGACATAGCGGCGGTTGAGTCAGTGTCGCCATTTCCGTCGGTGAGGAAGCTGCTGTCGCCGTCCACGGTCGCGGTTTTGGTGCTGCCGTTATAGGCAAAGGCGCCGCTGTCGGTGCCGTGGACTCTGGCGGTGTTGTCGTTGCCGGAAAAGGCGAACGCACCGCTGCCGGTGCCGTGGACCGTGGCGGTGTTATTGTCGCCGTCACCGGCTGCGGCGAAGCTGTTGTCGCCGGCCACGGTCGCGGTGTTACCGTCGCCGTTATTGGCGACGGCAGTACTTTTGCCGCCGGCGACCGTGGCGGTGTTTCCGGTGCCGCCGGTCGCAGTAGCCGTGCTATTGACGCCGCTGACTGTTGCCACGTTGCCCGCACCACCTGTCGCGGTGGCAATACTGCCGTCACCCGTCGCAATGGCCCGACACATAGTGCAGTCGGTGGCATCTGCGGTAGCACCGTCGCCGCGGGCGACCGCCCGCGACTTCTCGCCTGGGTCCGTGAACGCCGACGCGGTGCCGCTCTGCCGCACCAACACACCGTTTTTCGAGATGGCGATGTTCTGTACCGGCTTGGTCTTAGCTTCCGGCGCATTAACTGCGGAATCTCTAGACGAGGACGAAGCTGTAAGCAAGGCGTCCTGAGTGTTGTCGACCAGGGCAGTGCCGATGGTATGGACCACCCGGTTCGGTGCGTCGTGAAGAAGATCTTGTTCCTGTAGGCGGCGCAGTGCAGCCAAAGCCAGCCACGCCATCGGCGCAGTCTCGGGCGGCGCCGGCGGGCCGTTTCCGGCCAGCGGCGCAAGCCCGAGCAGAGCCAACACACTTCTGCTCACATTTGCGGCCGGCGGCTGCAGTGGCGCCGCCTGCGCCATCGAGAGATGTGAGGTATCTAGGGCCGAAGCCGAGGAAAACCCTTGAGCTCCAACGCGATCGACGACTTCTGCGGCTGTTTCGATGACTTCGATCGCCTTCTTCGGTATACCGCCAGCGGCGATAATCTCCCGTAAGTCAGGTATGAGTCGGGTTACGCCGGTGGATTGGGTTGCCGCCCGCTGTGCAGGCGGAAGCGCGCTGTCTGCTGGGGCGCGTCGATCTCGCGACGGTCTGGCCGAGTTCGGGGCCGTTGGTGTAACCACCGGCGTGCTCGCGCTGTCCTGGTCGCCAACTAGCGCAGTGGCGGCCTGGCTTGGTTGTGTCCCCCCTGTCGGGGTGGCTGGTTGCGTCGGGCCAGTCGTCGTTCGCCGGCCGGCAGCCGAGGTGTCGGGCCCGGAAGATCCGCTGCTGTTCTGTGAGGTGGTTGAGCGGGTGTGCGAACCGCCCGTGTTGCTCACCGTCACCTTCGGCGCCTTTTTGGGTTTCTTCGCGGCTTGCCGTCCGGTGCCTGCACCTCCTGCTCCTGGGGCGTCGGTGTCACTGGGCGGTGGGGCGGAGGTATCTGCCGGATCAGAGGGGGTCGAGCTAGTCTCGTCGGCCCACGCAGTCCCGCCGAACCCGGCGATCACTCCCAGCGCAATGGCCAAGGCGCCCACTCGACCGACGTATTTCGCGTATCCGCCGCGGGCGCCTGCACTTGACCACTTCTTAGCGGGAGACGCGATCGTCGGCCGATTATGGCCATGGGACATCGCATTACTTGCCGGTGCTCTCCGGGTTCGATGTTGTCGAGCCATTGTCGCTCCTAGGCCATGCCGACCGTCGACTTGAATCATCTGATCAGGCAATGTGGGAGCCCCCTGTGAACTCCTCGGTTTGCCGAGCATAAGACCCAGCTGACGCACAGCTAACGAAATAGAGAATCCAAACTCGAAATGTTTGAGCGATCAAGATATTGACCTTGATTCAAGGTCGGCGCGAGGCGGAAATCAGCAGTTCACGCAAAGGCTTTCCGGGTAGCGGCTGCTCCTCAGAAACGCTATTCCCCAGGCGTCAATTTCGCGAAACTTGATGCCTGATCCGGTCCCATCACAAGCTAGCGCAGCAACAAGGGACGACAGCACTCACGCATTCGCTGAGACCAGAGTGACAGATGAGAGACACCTACATGACTCGTGGGAACGCCTTCTGGCGGTCGGGGGGCTTAGAGATAGCCGTTGCCTGATGACCGCTGCCGCGCAGAACCCTTCGGCTGCTAGATCAGAAGCGCCACGATTGGCCAACGCGCGTGCCGACTTGCCGATATGCGGGCGCCTAGTCCGCAAGATGGGCTGGCTGGAGGAGCCGCCCCGTTCAACGAACGTACTTTCGCATTAGGCCGGTAGTAACCACAGCATCATTGCCACCGACCCCATCAACACGAGCATCGCGACCATCGTTACGACGGCGGTGAATATCGACCATGTCCGCCAGTCCCACCCTGGCTGTTGCAACACCCCAGAACCCCCTACCGTGGGCCGGCATCCACGGCCCACCACACAAGCAACCCCACCGCCACAGCACCGCCTATGGCCGCGGCGGCCGCGATAAGTAATTTCCACATTTCATCCCCCCGGATGCAGATAGCCGGATAGCTCCCCGAACCGGCGCTGCCGACGTCGACTCCTAATCCCGTGTTTTTGCTAGACGTTTCTGGCCGTGGTGGCTCCTAGGCCATGCCGACCACCCGACTTGAATCGTCTGATCAGCCGCGCGGGAGTCCCCGGTAAACTCCTCGGTTTGCGAATATAATGCGCAGCTGCCGCCTAGCTAACGTTATTGAGAATCCAGGCATGGACTTGTTTGAGCAATCAAGATATTGACCTTGATGCACCGTCGGCGCGAGGCGGGAATTAGCAGTTCACACACCATGCGTTTGGGAAGGGGCGCTACCTCGGGGAGAACTATTCCTCGGGCGTCAATTTTGAATCTTAATACCTCGACCGATCCGCTGTTGCAGCAACAGGGATGACAGAACCCGCGTGTTAGCTGGTGTGCAAAGTTTGACAGCTGACACACGAACCAGATCCGCTACTACGTCCAAAGGATGGCGAGTGGGTTCGCCTCCTTTGCGCTAGTTCAGCGGTTGCGGTATGTACGCGCGACTCCAGCGGGGTCGCTGAACAGCGGAGTGCGCTGTGGTTTCAAGCCCCCTGGCACCATTCGGTCTACGCGCTTGCGGTCGCCCGCTTCAGCACCGCGACGGCTGGTTCACCGAGACACCGAAGCGGCCCCCCACCCTGCATCGCACTGGTTCTTGACGAAGTCGTCGGATACTGCGTCGGAGCAGCGACGTCGATGCGGCCGTCGTGGTCGACGGTGACGGCGCCATCGCCGATGATCAGCCAGTGTCCGCGCCCAGGCCCTGGTTCAAAACGACTGAGACGCCCCCAGTCGGCGCGCGACGGGGTCGATGGGGACGCCGCGCACATCGGCGGCCCCGCTTGTCGCGGTCGCAGTTCGATTGCCTCCCAGTCGCTTGCAGATAGCACGATCACACCGGGTGGATATCCGTTGGCCTCCAGGGTGGTGATGCTCTGCGGACGGTGGTATAGGCGTCGGTGGCGAATGCTTGCACGACAACGCCGCTGGTGTTCAGCGCGCCGGTGAGATTCTCGCCGGAACCGCAAACGCCGAGCACCCCGTGTTGCAAAACACTAGGTGGACGAGTTATCGCGGGTCAGGAGTCGCTCAACATATTTCGCGATTACGTCGACCTCCAGGTTGACCTGGGCGCCCACCGCCGCCCGCCCCAGCGTCGTCAACTGCAGCGTCGTCGGGATGAGCGACACCTCGAACCAGTCGTGCCCAAGGCCCGATACGGTCAGCGAGACGCCGTCGACGGTGATCGACCCTTTCTCGACGACATAGCGCGACAACGCGGTCGGCAGCGCGATCCGCACCACATCCCAATTCTCGGACGGAGTGCGCGCAATCACATGCCCGGTGCCGTCGACGTGGCCCTGCACGATGTGTCCACCCAGCCGGCTGTTCACCGCGGCGGCCCGCTCGAGGTTCACGTGGCTGCCGACTCCGACCCCGGCGAGGCTCGATCGGTCCAGCGTCTCCTTCATGACGTCGGCGCTGAATTCCCCGCCTGCCTGCACATCCACCACCGTCAGACAGACACCGTTGACGGCGATGGAGTCGCCGTGGCGGGCGTCTGTGGTGACGACAGGTCCTCGGATGACGAACCGAGCCGCGTCCGCGAGGTCTTCCTTGCCGACGACTTCGCCAAGCTCTTCGACGATTCCGGTGAACACGCCAATCAGGGTACGCAGCGCCACCCTCTACGATGCACATATGCAGACGCGCCCAAAAAACGCAGTCCGATCTCTTTGGCTAATTCTCACCGCACTTTTCGCAGCAGTAGTTCTCCTCGCCGGTTGTTCGTCGTCGGAGAAGTCGAACGAATCACTGCCCGACGCCGCCACCTTGCTCAAGGAATCCAACACCACGACGCGTGCGCTCAAGAGTGTTCATCTCGAGCTGACGGTCGGAGGGAACTTCGGGAACTTCCCCATCAAAACCCTCGGCGGCGACCTCACCCAGAGTCCCGCCGTCGCCGCTGCGGGCAACGCGAAGCTGACGTTCCAGGGTTCTGATGTCGACGCCAAGTTCGTCGTCGCCGACGCGAATCTCTTCGTCGCACTCGCCGGCGACAGCTTCATCGATATGGGCCCGGCCGCCGACGTATATGACATCTCGGCCATCCTGAACCCCGACAAAGGGCTGGCGAACGTCCTGGCCAACTTCAGCGATCCGAAATCGGAGAGCACCGAGACCATCAACGGCATCGAAACCGTGAAGGTGACCGGTCAGGTCAGCGCCGAGGCGGTCAACAGCATCGCGCCGTCCATCGAGGCGAAAGCGCCGGCGCCGGGCACCGCCTGGATCGAGAAGGACGGCAACCACAAGCTTGTCCAGATCAAGTTGGAGCCGACACCCGGTAACACCCTCCAGATGACACTGTCGGATTGGGACAAGCCCGTGACCGTCACCAAGCCAGCCGTTTGATGACTTCCGCCGAACCCGTGGGTTCCAGCCGGAGCCGCAGGATCGCAATCAGCGCGGGAGCTCTCGCCGTGCTCCTCGGTGCCCTCGACACGTATGTCGTCGTCACGATCATCCGCGACATCATGTCCGATGTCGGAATCTCGATTAACCAGATCCAGCGGGTGACGCCGATCGTCACGGGCTACCTGCTCGGCTACATCGCCGCGATGCCGCTGCTGGGCCGCGCGTCGGACCGGTTCGGCCGCAAGATGCTGTTGCAGGTGAGCCTCGCGGGGTTCGCGATCGGCTCAGTCATCACCGCACTGTCGACCGACCTGCCGATGCTGGTCATCGGCCGCGTCATCCAGGGCTCGGCCAGCGGTGCCCTGCTGCCTGTGACCCTGGCCTTGGCCGCGGACCTGTGGGCGGCCCGCAACCGGGCCGGCGTGCTCGGCGGCATCGGCGCGGCCCAGGAGCTGGGCAGCGTGCTCGGACCTATGTACGGCATCGCCCTGGTGTGGTTGTTCCACCACTGGCAGTCCGTGTTCTGGGTGAACGTGCCACTGGCGGTGATCGCGATGGTGATGATCCACTTCAGCCTGCCCAAGCGGATGAAGAGCGAACACCCCGAGAAGGTCGACATCATTGGCGGCGTGCTGCTGGCGGTCACCCTCGGGTTCATCGTCGTGGGCATGTACAACCCGGCGCCCGACGGCAAACAGGTGCTGCCGCCCAACGGGGTGCCGCTGCTGATCGCGGCGCTAGTGGCCGCGGTGGCGTTCTTTGCGTGGGAGCGCTTCGCCAAGACCCGGCTCATCAACCCGGCAGGCGTCCATTTCCGGCCGTTCCTCGCCGCGCTCGGCGCATCGCTGACCGCGGGGGCGGCGCTGATGGTCACGCTCGTCAACGTCGAGCTGTTCGGCCAGGGCGTGTTGGGCCAAGACCAGAACGAGGCGGCGTTCCTACTGCTGCGCTTCCTGATCGCGTTGCCGATCGGCGCCCTGCTCGGCGGCTGGATCGCCACCAGGGTCGGCGACCGCGCAGTCGCCTGCGTCGGCCTGCTGATCGCTGCTGGCGGCTATTGGCTGATCGCGCAGTGGCCAGTGGATCTGCTGTCGGCCCGCCACGACCTCGGCTTCGTCAAACTGCCCCTGCTCGACACCGACCTGGCGATCGCCGGGCTGGGCCTGGGCCTGGTGATCGGTCCACTGACGTCGGCGACCCTGCGGGTGGTGCCGTCGGTTCAGCACGGCATCGCGTCCGCGGCGGTGGTCGTGGCCCGAATGATCGGCATGCTGGTAGGCATCGCGGCACTCAGCGCCTGGGGCCTCTACCGCTTCAATCAGTTCCTGGCAGAGCGGCTGGCGGCATTACCCAAACCCGACACCGAGAATCCGCTCGCACGAGCGGCCGCCGCAGCTGCGCGATTCAGGACGGCGAGCGTCGAGGCCTTCGCCATGCAGTACGGCGAGATGTTCACCATCACCGCGGTCGTCTGCGTCGTCGGGGCGGTACTCGGGCTGTTCATCAGCGGGCGTGGCGAGCACGCCGATGAACATGCCGGCATCGAGTCCGAGGCAGTCGAAACCGAGTCGGTTGCCCGAAACATCGACGCGACGAGCTAGCGCCTCAGCAGCGCTCGATGCCGGGCCGGCTCAACACCAGGTCGGCAGCGACATCGGCTGACCTGTCGGCTGCATTGTCGTCGGTGGTCCCGCGCAGCGCGCAGATGAATGCCCTCACGGGCCGTCGTGGGTCGAATGAGCGAATGTTGAGCCAGTCCTGCACTGCAGTCACGCTCGTTTTTCCTTTGTTCGTGCTCACCAGCCGCGCAACTCGTCGGTGAAAGCGCGATGTACCAGGCTCGATGCCTGGGCCGGGAATAAGTCTACCGGCCTGGACAGACCTATCCGCGGCAACGAGAGCCGGTGATTCACAGTAGTTTTCGTCACACGTCTTCCGGGCTGAGCAATCACCCCCGCGAAGTGCGACGGCTGCGCCTGATTGCCTCCCCCATCACGTGGGTATGCGGCCGACGAGGCAAAACCGGAACGGAAAGAGGCAGATATGGCAACGAAATTGGCCGGCAAGCGCATCGCTTTTCTGGTGGCGACCGAGGGTGCCGAACAGGTCGAACTGACCGAGCCGTGGAAGGCGGTGGAGAATGCCGGCGGCACACCGGAACTGGTGTCGACCGAGGTCGGCAAGGTCCAAGCGTTCAACCACCTGACGCCGGCCGACACATTCGAGGCCGACAAGGCTGTGGACAGGGTCACCGCATCCGACTACGACGGCCTGGTTCTTCCGGGCGGCGTCGCGAATCCCGACTTTCTGCGCCAGAACGCGTCGGCGGTTCAGTTCATCAGGAGTTTCTTCGATTCGGGTCGCCCCGTGGCGGCCATCTGCCACGCCCCGTGGACGTTGATCGAGGCCGATGTCGTGCGCGGCCGGATGATCACGTCATGGCCCAGCGTGCGCACCGACCTGGTTAATGCCGGCGCCAACTGGGTCGACGAGGAAGTCGTCGTCTGCTCTCGTGGCCCGAACACGTTGGTGTCCAGCCGCAAGCCCGATGACCTTCCGGCCTTCTGCAACACGCTGGTCGGCACCTTCGCCGAAGGGCGCTGAGCCTGCAAAACGCCGCGAATGTCAACCAAGCCCGCAACGCAGCGGGCATGGGTAACGTCACCTACATGCTGCTCGCCGCGCTGCGTGACATGCAGTGGCGAAAACGGCGTTTCGTCATCGCGATTCTGTCCACCGCAATCATCTTCGCCATGACGCTCGTGCTCACCGGGCTGGCGAACGGCTTTCGCGCCGAGGCACAGCGGACCGTCGACTCTCTCGGTGTCGACGTCTTTGTGGTCAAGGACGGCGCGTCGGGTCCCTTCGTCGGCGCTACGCCGTTCGCGCCGGTCGACCTGCGGCGGATCGCGTCGTCGCCAGGCGTGCAGGCAGCGGCGCCGCTGGTCTACGCGGGGGGCACGGTGACGCTGGGCGATTCCACCCGCAATGCCGATCTGTTCGGAGCGCCGGAACGCGGGCCGGGCATGCCTGCCATATCGGAGGGCAGGGCACCGACCAACCCCAACGAGGTCGCGGTCTCGAGCACGCTCGGGCGCAACGAGGGTGAAGACATCCAGATCGCATCGCGGCGGCTGCGCATCGTCGGCATCGTGGAGAACTCGACGGCACTGGCCAACCTGCCCAACATCTTTCTCACCACGGAGGGCGCGCAGCAGCTCGTGTACGGCGGACAACAGTTGGTTGCGTCCATCGGGATCCGCGGCACGCTGGACCAGGTACCGCCGGGTTACCAAGCCATCGACCGCGACGGCGCGGTCGCCGATCTGCTGCGTCCCCTGAAGGTCGCGGTCAACTCCATCACGATCGTGGCGGTGCTGCTGTGGGTCGTCGCCGCGCTGATCGTCGGGTCGATCATCTATCTGTCCGCGCTGGAGCGGCTGCGCGACTTCGCGGTGTACAAGGCGATCGGCGTCTCGACGGGTTCGATCGCGGCGGGCTTGGCGTTGCAGGCGATCGTGGTGGCGCTGTCGGCTGTCGTCGTCGGCGTCGTGCTCTCGGCGCTGCTCGGACCGATCTTTCCTATGCAGGTCATCGTGCCCGGCTACGCATACGTCATTCTGCCGGTGATCGCGGTCGTCTTCGGGCTGCTCGCCAGCGCTACCGGGCTGCGCCGCGCAGTGTCGGTCGATCCGGCGATGGCCTTCGGAGGTCCTTGAGCCATGGGCGACCTCAGTATTCAGAATCTGGTCGTTGAGTACTCCAGCGGCGGATATGCGATCCGCCCGCTGGACGGCTTCAACCTCGACGTGTCAGCGGGATCGCTGGTTATCCTGTTGGGCCCCAGCGGTTGTGGGAAGACGACCCTGCTGTCTTGTCTCGGGGGGATTCTGCGCCCTACCTCGGGCGCCATCAAGTTCGGCGACGTCGATGTCACGACGCTCGACAGCAAGAGCCTGTCGAAGTACCGGCGCGACACAGTGGGCATCGTGTTCCAGGCGTTCAACCTCGTGCCGAGCCTCACCGCGCTGGAGAACGTGATGGTGCCTCTTCGTTCGGCGGGCGTTCCGCGGCAGGCCGCGCGGGAGAAGGCTTTACAGCTGCTGGAAAGGGTTGGGCTGCAAGACCGGGCCACCCATAAGCCGGGTGATCTCAGCGGCGGCCAGCAACAGCGCGTCGCGGTCGCGCGCGCGATCGCGCTCGACCCGCCCTTGATCCTCGCCGATGAGCCCACGGCGCATCTGGACTTCATTCAGGTCGAGGAAGTGTTGCGGTTGATCCGCGAGCTCGCGTCGGGCGACCGGATGGTGGTCGTCGCGACGCACGACAGCCGGATGCTCCCGTTGGCCGACCGTGTGGTGAAGATGGTTCCGGACTTCGCAGGGAAGCCGGATCGTGGGCCCTCCACGGTGAGCCTCGCCGCCCGCGACATCTTGTTCGAGGAAGGCACCATGGGCGACTGCATCTATGTGGTGTCCGAAGGCGAGATCGAGATTGTCCGTGAATTAGCCGGCGGCGGTGAGGAATTGCTGTGGGTTGCCGAACCGGGTGACTACTTCGGCGAGCTCGGGCCGCTGTTTCACATGCCACGGTCGGCGACGGCGCGGGCGCGCACCGATGCGGCGGTCGTCGGCTATACCGTGGCGGCCTTCCGGGAACGCCTCGGGACTGGTGGAATCCGCGATCTGATCGAGCGCCGGCCGGTCGACATTTCTACTGAGGAACCAGGCTGAGGAGGAGGTCGGGGCCGATGGGCTCGATCCCGTCGAAGCGCCAGCGCTGCGCATGGGCGATGGAGAGCACGCCGACGTCGTCGATCGCGGTGATCGGTCCCCCCAATAGAATTGGGGCGACGTAGGCCAGGATCCGGTCGATCACGCCCGCCCGCAGGAAAGCCCCCGCCAGCGTGGGGCCGCCCTCCAGCAGAACATCGGTGCGGTCCGACAGTGCCTTCATCACCTCGTGCGGATCCCTGGTGCGGATCACCATCGTGCGGGTGTCGTCGTTGAGTACGTTTGCGTCGGAGGAGATCTCGCGCTCCCCCACCACGACCCGCAGGGGTTGACGGTCGGCCAGGCTGCCGTCGGGAAGCCGCGCCGTCAGTTTGGGGTCGTCGACGAAGACCGTCCCGGTGCCGACAACGATCGCGTCGCATGAGGCGCGGCGACGGTGCACGTCGGCGCGGGCGGCGTCGCTGGTGATCCACTGGCTGCTACCATCGGCCGCCGCACTGCGGCCGTCGATGCTGGTGGCGAACTTCCATGTGACGTGCGGAAGCCCGGTGCGCTGCTTGTGCAGCCACTCCCGCAGCGGTCCGCCCGCGACCTCGTCGGACAGCACGCCTGCCTGCACGGTGATACCCGATTCGGTGAGCCGGGTCGCACCACCGGCGGCGACCGGGTTCGGATCGTTGACGGCGTACACGACGGTCGAAATACCGGCTGCGACAAGGGCATCGACACACGGCGGGGTGCGCCCGTGATGGTTGCACGGCTCGAGCGTGACCACGGCCGTGCCGCCCGCGGCGCGCTCACCCGCCTGCTGCATCGCCACGATCTCGGCGTGTGCCCCGCCGGTAGGTTCGGTAGCACCAACCCCCGCGATCTCACCGTTGCCGTCCAAAATCACTGCGCCCACAGGCGGATTGGGATAGGTACCGCCCTTGACCGACTCGGCCTGCTCGACGGCCAGCCGCATCGCGGCGTCGAAACTCATAGCCGGAGATGTTTTGACGCGGTGGCCGCCTGTTTGCGCAGCGCCTCGATGGCCATCGACGGATCGTCGGCGCTGTACACCGCCGACCCCGCGACGAAGCAGTCCACGCCAGCTTCCGCGGCGTCCTCGATCGTCTCGGCGTTGATGCCACCGTCGATCTCGACCAGGATCGTCAGCTCCCCCGCGTCCACCAACCTGCGGGCGGTCGCGACCTTGGGCAGCACCTCCGGGATGAACTTCTGACCGCCGAACCCGGGTTCGACGGACATGATCAGCAATGTGTCGAACTCCGGCAGGATCTCCAGATACGGCTCCAGCGGAGTGCCCGGCTTGACGGAGAGACCCGCCTTGGCGCCCGCGGCACGGATGTCGCGCGCCACCCCGACGGGATTGTCGGTGGCCTCGGCGTGGAACGTGACGTTGTGGGCGCCCGCCTCCGCATACGGCGGAGCCCATTTGTCGGGGTTGTCGATCATCAAATGGCAGTCCATCGGGATGTCGGTTGTGGGCAGCAGAGCCTCCACCACCGGAAGGCCGATGGTGAGATTCGGCACGAAGTGGTTGTCCATCACGTCGACATGCACCCAGTCGGCTCCTTGCACCGCGGCTACCTCGTCGGCGAGTCGGGAGAAGTCGGCGGCGAGGATGGACGGCGCGATGAGCGGTCGTGACATGCGCTTCACCCTACTTTGACGGCGGCGGCGAACATCGCATCGGTGCCGTGCCGATGCGGCCAGAGCTGCACATACGGGCCGTCCCCGAGGTCGTCAACGCCGTCGAACAACGGCCGGGCGTCCAGCGCCGTCACCGGGTGGCGGCGTAACGCGTCGGCGACCACGCCGACCGTCTCCGACAAGTGGGGCGAACACGTCGCGTACAGCACGACACCGCCCGGTCGGGTCAGCGCGATCGCCGACGCGAGCAGCTCGCGCTGCAGCCGTGCGAGCGCCGGCACGTCGCCGGGTTGACGACGCCATCGCGCCTCGGGGCGCCGCCGCAGGGCACCGAGCCCCGTGCACGGCGCATCCACCAGCACACGGTCGAACCCCGGCTCCAGGCCGGACTCGCGGCCGTCGACCTGCACCACGTCGACGGGCAGTCCGCGGGTGTTCTCGATGACCATGTCGGCTCGGCGCGCGTTCGGCTCGACGGCGGTGATCCGGGCGCCGGAGCCTGAGGCGATCGCAGCCAGCTGGTGGCCAGGGCGCTCACGCTTGCCCCGGTCGCCAGCGACGGCGGTCGCTGGCTGGATCTGTGTTCGGGGCCCGGCGGTAAGACGGCGCTGCTGGCTGCGATCGCCTCAGGCTCCGGCGCCCGGATCACCGCCGTCGAGCCGAACGCGCGCCGAGCCGACATGGTCA
>LZSH01000312.1 GCA_001665255.1 Mycobacteriaceae bacterium 1482268.1 | reverse complement strand
CGGTGCTGCGACGGCTACCGCGAGGCTCGACGTGATCAGTGCGGTGCCGACGGCGCGCGGGTGCCACGTCTTCAGCATGATCGCAGTAGCGAATAGCGCGCCGCCGATAGGAACGCTGTACACCGCGGCCAAGCCCGCACCTGCGGCGCAGGCGAGCAGGATCTCGCGGTCGCGATCGGTCAGTGCCCATCGCGACGTGCCGAGATCGCCCAGGGCGGCAGCGAATTGCCGCGGCGCCCCCTCACGACCCAGTGACGCTCCTGATCCGACGAGGAGCACCTGCAGCGCGGCATCGACCGTGAGGGGCAGCCGCGGAATCGGCCGATGACCGGCGATGGTGCCCGCCAGCGGAGGCACCTCGGTGCGTCGCCGCAGCATCCACCAGCCGCACCCGGCGAGCGCTCCGCCGAGCATCGGGCCCAGTGCCCGTCGCACCGGACTGCTGCCGGTGACGCCGGCAAGCAACGTCCCGAATGTGTAGTGATAGGTCAGGTGCTCAACGAAGCGCAGCAGCAGCGTCGTACACAGCCCGGCTACCCCGGCCAGGAGCCCGACGACGATGACGCCGCAACCGAACTCCACTGCGCGCCGGCTCATGAACTGAAATTTATGTCACGTGCGCTTTCCCGACGGGTGGCTTCGGCGCTGACATCGAGCTTCACGCCCCGCCAGACCCTTGAGACGATTCGGCCCCGCTGCCGGTGGGTGTGAGGGCACCAACAGCGGGGCCGATCTAGAAGGCGATGAGTGTTATCTCAGCGACGGCCTCCCCTCCGTCACCCGGGGCCCCCTAACTACCGGGTTGTTCGCCTTCTCGGTCAGGTCTGGTTTCTCTGCTCGTTTGAGGTTGCTGCACCACCTGCCGGGTCAGGGCACGGCCGAGCGAGAGCAGTTTCTCTTTCTCTTCGCTATGACATGTGAATCTATTACAGATTCTGAGCGATTCTAATCATATTGGGCTGACGCACGCGCAAATAAATTGGCCTCCGCTGAGCTGCTGCGTTGACGGTTCTTAGTTACCTTGCGAGCACGTCGCATGACTAGCAAAGTGACGCATCAATATATTCGCCGGTTTCGGTTAGCGGGCGTCAGCTCGACGGACACAACCGAACGTTAGCCAAACGAAGTTGCTGTGCCTCAAGATCAATACGAACTCTGCTGTTAAACACGATTTCAGCACCTGCTAATCGATTTGCAAATTCTGTGCCCTATGCACGGTGGAAGCTGACAACCTGGGTCGGTCTCTGGTGACAGCGTCGGCCGCCACTGGGGCCGCTGCCCCTCGCGGCAACCAAATAGCAAACGCCATGCATGCGTAACCAGTTCACTAACGGCAGCGCAAAAACAGTCTCCGATCTTGTCATTGCCTAGTGAATCTGGTCGCGGCTCCCAGCCGCCGACTGCCGGGCTGGCTATCTATAGCGGCGCACAGAGTTCCTGGAACGCCGACGCGGGCGAGCCCCATCGGTAGATTCGGACCAATGCCCGCTCAGGACGTGCCCCGTCTGCTCTTCGTCCATGCGCATCCCGACGACGAGACCCTGATGACCGGCGGCACAATCGCTCACTACACCGCCAAAGGGGCCGACGTGCACGTGGTCACCTGCACCCTCGGTGAAGAAGGCGAGGTCATTGGTGAGCTTTACGCCCAACTAGCCGTCGACCACGCCGATCAATTGGGCGGCTATCGCATCGGGGAGCTCACTGCCGCGCTCACCGCTCTTGGCGTCATCGAGCCCAATTTCCTTGGCGGACCCGGACATTGGCGTGACTCCGGTATGGAAGGCACCGAGCAAAGGCATCACCAGCGGTTCACCGACGCCGATATGGGTGAAGCCGTCGGCGAGCTTGTCACTGTCATCCGCCGCCTGCGTCCCCATGTCGTGGTCACCTATGACCCCAACGGCGGCTATGGCCACCCCGACCACATCCAGGCCCACCGCGTCACCACGGAAGCCGTCGCCGCATCCGCAGGCATCGACTACCCGGGCGATCCGTGGCGGGTGCCCAAGTTCTATTGGGCGGTCACCGCGACGAGCGCGATGGGCGTCGGCCTCGAAAGCCTCGACGGCGCACCGACGGAGTGGACCCGGGTACGAATCGATGACGTGCCGTTCGGCTACCCCGACGACGAGATCGACGCCGTGATCGACGCACATGACCACCTGCCCGCCAAGGTCGCGGCCCTGCGAGCTCATGCCACCCAGGTCTCGGTCGCGCCGAACGGCCGCTCTTTCGCGCTGTCCAACAACATTGCGCTGCCGATCCTCGCCGAGGAGCACTACATCCTGGTGTCAGGAGAGGCAGGTGAACGCGACGACCGCGGCTGGGAGACCGATCTTTGTGCCGGATTGAACCTCGGATAACCGGCACGCACGCGGTACGCTTCGACCGAGTGGCCGCAGAGACGAAGGACAGTCATGGATCAGGATCTGGACCCCAACCTGCAGCACTGGCAGGACCGGTTTGACAACTATCAGTGGGTGATCGGCTCCTTCGTGTCGCTGCTCGACAGCATCCCGACCTGAGCCCGTCGCCCGATGACGGTCGGGCTCTGCGCGCCGTCGTCCTGACGGCGCTTGCGCTCGATGGTGTCATCTCGGCGGTCCTCGCCTCCTTCTTTCTTTCTCTCCACCTCGGTCCGGTTCCGTTTCCCATCAGCGCGCTGATCAGTGGGGCGCTCAACGCCGCGCTGGTGTGGGTCGGCCTGCAGTGGGCCTCGTCGGGCGGGCTGGCGGGCCTTCCGCTGTGGACGTGGTTGGCGACGGTCGGTTTGTTGACCGTCCCGGGCCCCGGTGATGACGCGGTGTTCAGCGCACAGTGGCAAGTGCTGCTGCTCATCGTCGTCGGCGCGCTTCCGCCGGCGCTCGTGCTCCGTCGGCACGACCCGACGCGTTAGCGGCGATGGCTTCGTCAGGACCCGACTTGGCGGCAGCCGACACGGCGAGGCGACCGCGGACTACTGTGGCCGATATGTCAGGCGCCGATGTTTCAGACTGTGAGACGTGCGGATGATTGTCGTCGAACGCGGGGTTACACGGGAGTGGCTCTGAACCCCCAGTCCGGCACGCCTTTGCCCAGCCCGGCGGTCCCACCGAAGTCCGGCACGCCCAGCCCCTCCGCCTTGCGGCGTGTGCTCAAGCGCGCCCGCAACGGCGTAGCGCTGAACGTCGATGAGGCCGCCATCGCCATGACCGCCCGCGGTGATGACCTCGCCGATCTCTGCGCCAGCGCCGCCCGAGTCCGTGACGCCGGACTGCTTTCGTCGAGCCGGCGCGGGGCCAACAGCCGGTTGCCGGTCAGCTATTCGCGCAAGGTGTTCATACCCGTCACCCATCTGTGCCGCGAC
>LZSH01000311.1 GCA_001665255.1 Mycobacteriaceae bacterium 1482268.1 | reverse complement strand
CCGCGAGCCCTTCCCAGTGCGCGCTCGTTAGGCGCCCTTGAGTCGCACGGCGAGGTAGTCGGACACGGCGTCGAGGGCGACGCGCTCCTGCGACATCGCGTCGCGGTCGCGGATCGTCACGGCTTGGTCGTCGAGCGTGTCGAAATCGACTGTCACGCAGAACGGCGTGCCGATCTCGTCCTGGCGCCGATACCGTCGGCCGATCGCGCCGGCGTCATCGAACTCGACGTTCCACGACTTGCGCAACTCGGCGGCGAGATCACGCGCCTTGGGCGACAGGTCCTCGTTGCGCGACAGCGGAAGCACCGCCGCCTTGACGGGCGCGAGCCGCGGGTCCAACCGCAGCACCGTGCGCTTGTCGACGCCGCCCTTGGCGTTGGGCGCCTCGTCCTCGGCGTATGCGTCGACCAGAAACGCCATGAACGACCGGGTCAACCCCGCTGCGGGCTCGATTACGTACGGCACGTAGCGGGTGTCGCTGGCCTGGTCGTAGAACGACAGGTCGACACCGGAATGCTTTGAGTGCGTTGACAAGTCGAAGTCTGTGCGGTTGGCGACGCCTTCCAGCTCACCCCACGGGTTGCCCTGGAAACCGAACTTGTACTCGATGTCGACCGTGCGGTCGGAGTAGTGCGACAGCTTGTCTTTGGGATGCTCGTACAGACGCAGGTTGTCGCGGTTGATGCCGAGGTCGACGTACCACGCGAGCCTGGTGTCGATCCAGTACTGGTGCCACTCGGGCGCGCTGTCCGGCTGGACGAAGAACTCCATCTCCATCTGCTCGAACTCGCGGGTGCGGAAGATGAAGTTGCCCGGCGTGATCTCGTTGCGAAAGCTCTTGCCGATCTGGCCGATACCGAACGGCGGCTTCTTGCGCGACGTCGTCACGACGTTGGCGAAGTTGACGAAGATGCCCTGGGCGGTCTCGGGGCGCAGGTAGTGCAACCCTTCCTCGGTCTCGATCGGCCCGAGGTAGGTCTTGAGCATCATGTTGAAGTCGCGGGGTTCGGTCCACTGGCCCTTGGTGCCGCAGTCCGGACACGCGATATCGCTCATCGGCACGGATTCGGGGTCCGAAAGGCCCTTCTTCTCCGCGTACGCCTCTTGCAGGTGGTCCTGCCTGTGCCGCTTGTGGCAGTTCAGACACTCCACGAGCGGGTCGTTGAACACCTCGACGTGCCCCGAAGCCACCCAGACCTCGCGCGGCAGGATGATCGCGCTGTCGAGGCCGACGACGTCGTCGCGGCTGGTGACCACGGACCGCCACCACTGCCGCTTGATGTTCTCCTTGAGTTCGACACCCAAAGGGCCGTAGTCCCAAGCGGACTTGGTGCCGCCGTAGATTTCGCCGGACTGATACACCAGACCACGGCGCTTGGCCAGGTTCGCAATGGTGTCGATGATCGACGAAGATTGAGCCACGGGTGAACAGAGTAACGATGCGCCGTTGACATGCGTAATCGCGCATGTATCGTGGCGGCATAATGAAAACGGTTTCCACCTACTCCTCGGGGCTGGCGCAGGCGGCCGATGATCACCACCAGCACAGCGCCGCCCCCCGGCCCGATCTGCCGTCGCGGGAAATCCTGGACACGGCCGGCGACCTGCTGCGCGCACTGGCCGCGCCGGTGCGGATCGCGATCGTGCTGCAACTGCGCGAGTCGTCGCGCTGCGTGCACGAACTCGTCGACGCGCTGGGCGTGCCGCAGCCGCTGGTCAGCCAACACCTCCGGATCCTCAAGGCCGCGGGTGTCGTGGCAGGCGAGCGCTCGGGCCGCGAGGTGCTCTACCGGCTCGTCGATCACCACCTGACCCATATCGTGGTCGCCGCGGTGACGCACGCATCGGAGGACACCGCGTGAGCACGCCCGGAGTTCGCGCCACCAGGCAGCGCGCGGCGATCTCGGCACTTCTGGAGAACCTCGACGAATTCCGCTCCGCTCAGGACCTGCACGACGAACTGCGGCGCCGCGGTGAAGGCATCGGGCTGACGACCGTGTACCGCACTCTGCAGTCCATGGCCTCCGCGGGACTGGTCGACACCCTGCGCACCGACACAGGCGAATCGGTGTACCGGCGCTGCTCCGAGCATCACCACCACCATTTGGTGTGCCGGGCCTGTGGTTGCACGGTCGAGGTGCAGGGCGGTCAGGTAGAAGCGTGGGCCGCCGACGTCGCGCGCGAGCACGGCTTTTCCGACGTCAGCCACACAATCGAAATCTTCGGCGTCTGCGGCGCCTGCTCGCCGAGCGGCTAGGCGCCGATCAGCGTTCGGCGCACATCGGCGCCTGCGCTGAGCACCATCATGATCAAGGTTCGCAGCGCATCGTCGGTCAGACCCGCCGCCGGAAAGTTGTATCGCAAGGTGACATCGGCGACGCCGCCACCGGCGACGTGCTCGGCCAGTGTCACCGTGCCCAGGACGGTGTCGTGCGCAAGGCCGACGACCTTGTCGCGAATCTCGTTGTCCACAGCCAGGTCCCACGCGAGGATCTGCGTCAGCGACACCATCTCGAGGTCGTCGGCGATCGCCACCACCCGCAACGACGCGAAGGTGTGCTCGTAATGGACGGTGAGTGCGCCGTCGTCTTCCTCGTCGAACGGCAGCACGCCGTCGAGTGAGGTCCGCAGGCGCTCACCGAGATCCATCAGGCCCGGCCGAACCTTCGATTGCGGTTCACGTACTCCTCGCACGCCGCCCACAGATCGCGGCGGTCGTAATCCGGCCACAGCTTGTCCTGGAAGACGTATTCGGCGTAGGCGGCCTGCCACAGCAGGAAGTTGCTTGCGCGCTGCTCCCCCGAGGTCCTGATGAACAGATCGACGTCGGGAATGTCCGACCGGTGCAAATGTTTGGCGAACGCCGCCTCGCTGATCCGGTTCGGGTTGATCTTTCCGTCCGCCGCCTCCTGCGCGAGTTCCCTTGCAGCCTCGACGATTTCGGTGCGGCCACCGTAGTTGACGCAATAGTTGATCGTGATGACGTCGTTGCCGACCGTCATCTGCTCGGCGATGTCGAACTCCTTGATCACGCTGCGCCACATCCTCGGTCGCGAGCCGACCCAACGCATCCGCACGCCCATGTCGTTGAGGTTCTCCCGCCGGCGGCGTACCACCTCACGGTTGAACCCCATCAGAAAGCGGACTTCCTCGGTGCTGCGCTTCCAATTCTCCGTCGAGAATGCGTAGACGGTCAGATGCTTGATGCCGATTTCGATGGCGCCGCAAGTGATGTCGATGAGCACCGCTTCACCCATCTTGTGGCCTTCGGTGCGGCCCAGTCCCCGCTGGGTGGCCCAGCGGCCGTTGCCGTCCATGACGACTGCGACGTGCTGGGGCACCTGGTCGGCGGGAATCTTGGGCGCGGCGGCCTTCGACGTGTGCTGCGGCGGCCGGGCGAACCGGCCGTTGGTGTTCGGTGGCAACTCCGGGAAGATGACGGGCCAGGTCGACTTGTCCGGGAAGGTGGGATAGTCGTCAGGCGCCGGAGGCAGCTGAGGGTGGATAGCCGTCGACGGCCGTTGTCCCTTCCTTTTCACTACCACGGGTGACATCCTGCCCGAACAGCGACACGCGATGTTCGGTGACCGCGCGATCAACCCGGTAGACCCGCTCGACCAGCGGCAATGTGCGAAGTTGACGCTCGAGGTGCCACTGCAGGTGCGCCGCAACCAGGCCGCGGGCCTGGTTGCGGTGCGACTGTTGCGACGCCTGGGCGATGTCCCAATCGCCGTCGTAGAGCGCCGACATCAGGTCGAGGACGGCCTGCGGCGGCGTCGTCGAACCGGACGGCCGACAGTGCACGCATACGCTGCCGCCCGCCGCGATGTGGAACGCCCGGTGCGGACCCGGCGCGGCACACCGGGCGCACTCGGTGAGCGCGGGCGCCCATCCGGCGATTCCCATGGCGCGCAGCAGGTAAGCGTCCAGCACGAGTTCCCACGGACGGCTGCCGTCGGCCACCGCGCGCAACGCTCCGACCGTCAGCCGGTGCAGCGCGGGCATCGGTGCGCGCTCCTCGCCCGCCAGCCGTTCGGCGGTCTCCAATATGGCGCATGCACAGGTGTAGCGGCCGTAGTCGCTGACGATGTCGGCGGCGAACGCGTCGATGGCCTGCACCTGGGTGACGATGTCGAGATTGCGGCCAGGGTGCAGTTGGACGTCGATATGCGCGAACGGCTCCAGGCGGGAACCGAACTTGCTGCGGGTACGCCGAACCCCCTTGGCGACGGCGCGCACCATCCCGTGCTCACGGGTGAGCAGGGTGACGATCCGGTCAGCCTCACCGAGCTTGTGCTGGCGAAGCACCACCGCCCGATCGCGGTACAAGCGCATCAGCCCAGTTTCTCACCGTGTGCCGACAGAGCCGGTAAGCAGCGCCGGGATATTGTCGACATCGATGGCCGTGTCCCCCGTACTTCCCGCATTCTCTGCGCACGAATCCAGGTTTCCCACCTTGACCAGCCTGCTGTATCGGCTGGCCAGTGGCAGCGTGACGTCGGTTGAACTGGTTCGGCAGTCGTTGGACGCCATCGAGGCCAGCCAGCCGACACTGAACGCGTTTCGCGTGGTCATGCGCAAGCAGGCGCTGGCCGACGCCGCCAGGGCCGACCGGCGACGAGCCGCCGGACAGCAGGCCGCACTGCTCGGCATACCGATCGCAGTCAAGGACGACGTCGACGTGGCCGGCACACCGACGATGTTCGGCGCGGCGGGCCGGGTGCGATCGGCGGTCGCCGACGCCGAAGTTGTGCGCAGGCTGCGCACCGCAGGTGCGGTCATCGTCGGCAAGACGAACACCTGCGAGCTCGGCCAGTGGCCGTTTACGAGCGGGCCCGCGTTCGGACACACGCGAAATCCGTGGTCGCGCAACCACACTCCCGGCGGCTCGTCCGGAGGCAGCGCGGCCGCGGTGGCCGCGGGGCTGGTTACCGGGGCGATCGGATCCGACGGCGCGGGCAGCGTCCGAATCCCCGCGGCGTGGACACATCTGGTCGGCATCAAGCCTCAGCGGGGCCGGATTTCGACGTGGCCGCTGCCCGAGGCGTTCAACGGCATCACCGTCAACGGCGTGCTGGCCCGGACCGTCACGGATGCGGCCCTGTTGCTCGACGCCGCGTCGGGCAACGTCGACGGCGACCGGCACAAACCCTCGCCCATTCAGGCTGCCGAAGCCGTCGGCCGGGCCCCCGGCCCGCTGAAGGTCGCGCTGTCGACGAAGTTTCCGTTCAACGTCTTTCGGCCCAAGCTGGACCGCGAAATCTGGGAGGCGCTACGAGCCGTCGGTGAGCAACTCACCGAGCTCGGCCACACCATCGTCGCGGCCGATCCCGAATACACCGTCGGGATGTCGTGGAACTTCCTGTCCCGGTCCACGTCGGGGTTGCTGGACTGGGCCGATCGCCTGGGCCACGACGTCGAACTTGACCGCCGCACCGTCGCGAACCTCCGCATGGGGCGGCTGCTTTCGGAGAGCGCGCTGCGCAAGGCTCGGGCGAAAGAAGCCGCGGCACAGCGCCGCGTCGGCTACGTCTTCAACCTGGTCGACGTCATCCTGGCGCCGACCACCGCGCTGCCGCCGCCCGCGGTGGACCACTTCGACAAGCGCGGTGGCTTTTCCACAGACCGGGCGATGATTCGGGCCTGCCCCGCGACGTGGCCGTGGAACCTGCTGGGGTGGCCGTCTATCAATGTGCCCGCCGGCTTCACGTCGGAGGGATTACCCATCGGCGTGCAATTAATGGGTCCTGCCGACAGCGAGCCGCTGCTGATCTCGCTCGCCGCTGAGCTAGAGGCGGTGAATGGCTGGGTGACCAAGCAACCCGACCCGTGGTGGACTGAGCCGGCCTGAAATCGCTCAGAAGCCGAGGCGGCCAAGCTGTTTGGGGTCGCGCTGCCAGTTCTTCGCGATCTTGACGCGCAAGTCGAGATAGACCTTCGTGCCGAGCAGCTTCTCGATCTGCGTGCGCGCGGCGGTGCCCACCTCGCGCAGCCTCGCACCGCCCTTGCCGATCACGATGCCTTTCTGGCTGTCCCGCTCGACGAAGAGGTTGGCGCGTACATCGACAAGCGGGTTCAGATCATCACGACCCTCGCGGGGAGTGACTTCCTCGATCACCACCGCCAGCGAGTGCGGTAGCTCGTCACGGACCCCTTCCAGTGCGGCTTCTCGGATCAGCTCGGCCATCAGCACTTCCTCCGGCTCGTCGGTCAGTTCACCGTCGGGATAGAACGCCGGCCCCGGCGGTAGTTGATCGGCGAGCACACCGATCAGCACGTCGACCTGTTCACCCGTCGTCGCCGACACCGGCACGATCTCGGCGTTCCCGCCGACCAGCTCGCTGACCGCGACCAGCTGCGCAGCCACCCGGTCCCGCGGCACCTTGTCGATCTTGGTGACGATCGCCACCAGAGTGGTCTTCGGCGCGACGGCGCGGATCTGGTCGTAGATCCACCGGTCCCCCGGCCCGATCGACTCGTCGGCGGGAATGCACAGCCCGATGACGTCTACCTCCGAATACGTATCCCGGACAAGATCATTGAGGCGTTGACCCAACAGTGTCCGCGGGCGGTGCAAGCCCGGAGTGTCGACGAGCACGATCTGGAAGTCGTCGCGGTGCACGATCCCGCGGATGGTGTGGCGCGTGGTTTGCGGGCGGTTCGACGTGATTGCCACCTTGGCGCCCACGAGCGCGTTCGTCAGCGTCGACTTTCCCGTGTTGGGCCTGCCGACGAAACAGACGAAGCCGGAACGGAATTCGCTCACAACGGCGAGCCGGACCGGTCGGTGACGACGATCGCGGCGTCGGCAGATAACTCACGCACGGCCGCGACGCCCGGGTCGTCGTCCGATCCGCCGACGAGCACGGCCGCCTCGAGGCCCGTCGCGCCGCTCGACACGGCGGCGGCGACCGCGGCCTGCAGCGCCGTCAGCTCCAGCGCGTGGAGCCGCACCGGGGCGCCCGCATAGGTGCGGCCGTCCTGGTCACGCACAGCGGCACCGCTGCCCGCCTCGGCGCGGCCCATCGCTCCGCGCGCCAGCGTCACCAGCTTGGCGTCTTCGGCGTCGAGTTCAGTCATTGTCACCTTCCAGCTCCGACGCGACAGGGCTGACCAGCACGGTGCCGATGCGCACCCGCCCTCGATGGTCGCGGCCGCCTTCAGCCCGCAACTGCAGCTTGTCCCAGGTGACCTCGGCGCCGGGCAGCGGAACGCGGCCGAGTTCGAGCGCCAACAGGCCACCGACGGTGTCGACGTCGAGGTCCTCGTCGACCTCGATGCCGTACAGCTCGCTGAGATCCTCGATCGGCAGCCGCGCCGACACCCGGTAGCGCCTGTCGCCCAACTCCTCGACGGGCGCGACCTCGTTGCTGTCGTACTCGTCAGCGATCTCGCCGACGATCTCCTCAAGCACGTCTTCGATCGTCACCAGCCCGGCGATCGCGCCGTACTCGTCGACCAGCAGCGCCATGTGGTTTCGGTCGCGCTGCATCTCCCGCAGCAGCGCGTCCAACGGCTTGGAGTCGGGCACGAACACGGCGGGGCGCATCACGGCCGAGACTTTGGTGTCGCGTCCGCCGTTGGTCGAGTAATAGGTGCGCTCGACCAGGTCCTTCAGATAGACGACTCCGACGACGTCGTCGACGTTCTCACCGATGACCGGGATACGGGAATGTCCGCTGCGCACTGCGAGAGACGTGGCTTGGCCGGCCGTCTTGTCGCTCTCTATCCAGACCATCTCGGTACGGGGCACCATCACCTCGCGTGCTGGGGTGTCGCCGAGTTCGAACACCGATTGGATCATCCGTCGCTCGTCGTCGGCCACCACGCCGCTCTGCTGGGCGAGGTCGACGACCTCGCGCAGTTCGATCTCCGACGCGAACGGCCCGTTGCGGAAACCACGCCCCGGCGTCAACGCGTTACCGATGAGCACGAGCAGACGGCTGATCGGCGTC
>LZSH01000310.1 GCA_001665255.1 Mycobacteriaceae bacterium 1482268.1 | reverse complement strand
GGTTCGCGGTGACCTTCGGGGTCGGGCCGTGGCGGAACCACGTCACGATGCGGGTGGCCTCGGTGGCGTCGCGGGCCGACGAGATCGGTGCGGGGCGTATCGACGCGATGCTCTCGGCCCGAGATGTGGCGAAGCGGTTCACCGCTGAAATGGACAAGACCGGCATCTGCCAGGCGGTGGTTCCCGTATCGGGGCTGTTGGCGCTGACCGCGCGCACCCTGCGGCAGAGCGAATACGTCGCGCTGGAGAAGCTCGCCGCGGTGGACGCCGCCGAGCTGGCCAAGGCCATGCTGTCGGTCGACCGGTTCGTCCGCGAGGACTCCGAGCTGCCGGTGGATGCCGCCACCCGCGCGGCGCTGCTCGACCGGTTCGGCATGTTCGGCCTGCGCATCTCGATCGCCGTATTGCGCGCAGGCATCACCGATTCGGTGGGCTTGGCCGACGAACTGCTCGAGCGCAGCGGCCTGGTCGCGCTGCGCGACGTCATCGATCAGCAGTTCGCCCAGCGCTCGGATCTGCTGAAGGCACATACCGCGCTGCTGTCGCTGCGGCAGTTCGTGCAGAACAACCCGATCTACGCCACCCCGTACATCATCGCCGACATCGACCCCCTACTCGCCGACACCCACGCCTTCGAGGAGCTGCGGCTGCTGAGCCAGTTACGCTCGCGGCCAACGACATTGAACAGCGACGAGATGGCATCGCTACGCCGCATCATCGGCGGCTCGGGAACCGATGCGGCCAGCAGGCTGGGCCTGTCACCGGACGACCTTGCCGACGGACCCCGGGCCGCGTTCGCGGCCGCCCAGCGGTGGCGAAGGCGGGCGGACCACCCGCTCAACGACCCGTTCACCACGCGGGCCTGCCGCGCCGCGGTGCGCAGCGCCGAGGCGATGGTCGCCGAATACGCCGCCAGACGCTAGCCGCCGGAGCCCGGCAGACCCGGAATCTGCGGGATCTGCGGGAGCCGCGGATTGCTCGGTGGCGGCGAGACCGTGACGGTGCTGACGCTCGTGCTGACCGACGTACTGATCGACGTGCTCACGCTGGGCTCGGTCGTCGTGGTCGGCGGCTCGGTCGTCGTCTCCGTGTTCGGAGGCGTGGTCGTTTCGGTGACGGTCTCGGTTGGCGCGACAGCCGGCGCCGACGTCGACGTCGTGGTGGTCGTCGTCGTGGTGGTGCTGGTCGTGGTGTCGGTGCTGTCCGAGGAATCCGACAGCAGGCTGACCGACAGCCACACGATGGCTGCGATCAACAGGGCGACGAGCGCGCCGAACCCGATCAGTGCCGCGGGCCTGCGATACCAGGGCACCGGCTCTTCGGGCGGAACGCCGGGCTGGTCATAGCCGCCGTAGTCGCCGCCGTAGTTGGCTGAGTAGGCGGTGGGCTCGTCGTCCGAGTAGTAGTTCGGGTCGTCCGGGGGTCCGTTTTTCGCCATGGGGACCGATGGTAGGCGGTGGGTGATCAGCCGGGCTGCTGGGGCAGCAATGTGCGGGTGATGTTGGTGCGCGGTCGGTTCCTGCTGGTGGGGCTGCCGTCGTTCTCACGAGGGCGGCGAGTGAACGTCGGGGAGCTGGGAGACGATTCGGTTCCGCTGCTGCTGGTGGTGTCCGACGAACCGGTGGTCGACGGCGGCGTCAGGGGAGCGTTGATCTCGGTGGTGGACACCGGGGCGGTGCTCGTGATGGTGGCCGTGGTCGTCGTGGTCGGCGTATGGGAGGCGGTCGACGAGAACGACGGGTCGATGAAGGTGACCGGCGGGCTGGGCTCGTCTCGTCCGGTCACGTACATGACGGCCGCGACCAGGACGCCGATGACGGCGATGCCCGCCGCGCTGGCGCCGACCACGGCGCTCGTCGAGTTGTGCCACGGCCCTGGTGGCTCGTCGTCGACATCGGGGCGTGTCACGGCCCGA
>LZSH01000309.1 GCA_001665255.1 Mycobacteriaceae bacterium 1482268.1 | reverse complement strand
CCAGCTGACTGCGTATCTCGGATGGCTCGGCCGTGCCGGTGACATACCCCACCAGGCGTTTGTCGCCGGGCCGGTCTTCACGCGCGATCACGGCTGCCTGCTCGACTCCGTCGACGGCGTTCAGCGCGGCTTGCACCTCACCGAGTTCGATGCGATGCCCGCGGATCTTGACCTGCTCATCGGCGCGGCCCAGATACCGCAGTTGCCCGTCGGCGCCCCAGTACACCAGGTCTCCGGTGCGATACATCCGCTCGCCGAAACCGCCGAACGGGCAGGCTACGAAGCGCGATGCGGTCAGACCGGCCCGACGCACATACCCGCATGCAAGTTGGGGGCCCGCAAGATACAACTCGCCGACCACACCGGCCGGTACCGGCCGCAACCATCCGTTCAGCACGAAGAAGGCGGCCTTCGGAACCGGCGGCCCGATCGGCACCACACCCGACCCCGCAGTCAGTGGCGCACTCAAGGCCACCCACATGGTCGCTTCGGTCGGGCCGTATTCGTTGATCATCACCCGTCCGGGCGCCCACCGATCCACCACCTCCGGCGGGCACGCCTCGCCGCCCACCAGCAGGGTCACCGAATCCAAGCCCTCCGGCGACAACATCCCGACAGCCGAAGGGGTCTGGCTCAAGACGCTGACGTTCTCGGTGATGAGCAAGGTGCGGAAGGCTTCCGGTGAGCTGGCCACCGACTCCGGCACCACCACCAGCCGCCCGCCATGCAGGAGGGCGCTGTAAATCTCCCAGCCGGAGATGTCGAAGCTGTAGGAGTGCCACTGTGACCACACCTGCCCCGGCCCCGCCAAATCCGGATCCAACGAACCCATCAGCTCCGTGATGTTGCGATGGGTGATGGCCACCCCTTTAGGAACACCGGTAGTGCCCGAGGTATAGATCACGTAGGCCAAGTCATCGGCTGCGGGCACGGGCAAGTCGATGCCTGCGTAGCTGTCGATGCGCGGGTCTTCGACGTCGATGACCGCCAGGTCGTATCCGTCCAGCCGCGCAGTCAGCTCAGTGGTCGTGATGGCGGCCATCGGCGTGGCGTCGGCGAGCATGAACTCGATTCGAGACGCGGGATGCGCCGGGTCGATCGGTAGATAGGCCGCGCCGGTTTTGAGTACCGCCAACATCGCCAAGATCGCCTCGGCGCGTCGCGAAAACATCAGGGCCACACACTTACCCGGGCCCGCACCCTGTTCGGCCAACAGGTGCGCCAGCCGGTCTGACGCCTGATCAAGCTCGTGGTACGTCATGGAGCGGCCTGTGCACGTCAACGCGATCGCTTCCGGGGCACGGCGTACCTGCTCGGCGAACATCTCGGGAACCGACACGGGCATGCCCACCGTCGGGGTCAACACCGCCCGGTTGCCCCAGAGCTCCAGCTCGCCACGGTCACCGAGACTGAGCAGGTCGATCGACGAGAGCCGCCGCCGGGGATCGTCGATCATCGCCGCCAACACCTGCTGTAGGCGGCCCGCAAGATCGGCGACATCAAAGTTGGAGAATGGCTGCCCAACGCCCGCCGTGCTGAGATAGAGGTCGTCACCGGCGTTGAGGAAGATCAACCCGAAGCCGTCGGCCACGGGATCAGGATTGATATACGACGCCGATGCCGGGAGACCACCGAACGTGAGGTTGATCGTGGAAGGAATGAAATTGACACTCACGCGGTCGGCCGATTGAAGGGGGCCGCGGCTGCGCGCTTTACGCTCTAGGGCTTGGACCGGAAACCGCTGATGCTGCAGCGCTTCTCTGATTCGGATGTCCACGTGCTCGCAAAAACTCGTAACGGTGGATTCCGGTGAAACCCGCAATACCAGCGGCACGACGCCGGCGACCATCCCGGGGAGGGTCTTTGTTTCCGGACGCACTCGCCTGTTGACCGGGAAGTCGAGCACCACCTCTGAGCCTTCGGTGGACCACCCGCGAACCATGAGCGCGCACGCCGCGGTGATGACCGATGATCGAGGCACGTCCCACCGATGGGCTTGATCCTGAACTCGGCGGAGCAGCGCCGGATCCAATCGAACGGGCGACGCAGGCCGATCCGATTCGTACTCGCCCGCGGCTCCCGGTGACTGAGGCAGTTTGTAGGGCGTTGCGACTTCCGATGGAAGGTTGCGGGTCCAGTAAGCTTCGTCGTCGAGGTATTCGCTGGAGGCCTCGTAGGCCAACTCCGAGTCAACCAGGTCCTGCAATGACCCGAAGATCGCAGGTGGGACAGGCGTGCCGGAAACAATTGCTGAGTAGACAGAGGCAATCCGGTGCCCAGCTATCGCCAGCCCGGACGCATCTGTGACGATGTGATGACAGCAGGCGAACAAATGGTATTCATCGGGACGCGTTTGAAATGACGCGAATTTGAACAGCGGGCCGCTGAACGGCATTGGCGTCCGTTGAATCGATAATGCGATGCTCCGGGCTTCCTGCTCGGGGTCGCTCGCGCAGGTCAGGTCGTAGAAAGCAAGTTCGACATCCGGATAATCGACTGCACGTTGGAAGACTCGGCCGTCCACCTCGAAAAAGGCGGCCCGCCCTGGTTCGGCTTCGTGGACCACCCGGCGGATCGCCCACTCGAGCGCGTCGCGTTGTACCGGACCCTCGATGCGCACGAATAAGCCGAGCTGCCATTCCGTGTGGGCGATACCGGTTTCCTGTGCGAGCCAAATGTCCAGCTGGCCGCGTGTGACCGGCAACGCCGCGTCATCAGATCCGGCCGGCTGCCGGCGCGCACGCTGAAGTGCCCCCTGAGTAGGTTCCATCGGACTCCCCCTAGCCGAACGGTTTACCTACCAGAACCTGGGGCCTCAGCCAGCCTGTCTCGTAGACTTTTCGGCCGGATGTCGGGCCAGTTCTGTTCGATGAAGTCCAGGCATGCAGCGCGATCCGCCTCGCCGTAAACCACCTGCCAGCCAGCTGGAACGTCGGCGAAAGTCGGCCAGAGGCTGTGTTGCTCCTCTTCGTTGACCAACACAAAAAAACTGCCGTTTTCATCGTCGAATGGATTGATACTCACAATCCTCCTGACCGCTTTGTCGAATGAGTGGAACCGTCCAAACCATACTGAAGGTCTTGGCGGTCAATCAGGGGTTTCGGCAAAGTTTTCTAGCGTGTCCTGTCGCCGCAGTCTGTATGGCGCACAGCAAATAGGCAGGCACGCGATGTACGAGGGCGCCGGCCTGCCCGTTCCTGTCCCGGCGAGGGCCAGGATGCGTCCAGTCGACGGTTGTAAGAGCCGGGCCCGGCGGGGACGGTCGGCGTGTGTGGCCGGATGGATGAAGGTTAGCGCGGATTCTTCGACGAAACTGGCGAATCGCTCGAGCGCCGGAACCCCACGCCATCACCACAGCCACGACGTCGACTGGGCAGGCGTGGTCGCTGATCGAATCGCCGTGACTGACCCTGATGGTGCTGCGTGAGCAACGGCGAGCGCATTAGCGAGCGCACGAATCAGCGCGACGGGCACCGGCACCGCGAATTCGCCCATTGCGACAATGACGTTGGCTCTGCGATGCCTCGGCCTACTGCGGCCGCTGAGAAGAAGTTCAGCGAAATATGCTCTGCCACAGGCACATTGGCCGGTAGGCGCAGGCGGTCAATGGTCAGCGCAACGCGCGCACCGGACCTAGCGGGCGTTATCCAGCCGGTGGCGCCACCAGTGGATCCTGCGGCGGCGGCACCACATCGACGGGGGCCTGCGCCGGTTCGTCCGGTTGACCGATGCCTGCGATCTTGTCCTTGAGCCGCCGCAGGATTCCGGGCTTCTGCTCTGGAACGGGTGTCACGGGGGCGGGAACGAGGCCGGGGGCCGGGTCGGTGATCCCCGGCGGCAGGGGCACACCATTGGCGGCGATCACACCTTGGGGAACAGATCCGTCTACGGGTGCCAGCGGGTCGGGCGCAGGCGCCTCGGGCAGCACGGGATCAGCGACGGGCACCGGTTCGACTTCGTATACCGGCGGCGGCGGAGGCTCCGCTGGCGGCGGCGGTGCAGGCAGCGCCACCTCGACCGGCGGCGGGGCGGCTGGTGCCTGCTGCACCGCCTTGACCGCCGTAGATGCTTCCAATGTGGTTGCCGCTGGCGGCTTTTCGGCCGGTTTCGTGCTCGACCCCGACGTCAGGTGTAGCCCGATCGCCAACGATCCCGACACCACGAAGGTCACCACACCGACACCAAGCATCGCGCCGGCGGCGCCGAAGCGCGGCAACAGCGAGGGCTGCCTGGCGGCGGTCGGCCCGCGGCGGAAATCCTCGCCTGCCTCGTCGAGAAAGTGGTCCGGCCCGTGGGTCGAGGCGATCGCCGCGCCTCGGGCAAGTGCCAGTTGGGCTTCCGCGGGCACGAACACCGGCACTGCGAGCACGTCTTCGAGATGAGGAGTGATCCCCTCGAGGTCACTGCCCGAGCCCACCAGGACCAGCGCTTCGGGTTGCCACTCGGCCTGAGCGAAAATCGCGCTCAACCACCGGGCGAGGTCCTCGTCGGTGGTGACGGCATGGTTGACCGCGGTCTGCACCGCGCCGTCGGCCATGTCGACCACGAGCACGATGACCGCATCGGGTTCGATCACACAGACCGCGGTGATCTCGTAACCGATGACTCCAGCGATTCCGCGGGCCAGCGCTTCGGTGGCTTCCGGCAGCCGCACCGCGACGACGTTGTCGAATCCGGATTCCGAGAGCGACTCCAACAGCAGTGACGCCTCGGTGTCGGCGTCCTCGCTCCAGGTGACGCCGATCGAGTGAAGACGGTGGCCACGCGCCGCAGCGATCGCCTCGGTGCGCATCACGGCTGCAGCGGCCTTTTCCGAAGTGTTCACGGCGCTGACGAGTCCCCGGTCGTACACCGCGAATTCGTCCTTGTCCATGGTGGCGCCGTCGGCGTCCTGGCCTTCGACGAGGACGAGTCCAACGGTGGTCGGCGTCATCGACAGTCCGAGCACCGCGTCCATCCGCACCCCCTCGGGACATCTCTTTATGGGCGTGGTCTTGGTCACCTAACGGGGGTGAGACTACATGGATTTCGCAATGCGGACCCCTCCGGAGCACCGCCGCTGCCGCCAACTCGATGCCGAGCAAATCGGGCGCGCCGCGTCTCCCATTACGACCACAGCCGAGTCACGAGTTAGCAAACCTAGAAAAGTTGCTGAGGTTTCAGTCCATCAAGATGTCGGCCAGAGTCGACGGATCGACATTGCCGCCGGACAAAACCATCACCGCTCGGCCCGGCGGCGTTCCGCCCTGTCGATACGCGGCCAGTGCGATCGCGCCGCTGGGCTCGCTGACGAGGTGGGCTTTGACGGCGAGTTCGCGCACTGCGGTGCGAATCTCGTTCTCCGACACCGTGATCACGCCGTCAAGCACCTTCTGAAGATGAGCGAAGGTCAACTCCGAGGGCATTGACCGCAGGCCGTCGGCGATGGTGCGGTTACGGTCCTCGATCGACCAATCCACTCGGCGGCCACGCCGTAAACCTTCTGCGGTGTCGGCCGCCAGTTCGGGCTCGACGCCGAAAACCTTGGCGTTCGGGCATCTCGCCCTGATCGCGGTGCCGACCCCTGAAGCCAGACCACCGCCGCTGACCGGTATCAGCACAGTGGCGACGTCCGGAAGGTCGTCGGCGATCTCCAGGCCGATCGTGCCCTGCCCCGCAATGACGTCGGGATGGTCGAACGGCGGTATCAGGACCCCGTGCGTTCGCTGCAATACGTCCGCGGCGACCTTCTCGCGCTCGCCCGGTCCGCAGAGCACCACGTGCGCGCCCCGGTTGCGGGTGGCTGCGATTTTCACCTGCGGTGTCTCACGGGGCATGACGATGTGCGCTTGTATGCCGTACGCCGCCGCGGCATACGCCACCGCCTGCGCGTGGTTGCCGCTGGAGTACGCGACCACGCCTCGCGCCAGCTCGTCATCCGTCAGCTTGCCGATCGCATTGAAAGCGCCGCGAATCTTGAACGCGCCGATCGGCTGCAGGCTCTCCGGCTTGATCCACATCGGCCGCTCGGGGTCGGCCCACAGCGCCGGGATGAGCGGGGTCCGGACGACGTCGCCCGCGATGCGGTCGGCGGCCGCCTGAATGTCCGCGTAAGCGATCAAGTGCACGGTTGTCAGTGTGCCCGGGACCGTCAATCGGCGTTGACGCCCAGCAGGCCGCGGACCAACCGATCCGCGATCATCTCGTCGTATCGGGCACCCGCGAGGTGGATCGCCAGCCCTTCCACGGCGGCGGTGAGCCCGGCCGCTAGCGTCTTCGCCGGCGGTCCTGGCGGTATCGACCCGTCCCGCCTGCCGGCGGAGATCACGGCGCCGAATCTCGCGGCGAGGTCCTTACCGATGTCGGCGACTCTGGTACCGACAGGGTGTTCACGGCCATCGAACTCCACTCGCAACGCCATCATCACCCGGGCGATGTCGCGGCGGCAGAAGACGATGTGGCCGCGCCCGAGCGCAACCAGGACGTCGACGGGTGTCGTCATGCGTTGCGCGGGTTCCCACACCTCCCGCTCCCAGCTCTCGGCGACCCAGTCCACCACGGCGACAGCGAGCTCCTCTTTGCCGCTGAACAGGTGGTACAGCGCCCCGCGGGTGTACCCGGCGTCGGCGGCCACCTTCTCGAGCACGAGATTGCCGTACCCGTAGCGCGAGAAGCCCTTCGCCCCGGCTTCGAGGAGGGCGGCCCGGGTACGTGCTCGACGTTCGGCCTGCGTGCGTGGTCGTGCGTCGGATTCACGCCCAGATACGTGCATGTACGTATGTTAACGTGAATCGTGTAGGAGGCGTTCGATGAAACTGCCCAGCGACGCACACTTTTCGCGGCCGTGGCGCATCCACGAGCTCACCCGAGATTTCCGACTGGAGGACGTGTGGGCGCTGCCCACTCCCGGCGGCCCGGACGACTTCCCCCGGCTGCTGTCGGGGATGGCGTCTTTCGATGCGCACCGGTGTTCGATGGTCGGAATACTGTTCGCGATCCGGGAAGCCCTCGGCGCGGTGTTCGGATGGGATCGGCCCGGCGACGATCCCACGCGGCCGAGCCTGCGTCAGCGATTGCCCGCCGATCTGCGCGGCTGTCCCTCCACCGTGCAGCCGACGATGGGCTTCACTCCCCTTTACCAACTCGACGACGAGTGGGCAGCAGAAATCATCAACAAGACGGTCCACGGCGTCATCCACCTCGGCTGGGTACCGGACGACGGGGGCGGCTACCGCGGTCAGATGGCGATCCTGGTGAAGCCCAACGGATTGCTCGGCCACGCCTACATGGCGTTCATCACGCCGTTTCGGTACGGGATCGTGTACCCGCAGATGTTGAAAAGAATTGACCGGCAATGGCTCTCGCGCACTGCTGATCGGTGACCCGGCGCCTAGGTTCTCCGGCGCGCCGTGAAGTGATCGCCGACCGAGTCTGGATCGAGGTCGAAGCCACGGCTGCAGAGCCGACGACGGAAATACTCCGCGTTGGTCTTGGCCGGCAGCCGGACGCCGTACTCGCGCGAGAAGACGCGATGCTGCGGAAGGCTCACGCGGCCACCCGGTGGTGGGGCGATGAAGTCGATCGTCGTGCCGTCAGCAGTCACCGTCGGATATTCGTATTCCAACAGCGCCGACCACGTGTCACCGGTTCGTACCGCCACCGAGCCGTCATTGTCCACTCGAAACTCGTTGCCTCGCTTGAAGAACGCGATCAAGTTGTACCAGAGCAGGAGCAGGCCGGGCAACAGGAGGACGAACAGTGCATAGGCGTGGGTCTTCTCCAACTCGGCATCGTAGAACCCGCGCATGACGATCTCGACGAACCAGCCCTCGGCGAACACCGCGATATCGCGGACGACGTCGCCGAAATCGGCGCGGCCGGTTGACATGTCGTAGACGATGGCGCCGGTGGCCGCGACGCCGCCCACCGTCAGCACGGCACCGATCAGGACTAGGGCCCAATTGGTCCGCGACACGAAAGCACCCAGCATGTGGGCGGGCTCGGACAGGTCTACCTGCGGACCGCCCAGCGGCCGCGCCACGCAGAAAATGCTGACGCCGATAGCCACCGCAAGGGCAACGAACTCCACGCCGGAGAACGCGGCTTTCTGCGAGTTGGCGATCGCCAGCCCGAGAAAACCGAGCCACGCAGTCCACCGCATCGCCCGCTGCCATCCGGCGGGGCGCCGCTCGCCGCTCTCGGGAGGTCGCTGAGCCCGCGAGTCGCCGTTGTCGTGCAGGCTCGACTCCGGCGCGGTCACGTCGCAGATGGTATCGCTTGACCGCTCATCCGTAAGCTGATAGGAACGGTAAGTGGTGACTTACGGAGTGGTCTTGGACTCCCTTGCCGATTCGACTCGGCGGGAAGTGCTCGATCTGGTGCGCCGCAAGCCGTCGTCGGTTCAGGAGATCGCCGACCAACTGCCGATCAGTCGGCCCGCGGTCTCGCAACACCTGAAGATCCTCAAAGACGCCGGCATCGTGACGTCCCATGCCGTGGGAACCCGTCGCGTCTACACCGTCACCACTGACGGCTTCGAGGTACTTCGGCAGTGGCTCGATGTCATGTGGCGCGATGCGCTTTCGGCGTTCGCCGCGTTCGTCGAAAGCGAAGGCGCCAATACCCAGCCCAACAACGCAGGAGACGAATAATGACCACGATCACCGATGTCCGTCGCGAAGTCACCGTTGCCGCGACGCCAGAGCGCGCGTTCGACCTCTTCACCAATCGAATGGCCGAATGGTGGCCTGCGGAGCACCATCTCGCGACGTCGCCGGTCGTGGGCATGACCGTCGAACCACGGGTGGGCGGGCGGATCTACGACAGCTGTGAAGACGGCAGTGAGTCGGTCTGGGGTCAGGTCACCGAGTGGGACCCGCCCGCCGGTTTCACGTTCGCGTGGATGATCACCGGCACCTGGCAGTTGGAGACCGATGCCGAAAAGGCGTCCCGCGTGTCGGTATCGTTCACCGCCGACGGTGATGGGACACGAGTTGCGGTGGTGCACAAGGACTTCTGGCGACTCGGTGATGGCGGCCAGGGCATGGCTGACGCCGTCGGCGCAGCTGAAGGCTGGGGCTCGGGGCTGAAGCGGTTCGCCGAGTTCGTCGCCAGGTAGCCGGGGTTCGGGTACCGCCGGAATCGTCGCGCGCCGGGCGGTACTGTCACGCGCATGGGCGATCAGCGCGACCTCGAGCCGCGGCGGCATCTGCCGCCGGGTATGGCCGAGCAGCTCGACCTGCCTTATTCGGGTCTCGCGTCGTTCGGCCACCGGCCGTTCCTGACTGAGCTCGAACAGCTCGAGTCCTGGCGCCCCGACGTGGCGATCGTCGGGGCGCCGTTCGACGTGGCGACGACGAACCGGCCGGGAGCCCGGTTCGGTCCCAGGGCCATCAGGGCGACGGCGTACGAGCCGGGTACCTACCATATGGATTACGGCCTCGAGATCTTCGACTGGCTGGAGGTCGTCGATTTCGGGGATGCCTTCTGCCCGCACGGCCTAACCGAGTTGTCGCACAAGAACATCCGTGAGCGCGTGCACGCGGTGGCCTCACGCGGCATCGTGCCGGTGATATTGGGCGGCGACCATTCCATCACCTGGCCCGCCGCCACGGCCGTCGCCGATGTGCACGGATACGGCCATGTCGGGATCGTGCACTTCGACGCACACGCCGACACCGCCGACATCATCGACGGGAACCTGGCCAGCCACGGCACCCCGATGCGCAGGCTGATCGAGTCGGGCGCGGTGCCCGGCACCCACTTCGTCCAGGTCGGTCTTCGCGGGTACTGGCCGCCGCAGGACACCTTCGAATGGATGCTCCAACAGGGCATGACCTGGCACACGATGCAGGAAATCTGGGAACGCGGCTTCAAAGACGTCATGCGCGACGCCGTCAGCGAAGCGCTGGCCAAGGCCGAAAAGCTGTATGTGTCAGTCGATATCGATGTACTCGACCCCGCGCATGCTCCCGGTACGGGGACGCCCGAGCCAGGCGGGATCACCAGCGTCGACCTTCTTCGCATGGTTCGTCAGCTCTGCTACGAACACGACGTCGTCGGCGTCGACGTGGTCGAGGTCGCGCCCGCCTACGACCACGCCGAACTCACCGTGAACGCCGCCCACCGTGTGGTGTTCGAGGCCCTCGCCGGTATGGCGGCACGTCGCCGCGACGCCACGTCAAACCCGCCACCGCCAGGCCCGCCCGCTCGCGGACCTGCGAGGGGACAATAGGTACATGGCCACAAATACGCCGGACGACGCAGGGAGTCGAAAATTGCAAGGAGTGTTGTTCTTCGATGGCAAATGCGGGATGTGCACCCGCTCAAGGGATTTCCTGCTCAGGCTCAATCGAACGGGCAATGCCCATACTGAACCGCTGCAGCAACCCGGCACGGTGGAACGGCTCGGGATTTCGCCGGACGACCTGATGACGCAGATATGGTGGCTGGACTCCTCCGGTGCGGTGTACGGCGGGGCCGAGGCTGCGAATGCAGCAGCGTCGGCGGCCCTCGGGACCCGGCTTCCGCTGCTGATCTACCGGATTCCCGGGCTGAGAAACGTCCAGGACGCCGTCTACCGGTGGGTCGCAGACCACCGTTACCGCTTCCGCGGCACGACGCCGTACTGCGAGTCGCATCCCTCGGCCTGCTGACAGCGGTCGCAGCTTCAGTCGATCTGGTCGGTGACGTCGGTGAAAGCCGGGTTGTCGTTGCTGTGATCGGATGTGTTGCGGCATTCCCCGTATATGCGCATGGTGCCGAATCGGGCGTCGTCCGGATTCTCATGAAACGTTGCCGTGACACCGTCCCTGGTCAGCTTCAATCCGAAGTGTTCACCCATCGCAGGCGCCTGCTGCCACCCGTGCGCCAGCATCGCGGCGCCGACGTGGCGAATATAGGCAACCGGTTTCGTCTCCGGCAGTGCGAAGTTGAGGTAGACCGCCGCCTGATACGGCGGATCGTGCAGGCTCGTACAGGACAGGAAAACGGAGGTGCCGCTGACGCGTTTCAGCGCAGCCGCTTCGACGATCTGCCTCGCCGAATCCACCACCTGGCCCGTCGACTGCTCATCGGTCATCGGCGCGGCAGGGGTTCCGGCGCCCGAGTTGTTGGACGCCTCGATCACGACGAAGACGATGCCGAGAACCAACGACATGCACAGCGCGGCGAGAATCAACGCTCGTGCAGCCGGAGACCGAAGCCATTTCTCGTCTCCGGCGTCCATTTGGTTCATATGGCGAAATCTACGCCGACCGCAGTGACGATCTGGGCAAGCGACCCTGAATGGGCTGCTGGCACTGCGGCTATGGCGCAGGTTCGGCCGGTGATTTGGAGCACTTCCAGACCGACTGCGGATTCGGCGCTTGCTCGGACGCATTAAAGAAGGCACGCAGAGCGGATGCGTCGCCGTCGATGTCGACGAGCGCGGCAACGTCATCCAGTTTCAGAAGTCCCGCCGCGAGGCCGAGGACAATTGGCGCCTCAGCTTTCAGGACTGCGTCAAACTCACGCCCTTCGGCCATGCTTACGTCGATGCCGGTAGGGGTAGTTCGCAGCTGGACAATACCGTCGTCGACGGCGATCCCTACGGTCGCTGGTCTGTCCGGCGGTACGCGACCGGCGAACAGTGCAGGCAGTGCCAGTAGCAGCCATTCCGGGCGGAATTCGTCGCTCTGGGGCCCCCGGATCATCAGAGGGGCCGACCAGCGGATGAGTCCCTCGATCGGTTCACGTAATTGCGCGCCCCATTCGGTGAGGGCATAGGTGATGGCGTCGCCGTCGTCCGACAGCCGTCGCTCGAGGACTCCGGCGGCTTCGAGATCGCGGAGCCGGTCGGTAAGCAGATTCGTTGCAACGCCGGATAGCCCGTTGCGCAACTCGCCGTAGCGCGCCGGCGCCACCAGCAGTTGGCGGACGATCAGAAGATTCCACCGATCGCCCACCACGTCCAGGGCCCGGGCCAGTCCGCAGTACTGACCGTAGTCTCGACTCATGACACCCACTTGCTAATTTAATGTTAACTTGATTATATCAAGTACCAGGGGATGGGTGGATATGGCAGTTATGGCAAGGCCTTCATGGGTCGACGATGAGTTGTTCCCGTTCGACAGTAATTTCGTCGACATCGACGGACACACGGTGCACTACGTGGATGAAGGTGCGGGTCCTACGCTGCTGTTCTTGCACGGGAACCCGACCTGGTCGTTCGTCTACCGTAAGGCCATCGGATCCCTGCGAGACGAATTCCGTTGCATCGCAGTTGATTATCCCGGCTTCGGGCTGTCGACGGCGGCGTCGGGATATCGCTATCTGCCCAAAGAGCACACCGAGGTCCTCGCCGCGTTCGTCGAATCGCTGGCACTGAGCAGGGTGACGCTGGTCGCCCACGATTGGGGCGGGCCTATCGGGTTGGCGGCTGTTGAGAAACGCCCCGACGTGTTCGACCGGTTGGTGCTTGCCAACACGTGGGCCTGGCCCATCGGCGCCCCGCACGTGCAGGTGATGTCCCATCTGATGGGCAGCCCAATCGGCCGTCTGCTGATTCGTCAGTTCAATCTGTTCGTCAATGTCATGATCCCCGCCGGACATCGGCTGGCCAAACCCACCAACCGCGAGATGCGCCACTACCAAAAGGCCCTGGACAGCCCCGCGAGGCGCGACGCGTCGGCAATCTTTCCGCGGGAGATAACCGCTAGCCGTGCATTTCTTGCCGACGTCGAAGCTGGGCTCGCAAGCGTCGCGGCATTGCCGACGTTGATCATCTGGGGCAACTCGGACATTGCGTTCGGCAATAAGGAGTTGCAGCGGTGGGAGCAGACCTTCACCGACCACCACACCGTCATTGTCGAAGGCGGGGGCCACTTCGTTCAGTCCGACGCCCCAGACAAATTCGCAGCCGCGATCCGCAGCTGGTACCGGCTGGCGTAGACGGGGCCTAATGGCCTCGGAGTCTGATGTGTGAATCGGACGACGGAAAACGCCGGCAACCGTCGTCAGATTCACAATCCAAGCTGAGGCTAGCCCTTGGTCAGAGTGAACTGGCAGACGTCGGTGTAGCCCTCGCGGAAGAGATCCGCGCAACCGGTCAGATACTTCATGTACCGGTCGTAGACCTCCTGGGACTGGATCGCGATCGCCTCGTCTTTGCGCGCTTCCAGCGCAGCTGACCAGAGGTCCAGGGTCCGCGCGTAGTGCAACCGCAGCGGTTGGACCAGCTTCACCTCGAAGCCGGCCTTGACGGCGTGTTCCTCGACGACGTTCACCTGGGGCAGATCACCGCCGGGGAAGATCTCGTCCATGATGAACTTGAAGAACCGCAGCTTGGTCATGGTGATCGGCAGCCCGCGTTCCTTGAACTCCTCGTCACTGGGCTTGACGATGGTGTGCAGCATCATCACGCCGTCGGCGGGCAGTGACTCGTAGGCCTTCTTGAAGAACTCGTCGTAGCGGTCGCGCCCGAAATGCTCGAACGCACCGATCGACACGATGCGGTCCACGGGCTCGTCGAACTGCTCCCACCCCTGCAACAGCACTCGCTTGCCGCGCGGGCTGGGCTGCTTGTCGAGCAGTTTCTGCACGTGCGCCTGCTGGTTACGGCTCAGGGTCAGGCCGACGACGTTGACGTCGAAACGCTCCAGCGCGCGGTTGATCGTCGCGCCCCACCCGCAGCCCACGTCGAGCAGTGTCATACCGGGCTGCAGGCCGAGTTTGCCCAACGACAGGTCGATCTTGGCGAGCTGAGCCTCCTCGAGCGTCATGTCGTCGCGCTCGAAATAGGCGCAGCTGTAGGTCTGCGTCGGATCGAGGAAGAGGCGGAAGAAGTCGTCGGACAGGTCGTAGTGCGCCTGGACGTCGTCGAAGTGCGGCTCCAGGTTCGGAGTGTCCGTCGGTGTCTCTGGCAAGGTGCTGCCTTTCGGCGTTTAGATGATTTGTCCAGGCACAGTCGGCTCGTGAGCTCGGCCGACGGTGGCTGCGTCGAGGATAACGGGTCCGGCCGGAAATCCATGCTTCCATATAGTTGACAACGTCAAATTATTAGTTGACTCTGTCAACTATGCCGGTGTCGACGGTGGCTGAGGTGCGCGATTTCAACCGGTTCTACACCCGCGTGCTCGGGTTGTTGCGACCGAAACTGGCGGGCTCCGACTTCGGGTTGACCGAGGCCCGCGTGCTGTTCGAGCTTGCCCAGAACAGGCAGACCGCGGTGACGGACCTGCGTCGCACACTCGACCTCGACGCCGGGTATCTGAGCCGGATCCTGTCCCGCTTCATCGCCGACGGCCTCGTCGAGCGGCGGCAGTCGCAGACCGACGCGCGCCGCAGGCTGGTGAGCCTCACGGAGGCCGGCAAGGCGGCGTTCGCCACGCTCGACTCGCTGCAGGCGGACGCGATCGACCAGCTGGTCGAGCCGCTCGATGCGAACCAACGCAGCGAGCTGGTGACGGCGATGGGCCGCATTCGCCGGGTCCTCGACGAGCAGCACCCCCCGTCGGGCCTCGTCCTGCGCGCCCCCGAACCCGGGGACCTGGGCTGGGTCGTCGAGCGCCACGGCGCCCGCTACGCCGCCGAGTACGGCTGGGACGTGAGGTTCGAGGTTCTCGTCGCCCGTGTGGTCGCCGACTTCGGCGACCACCGCAACGCCCCGCCGCAGGCCGCCTGGATCGCCGAACTCGACGGTGAACGGGTCGGCTGTGTCTTCTGCACGGCCTCCGAAGAGCCGGGTACCGCCCAGTTGCGTCTGCTGCTCGTCGAACCGCAGGCGCGAGGTGCGGGCGTTGGAACCCGCCTCGTTGACGAGTGCCTGCGGTTCGCAAGGCGCTCCGGCTATCGCCGAATCACGTTGTGGACCAACGACGTTCTGACCGCGGCCCGGCGAATCTACCAGCGGGCCGGCTTTCAGCTCGATCGACGTGAACCCCACAGCAGCTTCGGCGCTGAGGTGGTCGGCGAGTACTGGTCGCGCGACCTGTAGGTCAGACGGCGGGTGTCGCCCCGAGCACGCGCTGGATGTCGGGCTTCATGGCTTGCAACTGACCGCCCCAATAGCCCCAGCTGTGGGTGCCGTTCGGCGGGAAGTTGAACACCCCGTTGCGCCCGCCCGCGCGTTCGTAGCGAGCCTGAAACGCCCTGTTGGTGTTGATCGTCAGCCCTTCGAGGAACTGAGCGGGGATCGCGGCGTTGCCCAGGCCGGCGTCGAGATCCGTCGGGTTGCCGTTGCCGCTGTAGACCCAGATGCGGGTGCCGTTGGCGACGAGTCTCCCGATCTGAAGCATCGGGTCGTTGCGCTGCCATGCCGAACTGCCGTAGGGACCCCACATGTCGAGAGCGTTGAAGCCGCCGGCATCGGCCATCGCGACGCCGATGAGCACCGGCCACAGCCGGTCTGAGGTGTTCAAGAAGCCGGAAAGCGATCCGGCGTAGACGAATTGGCCCGGATGGTATGCGGCCAGCACCAAGGCCGCTCCCCCGGACATCGACAGGCCGACCACGGCGTTGCCGGACGCGCTGACGCCCTTGTTGGCCGCCAGCCAGCCCGGAAGCTCCGATGTCAGAAACGTCTCCCACTTGTAGGTCTGGGTCGTGCCGTTGCCGACCGCGGGCCGATACCAGTCGGTGTAGAAACTCGACATGCCGCCCACCGGCATCACCACCGAGACTCCGGAGCCGTCGAACCAGCTGAACGCGCCGGTTTCGATGTCCCACCCGTTACGGTCGTCCCGCGCGCGCAGCCCGTCGAGCAGATACACCGCGTGAGGCCCGCCGCCCTGGAACTGAACTTGGATGTCACGACCCATCGCGGCCGACGGCACACTGAGCACCTCCGGTGCCGCCGTCGCCGTCGGTGTGCCACCGAGGGCCCCGATCAGGCCTGCGAGGAGGGTCGCCGCACCTGCGGCGGAAGAGAATCGGCGGAGGAGTTTCATAGCGCTGCTTCCTGTCGTGCGTCTGGCCCCGACAGAGGGACTATCGCGCGGCAGGAATCAGCAGTTACAAGCCAGTCAGGCGCAAGCGCCCCTCACCTGTGGCGCTTGAAGTCGGTCTCCTTGAGGACAAGCCCGTAGCCGTTCTCACACAGGCTGATCCGCAGGGGCCGTTCCGGCTCGTGGACTGTGAGCCAAGCGCGCAGGGCGGTCTTCTGCTGCTCGACGCACGAGTGGGTCATGCCCAGCTCCCGGAGCAAGGTGCACACGGTGGCCGGTTGTGTGGGCTCGTGGACGTCGAACGCGCGATCTGAGATCGAGACCGTCATGGCTGTCTCCAGTCTTGTGAGCTGGGTACCCCGGGTGGCTTCTTTGGCGCCGTTGTCAATATAGAACTCTGTTGCTGTTCGGGCGGGCCAAATTCGCGAACTGCCAATTGACGGGGCTTCGACGTTGCTGGCGCCTTACATCAATTTCCTCGCCGCGGACACACCGAATTCGGAGACCGATGCCGAGACGATCATCTCGGTCTGCCCGCTGTCGGGCCCGCTCCCGCGAAACGCCTCCACGGCGCGCTGGGAGTCCCATCGCTCGAAAATGTTGATGCGGCCCGGATCGAGCAGGTCGGCCGAGATGGCGAAGTCCAGGCAGCCGGGAGCAGTTCTGGCCTGCTCGACCACCGCCACACAACTCGCCAGGTAGTCATCACGCTTTTGCGGCTCGACAATGAGGTGTCCCGCGACCAGCACCATGCCCGTCCTCCTGAACATTGGCGAAACGTCACTACACCGTGAGACCACGCGTGGCCGAGAAACTCATCGTTTGACGACTGGAGAGAGAAAGGACCGCAATGAAACTGCGAGACGCGCTCGAATCGGTCGTGCCCGACCCCGCCGCCGCACAGGTCTACGGACAGCCGTTCGACACTGCGGACGGCGCGACGGTTGTGCCGGTCGCCAAAGTGCGCGGCCGTTCCAGGCCCGGTGCCGATGACGCGCAGTGTCGTCTGACCGCCAAGCCGGTCGGTGTATTCGTCATCAAGAACGGCGAGGCAACGTGGGTTCCAGCGGTCGATGCCACCCGGGTAGCACTGATGGGCGAGTTGATAGGGCTGGTCGCAGCGACCTTCGCGTCGCTGGCTATGGTTCGTCGCCCGCCGTGGCCAGATCTGCGTGGGACTGTCTCGACGTAGCGACCGTCCGCCTGCGCCACGCCCACAGGGCCGCGACCACGACGAGGGCCGTGAGCAACCCGATCCACGGCCACGCCCCGTGCCGGTGCACCCATCCCGCTATTGCTCCCTGCACACGACCGGCCGCCGCGACCACCGGATCGGTGGCGCCGCCGCCCAGATGGAACAGCCGCACTTCGTAGTAGCCGTAGTAGGCGACGTACAGGCCGACCAGAACCAGCACCAGGCCACCGATCCGGTTGACGTAGGGCAAGATTCGCCGCATGCGCTCGACGAGCGTCGAGCCCGCCAGCGCCACCGCCACCGCCAGGGCGCCGACGACCAATGCGAAGCCGGCCGTGTAAGCCAGATATACCCACAGCCTGGCGATCGCCGTGGTCCCGCCGACGCCGGCACCCGTCACCGCGAGGAACGGGCCGACAGTGCACGACAGCGACGCGATCGCATAGCCCACGCCGTAGCCGAACATCGACCCGAGCCTGCTTGTCGGGGCCCGGGATGTGTTGCGGGACAGCCGGTTCGGCATGAGAACGGAAAGTTCGTGGCCGGTCAGCAGCACGATACCGAGCACGACCAGCGCGATGCCGATGACCACGGTCGCATACGGCGTGTACCGCGCAACGGTCGACGCCAGTGACACCGTGAGCAATCCGAACGCACCGAACACCACCAGAAACCCGAAAGACATTGCGACGGTTGCCACGAGGGCGCGACCTACCGCAATCGCCGCGTTGGCGTGGGCGCCCGCTGCGCTCCCCCGCACCACCAGCGCGAGATAGGCCGGAAGCATCGCGAAACCGCACGGGTTCAGCGCGGCGACGAGTCCGGCGGCGAACGCGAGCCCGATCAGATCCTGCTGCACTCGGCGTCGGAGACTACGTGGACAGCGCCGATACCCGCTGCTGCAGTTCCTGCTGGGGCATCGCCGACGTCGGATTGTTCACGAAGGTCGATGTACCGTCGGCGCGGTAGAACACGTACGCGGGCTGCCACGGCACGTTGTAGCGCGCCCAGATGGCGCCGTCGGCGTCGTTGAGGTTGGTGAAGTTGAGGTTGTATTTCGACACAAACCCCTGCATGGCCGCGACGTCCGAGCGGGCGGCCACCCCGACGAAGGTCACCCCGGGATTGGCTGCGGCCACGCTGCTCACCGACGGTCCCTCGGCGTTGCAGAACGGGCACCACGGCGTCCAGAACCACAGCACAGCGGGCTTGCCCTGCAAAGACGCCCCGTTGAACGGGGCCCCGCTCAGTGTCGTGCCGGTGAAGGCGAGGCGGTCGTCGGCCAGCGCCGCCGGTGGACTGCTCAGCGCAACGGCGACAAGAGCTGCGGCCATGACGAAGGCCAGCGACCTGATCAAACGGGCTACACGACGGATCATGACGGCTCCTCCCTTGGCCCGATCTGCGCCGGACATACGTATGGGTTGACACTAAGAGGTACGGATCCGTTCGGTGTGCGGTTCAGCTGGTCCTCTCCGCGCCAGACACAGTTACCGTGGGAGGGTCACAGAGGAGGTCGACATGCAGGCGTCGGTGATGGTTCCGATGGCGGCACCGGCGGACGAGATCTGGAACATCGTTGCCGACGTCCGCAACACCGGGAAGTTCTCCCCGGAGGTGATCGAGGCCGAATGGCTGGACGGCGCCACCGGTCCGGCCTTGGGTGCACGGTTCCGTGGTCACGTGCGGCGCAACGAGATAGGTCCCGTCTACTGGACGACGTGCCGGGTCACCGCCTGCGAACCGGGCCGCGAATTCGGTTTCGAGGTACTCGTCGGCGATCGCCCGGTGAACAACTGGCACTACCGATTCACCCCGACCGAGGGCGGCACCGAGGTCACCGAGTCGTTCCGGATGAACGACAGCCTCTTCACCAAAATCTTCGCGGTGCTGGGCGGTCAGCTGCGGACGCGGCGAAACAAGCGCGATATGCGCAAGACGCTGGAGCGGATCAAGGCCGTCGTCGAAGCCGCACCGTAGACGGCAACGGCCGCCCTGCGTGGCGCAGGGCGGCACTCGTCACCGTCCTGCGCGATCAGGTCACGCCGATCCCGATGATCGGGATCCACAGACCGAACAGCCAGATGCCCCACTGGTGGAACCCGTCATGCCACACCGGGTTGACGTCGTAACCCCAGTAGTTGAACGGCCGCGGCGGGCCGCCCGGCCAGTGGTACACCGGCGGCGGGCCCCAGCCCCACGGCGGCGAACCTTGGCGGTCGTCCCACCAGTCGTGACGGTTGTTGGCCCACCAGGGGCCTTTGTCCCAGTCGCCGTGGCCGACGTGATCGAAGTCGTTCCAGCCCTTGCGGTTCTCGCAGAACGGGAAGCACGGCTGGTCGATGTCGTGTCCCGGCTTGGCGGCGGCCACACCCGCACCGAGCCCGGCGGCGGACCCGAAGCCGAGCGCAGCCACGACCATCGCGTTGACCAATGTCCTGGCGAGTTTCATCCTCACTCCTCGCTGCGGTGGCGCTGACGCCGAATCGTTCCCACCTCATCGACGCCGGGTGCGCCATGATTCATTCCCGGCTTGCACGACGCGTCGAGCGCAAGCCGTGACCCCAATGTTGTTATCGAGGAAACTAAGCGACCGTTACCTTCTACAGCGCCCGGAGTCGCCGGATACGGTCGTCGAGCGCCCGTCGGGACACATCCGCCCCACGCGCCACTGTCTCGAAGATGTGCGGGCACCCGGGATGCACATGTAGTTCGGTGGGCACCCCCGCGCCGGACAGTCTGCGCGCGTATTCGATGTCCTCGTCGCGGAAGATGTCGAGGTCGCCGACGTCGATGTAGGTGTCAGGTAGCCCGGCGAGGTCGGACGCGCGTGCCGGTGCCGCGTACGGCGAGACGCCGTCGCGACCGGCCTCGTCGCCGAGCAGCGCGCCCCACCCGGTGAGGTTGTCGTCGTAGGTCCAGGTCAGAAACGGCAGCATATGCGGGTCGGGTGCTGCGGGCCGGTCGTCGAGCATCGGATAAATCAACAGTTGCTGCGCCACGGCCGGTCCGCCGCGGTCGCGCGCCATCAGGCAGACACCGGCGGCCAACCCGCCGCCGGCGCTGTCGCCCATCACCGCTACCCGGGCCGGATCGACCCCGAGTGTGGTGGCCTGCCCGACCAGCCATGCCAACGCGGCATAGCAGTCTTCGACCGGAGTCGGGTGCGGGTGCTCGGGCGCCGTGCGGTAATCGATGACGAGCATCGGCACACCGGAGGCGGCGACGTAGTCAGCCACGATGAGATCGGTTATCGCACCCATGTGTTCGAGGCTGAAGATCATTCCGCCGCCGTGGATGTAGAGCGCGGCGCTTCCCGGCTGGCTGGCTGCCGCGGTGCGGTACCACGTCGCGGCCAGTGCCGAGCCGTCGACGGCGGGCAGCGAGAACGTCTCGGTGACGATACCTTCTGCGGGGGCGGTGTTGGCGGCGACGAGATCCATCATCCGATGACCGCCCCTGCGCCGGGCCTCGACGTCGCCCGCCGGCGCCGGCTCCGCCCTTCCGAGTGCTTGCAGCAACGCCGCCAGTTCGGTGTACACCTGCGGGTCGAGACGCAACGCCATGGCTGCGACAGTATCGAGCGCCGCCGCAATTGAATTCACCCCACCTGACGAACTCGCATTTGGTAGAACGGGTTCGGCGTTGCGCTGCGAGCCGAAGGAGTCGGGCGATGGGTCAATGGTCACGCGCAGAGCTCGAAGAAGCGTTTCACAGCTACGAAGAGGCCGTCGTCGAGATCGCCAAGACATGGGACTGGGCCAGCTACGCCGACCACTTCACCGAGGACGCCTCGTACATCGAGCACGGCATGGGCAACCGCAGCGGCCGCGAGGAGATCCGTGAATGGATCTCTGAGACCATGAACATGTTCCCCGGCAGCGAGATGCCGTTCTTCCCCTGCGAGTGGTACGCGATCGACGAGGAGAAGGGCTGGGTCATCGCGAGGATTCCGAATCGGATGAAGGACCCCGGCGACGGCAGCATCCACGAGTCGCCGGTCATCACCGTCCTCAAATACGCCGGCGACGGCAAGTGGAGCTACGAAGAGGACGCCTACAACCCGATGAACTTCCTGGTGATGGTGCAGGATTACGTCAAGCGAAGCCACCAGCTCGGCACGCTGTCCGACGACGGCCGCACCTTCGCCAAAAACATGGGCTGGACGCTGGACTGACCCCCTGCCAATTTCCGCGAACGTTCCTTACCCGTCGAAAATCAGCCAAAATCTCGACTGGTAAGGAACGTTCGCGGCAAAGGTGGGGGTCAGGCGAAGACGAAGTCGTCGGGGTCCGGCGTGCGGGTCCAGCCCCAATAGTCCACGAGGCGCCACGGGCTCAGCGTGTGCACCTCGCCATGGGAGTTCTTGAAATACGAGTGCTTGATCGTCGGCTGCGACCACACCAGCGTGCGCATCTCGGCCTGACTGCGTTCGTGCCAGTCTGTCGTCTTCTCGACAGTCGGCTCCATCGTCGTGTGTCCGCCGGCTATCAACAGCTCCAAACATTGTGTGATGTACCGCATCTGGCACTCGGAGTGAAAGATCAGACTGCCGCCGCTGGCCAGCCACGTGCCGGGGCCATTCATGCAGAAGAAGTTCGGATAGCCGGGAATCGTGATGCCCAGATACGCCGACGGCCGCTCACCCCAGCGCTCGGCGAGAACGTCCCCACCTCGACCGCGAATAGTCATGGGCCACAACAGCTTCGTGTGCTCGAAGCCGGTCGCGTACACGATGACGTCGGCCGGATACCGATTGCCGTCGCGGGTGACAACCGCGTCGGACTCGATATGGTCGATTTCGGTTCGGACGAGTTCGACGTTGTCTCGTGTCAGCGTTTTCAGCCAGCTGCCGTTGTCCTGCAGCGTGCGTTTACCGGTCGGCGGATAGTCGGGCACCACCTTGGCGCGCAGGTCGGGATCGTCGCCGATCTGGCTGGTGATCCACTCGGTGAACATGATCCGGGCGGCCTCGCTGAACTCGTTGACCGCTCTCTGCTGATCGGGGTAATCGGGGTCGACGCGCGCCACGTCGAACCCTTTGTCGCACCACGGCCAGAACAACAGGAAGCGGTACCAGCGTCCGTAGAACGGCAAGTGCCGCAGCGCCCATTGCACGCCGGGGCCGACTTCGTCGTGGTAGCCCAAATTCGGGAACATCCACTGCGCGGTGCGCTGGAACACGGTGAGCTGTTCGACATCCGGCGCGATCGTAGGAGCGATCTGGAAGCCGCTGGCTCCGGCGCCGATCAGGGCGACGCGCTTGCCGCGAAGATCCACCGAGTGGTCCCATGCGCTGGAGTGGAACGACGGTCCGGCGAAGTTCCGCTGGCCCTCGATCGTCGGGGTGTGCGCCCGGTCGAGTTGGCCGACGGCCGTGATCACCGCGCGTGCCGACATTTCTGTCGTCGTCCCGTTGCCGTCGCGGGCGCGCACCGTCCACGTGGAGCTCGCGTCGTCCCACGACACCTCGGTGACCTCGGTTTCCCACCGCACGTGGCGGCGGATGTCGTGCTTGTCCATCACGCGTTCGAAATAGGCTTGCAGCTCGGGCTGTTCGGCGAAGAAATGCGTCCACCGATCGGTGGGTTCGAAGCTGTAGCAGTAGAAGTGGTTGGGCACGTCGACCCGCGCGCCGGGGTAGGTGTTCTGATACCAGGTGCCGCCGACGCCCGCGTTCTTCTCGATGATCGTGAACGGGATTCCGCTTTCCTTCAAGCGAATTCCAGCCAGCAGACCGGACTCGCCACAGCCGATGACGACGACGGGGAACTCGTCTCGCGCCGCCGTCGTCAGCGCAGGCTGGGCCCTGGCGTCTCTGCCGTCGAGTTCCATCTCCTCGAGCAGCATCGGCACGTATTCCTCGGGCACCGGCTCACACACCAGCCACTGCATCATCTCGTGCAGAAGCTCGCGGCTGACCGGTTCCGGGTCGGGGCAGCCGCGATCGCGGTAGTCGGCGATGACCTCCAGAGCGATCTTGCGGACCGCGGCCTTGTCCTCCTCGGACATGTAGCCCTGCACCTCGTTGAGAAAGATTCCCGCCGGCCGCAGGTCACCGCGGATCAATTCGGCGTCGCCCGACATGTGCACCAGCGACAGCATCAGTGTCGGGATGCTGACGTCGAGCAGCGCCTCGGCGATCTCATCGTCGGTGGTCGTAAAAGGTTGGCCGGCATGTGGGTTGCGCACGAATGAAGTGCTACCACGGCCGACTTTGTGTGCGCAGGCGATTGCCGGGAGGTAATGCGGGGTAAGCAGGCGCGGTGAATGAACGTGAACGGTCAGCGGAAAGGGATGGCAACGTCGGCCGTCGCCCCAACGGGGTCAGTGATGAGACGGTCGACGCTGTCGGGACCGTATCCGAGGCGGTGGAGTTCGTCGAACGTGCGCGCGGTCATCTGTACTCGTTTCATCAGCTGATGGGCCGCGCCGACCTGCTGCTGGGCGAGGCGTGCGACAAGCTCCGCTCCGCCGGGCACGACGAGGAGGCCGAGCGGCTGGAGACTGACATGGTGGGCCGTAACGTGCTTCACGGACGGTGGACGTTTCAGATCGTCGAGGACTTCGATGACAACTACTGGGCAGTGCTGCACGATCACGAGCGCCGGATCCGCAACGAGTTGCAGCAGGGTGTCCGCCATGTTTTCGAGGCGGAGATGAAGGAGAGCCGTCGAACCAAGGGTCGGTCCGGGCACGAGGGTCGGCCGTAGACTCGCCGGTGTGGGAATCGCGACCCGGGTGAACGGCACTCCCCCTCCCGATGTGCCGCTGGCCGACGTCGATCTCAGCTCTTGGGAGTTCTGGGGTCTGGACGACGATATCCGCGACGGCGCGTTCACTACCCTGCGGCGCGAAGCGCCGGTGTCCTACCACGATTCGTTCGTCGGCGAGGAATTCACCCCCGGCGCCGGTCATTGGGTCGTGACCCGCCACGACGACGTGTTCTACGCCAGCCGGCATCCGGATATCTTCAGCTCGGCGGCCGGTATCACGATCGGCGATCAGACCCCTGAGCTGGCTGAGTACTTCGGGTCGATGATCGCGATGGACGATCCGCGGCACACCCGGCTTCGCAACATCGTCCGCAGTGCGTTCACCCCACGCGTGCTGGCGCTCATCGAGGATTCGGTGCGCGATCGGGCCAGGCGCCTGGTCGGCGAGATGCTCAAGGCCCATCCCGACGGCAAGGGTGACATTGTCGGCGACCTCGCCGGTCCCCTGCCGCTGCAGATCATATGCGACATGATGGGCATCCCCGAAGGCGACCACGAACGGGTCTTCCATTGGACGAACGTCATCCTGGGCTTCGGCGATCCTGACATCGCGACTGACTTCGACGAGTTCTTCCAGGTGGCCGTGGACATCGGGGCGTACGCCACCGCCCTGGCCGACGACCGGCAGGCAACCCCCGGCGACGATCTGACTACCAGCCTGGTACAGGCCGAGCTCGACGGCGAGCGGCTCACGTCCGCCGAGGTCGCATCGTTCTTCATCCTGCTGGTCGTCGCCGGCAACGAGACCACGCGCAACGCCATCAGCCACGGTGTGCTGGCGCTGAGCCGTTACCCGGAACAGCGTGACGACTGGTGGAGCCACTACGACGAAGTGGCGCCGACAGCGGTCGAGGAGATCGTGCGGTGGGCCTCGCCGGTGGCGTACATGCGCCGCACCACCACCCGCGACGTCGAGCTGGGAGGTGTGACGATCGCGGCAGGCGAGAAGGTCACGCTGTGGTACGGGTCGGCCAACCGCGATGAGTCGAAGTTCGTCGACCCGTGGCTGTTCGACGTGCGACGCCATCCGAATCCGCATGTGGGGTTCGGCGGTGGCGGCGCGCACTTCTGTCTGGGCGCCAACCTCGCGCGCCGGGAGATCACCGTCGCGTTCGAGGAGCTCCACCGCCAGCTGCCCGATCTCACCGCGACCGAGGAACCCGATCGGTTGCACTCGGCGTTCATTCACGGCATCAAACGGCTACCCGTCGCCTGGACTCCCCGCTAACGCTGCGAGGCAGGTGTCGTCGAAATGGTCGACCAGATCCGCAGGATTCTCGAAAACTGCTTCGGCCCCGGCCTTTTCAAGTTCCATCGCGGATACGCCCCCGCTGAGAAGGCCGATCGCGCGCACCCCGGCGCGGTCACAGGCGATGATGTCCCACACGGCGTCACCGACATAGACCGCACTGTCGGCATCCACCCCCGCGCGGTCCAATGCAACCTCGATGATGCTCGGTTCCGGCTTGGCCACGTCGACGTCCTTCGACGACGTGGTGGCCGCGACCAGATCGTCGCAGTCGAGGACGGGTAGCGACAGCGCCAACTCGTCTTCACTCGACGAGCTCGCCAGCACGACCTGAAGTCCCCGCGACCGGCTCCGCTCCAGAAGCTCCCGCGCGCCGGGAAGGCGTCGCATGAGCGGCGCGGACTCCTTCAGATAACGCAGGTGCAGATCCTTGATCCGCTGCTGGGCATCCTCGTCGGCGTCACCCGACAACGACTGCAGAAGACGCGTGCCATCCATACCGATAGAACGGTGGATTCGCCAGGCCTCCACCGGAATTCCCTCCTCGGCAAACGCTCGGGACCAGGCGTGGACGTGCAGATAGTTCGAATCGACCAGGGTGCCGTCGATGTCGAACAGCACCGCGGGCACATCAGACATCGCTTTCGCATGCCCACGACGGACGCGGGTTAAACGCTGTCAGTGCCCCGTCGGGGTCAGTGGCGTTCGTCAACGATGAACAAGACCAAGGTGATCGCGAGAAAACCTGCAGGCAGCCATATCGCGTGCACGCCCCACGCCTCGCTGGCGAAGGCGCCAATCAGCGCACCGCCGGCGAACGCAAGGATCAGCGTGCCGTAGACGGCGGCGGCGCGCCGAGCCGCGGGGCGCTTGTCCACGAAGCCGTCGTAGGTCGATTCCATGAATCGCATCAGGTTGCCGGTCGTCGCGACGGGCAGGTAGGCCAGATCCCCGACATTGCGAAACAAGCCGATCTGGATCGCGGCGAGAAACGAGATGGGCACCGTGACAAAGGCGTGGTCCACCGTCGCCGGGACGAACCCGATGATCGCGAGCACCGCCGCCTGAACACCCATCGTCCAACGCAGCGAATACGGCAGGACCCTCTCCATGCGCCCGGATTTGATGTGCGACGCCACCAGCATGCCCGCGACGAACGCCAGCAGCGGCCACACGTGGGCCAGGGCGGCGGCAGGCCTGCTCTCGGACAGATCGATCGCGGCGAAGATGACGTTGGCGGTCTGCACGTTGGCGAAGACGTGCCCCCGAGCGATGTAGGTGTGCGCATCAAGGAAACCGTTGGCCAACGTCAGCAGCAGCGCGAACCAGAGCGTCCTCGTCCGCTCGGCCTCCACCGGTCCGTCCACCACGCCCGCCATTGGTGCAAACGTAGCCTTTAGACCGGGCTGCGCGCTTACAGCGCGCCGAAGGCCCCGAGCATGCCCGCGGCCGCCCTGGGCCAGGTGAACTGCTCAGCGCGACGCCGGGCATTGCGGCGCCGCAGCGACTCCGGCACGTCGATGAT
>LZSH01000308.1 GCA_001665255.1 Mycobacteriaceae bacterium 1482268.1 | reverse complement strand
CGTGGCGTGCGTCGCCGTGTCCGCCGTCATGCTCTATGACCCGGGTTCCGACAGCACCACATCGGCGGCTATCGCGCCTGCCCCACCGCCCGCGGCGTCGCCCACATCGAATCCGGCGGCCATTCCTGCACCAGATCTCATCGCCGCCAGTGCACCCGTCGCCAATCAGACTGCCTCGTTCGCCCTTCCGCCCGGTATCGCGCCTGAGAACGGACTGCAAATCCACACGATCTGGGTGGCCCGTGCGATCAGCGTGATGTTCCCGGAGATCAAGACGATCGGCGGTTACAGGCAGGATCCGTTGAAGTGGCACCCCAATGGGTTGGCGATCGATGTGATGATCCCCAACCACAACAGCGAGGAAGGCATCGAGCTCGGCAACCAGATCGCCGGCCTCGCATTGGCTAATGCCAAGCGGTGGGGCGTGATTCACGTGATCTGGCGCCAGGGCTTCTACCCGGGCATCGGTGCGCCGAGTTGGACCGCCGACTATGGCAACGAGACAGCCAACCACTACGACCATGTGCACATCGCCACGGACGGCGGCGGATATCCCACCGGGCAGGAGACGTACTTCATCAGTTCGATGAGTCCGGCACCCTCAAACTGAACAAGGTCAACCCGCCACCCTGGGGGGAGGGGGTGGCGGGTCGACTGGTTGTGATCAGGGCTCAGCGAGGAGGGGGACGTCGCCCTTGATCACTGGCGGACGGACCATTTCGCGCTTCGGCGCCGTGGTCGTCACGAGTTTCCCGCCGCGGCAGCTGGCGATCTTCCCATCGACGGAGACATTCTGGCCGTTGTCGATCGGGAGGGGATAACCGTTCGCGTCGGTGTAGCTGCACCCGCCGCCGGGGGACGGTTTGTTGTCGTCCGCGTTGGCGGTCGCGGGAGCGAGGAAGAGGATCCCAATGGTGCCGATGAGCGTCGCGGTGTACTTGAAGCGGTTCAGGGAGCTGGTGGCCGAAGCGGTCATGATGGGTTCCTCTCGCGGGGTCCCGGGTTATGGAGTTGTTGAAGGAAATACTCCAGAAAGCGCGATGCATCCGTAATCGTCCGCAAGGCCAGAATCCCTTTGTGGCGAGGAAGGGTTTCCTATCCGTGCGGCAAGGGTCGCCGCTCGTTCACGCCTCGCCGAATGTGCGCTTCTCCCACCACCGCACAAGGCGCGGATGGGCGCGCGGAAGAAGACGTACCAGCAGATCCACGCCTTTAGCGTCGTTTCCAACCAGTATTCGGCTGCGGCCGGCCTCGACCCCGTCGACGATGACGCCCGCGGCCCGGTCGGGCGACATCTTGAGCAGCTTCTCGTTATAGGCCTCAGCCCGCTGCCGCTGCTCCTCGGTGATCTCACGTCCTTCCAACTCGGCCTCGGTCAGTGCAGACGTGGCGATGTTCGTGGCAATGCCGCCGGGATGGACGACGGTGACTTTCACCGGAAGGCGTGCGGCGAGCATCTCGGCCCGAAGCGACTCGGTGAATCCGCGGACTGCGAACTTGCTCGTGCAGTACGCGCTCATCGATCCTTGCGCCAGCAGGCCGTTGAGGCTGGAGATGTTGACCACATGGCCATCGCCGGACTGGATCAGGTAGGGCAGGAACTCCTTGGTGCCGTTGATGACTCCCCAGAGGTTGATGGCGAGAATCCGCTCGTAGGTCTCGTAGTCGCAGTCGATAACCGGCACTGCTCCCCCGGCGACGCCGGCATTGTTGTAGATCTCGTGGACCACTCCGTAATGCGCAGCAACCGAAGACGCGTACGTTCGCATGTCGAAGCGGTCACTGACGTCGAGCAGCTCCGCATGCGCCTTCCCGTTCACCGCGGCGATGCTCTCGGCCGTCGCGGAAAGGCCATTTTCGTCCACATCCGAGATCGCCAAACGCCTTCCGCGGCGCGCCAGTTCGATGGCCAACGCCCGCCCGATGCCTGAGCCGGCTCCCGTGACAACTGCCACCTTGCTCTCAGTGGAACCCATGGTTTACTCCGCCACTCAGTTCGTCCGGCCAAGGGAATGGGACGCGTGCCCACCGGTTCCTGCCGCGAGCGGTGGCGACGTCTCGTATGCCTCGATGTCGAAGCGCTTGGTCATCCGACGGAACCGGAAGGTGAAGTCCGGCCATAGGGTGGTGTTGTTTCCGTGGGCATCGAGATACCAACTGGCACAACCGCCGGTCATCCATACGGAGCCGGCGAGTTTGCGCTGCAGTTCCTCGTTGTAGGCGTCCTGTACGTCTCGCCGGACTTCGACGCGCGCGATGCGCTCACTCCTCATCGTGTCGATGGCGTCGACGATGTAGTTCAGCTGGGATTCGATCATGTACACCATCGAGGTGTGGCCGAGTCCGGTGTTCGGTCCGATCAGCACGAACAAGTTCGGATACCCCGCCACCGCGGTGCCCTTGTATGCGCGCATGCCCTTGTCGGCGAAAGTCTCGCTGAGGCTTCGTCCGTCGGCGCCGCAGACGACGTTGAACATCGGAGAGTCGGTGACGTGAAACCCTGTCGCTACCACGATTGCGTCGACGTCCCGTGCGACGCCGTCCTCTGTGACGATGCTATGACCGTCGATCTCGCGGATGCCTGCGGTGACGAGCTCGACATCGTCGCGATCGAGCGCGGGATACCAGTCGTTGGCGATGAGCATCCGCTTACACCCGATGCGGAAGTTAGGCGTCACCTTTCTCCGCAGCTCCGGATCTTTGATTTCGGTGCGGATCTTCGCGCGAGAGATCAGTTCGAACAGTTTCATCAGGCGCGGGTTCTTCGCGAGTCCGAGCACCTGCGTTTCACGCGCTGCGTAGATGCCGGCGCGCGCCAGCCAGAGCACGCCCGGGATGTTGCGGAAGGCCCACCGTTCCGCACGGGTGAATGGGCGGTCGAATCGCGGCAGTAGCCACGGTGCGGTGCGCTGGTAGACGTCGATGTGGGCGGCGATGTCGGCGATGGCCGGCACGATCTGGATGCCCGAGGCTCCCGTGCCGATCACCGCAACGCGCTTTCCCGTCAGGTCGGCGTCATGGTTCCACTGTGCCGAGTGGAACATCTCGCCTTCGAAGTCGTCGATGCCTTCGATGCTGGGGAGCGACGGCTCGGCCAGCGCACCGAATGCACCGACCAGCACGTCGGCGGTCATCGTTCCCTCGCTCGTCGATAGCTCCCAGCGGCTGTGCTCCTCCTGCCAGGCGGCTCTTGTCACTTGGCAATTGAAGACGTGCCGATCCAGCACACCGGCTTCCTTCGCGACGCCGCGGATGTAGTCCTCGATCTCTGACTGACGAGAGAACGAGCGGGTCCAATTGGGATTGAGGGCGAAGGAGTACGAGTACAGATGTGACGGAACATCGCACGCCGCACCGGGATACGTGTTGTCACGCCAGGTGCCGCCCACGTCG
>LZSH01000307.1 GCA_001665255.1 Mycobacteriaceae bacterium 1482268.1 | reverse complement strand
GGTGATGCCTTGGAAGGAGCTGCCAACGTCGGCGCGGTTGTTGTTGTTGAAGTTTCCCTCGGACCCCGCGACGGCAATGCTGTTCTCGCCGTTGACACTGGCATGGTTGTCGCTGTTGCCAAAACCGACGGAACCGGCGACGGCCTGGCTGTTGTTGCCGGTCACCGAGGCAGTGTTCTTGTTGTTGCCGTCGCCCTCAGCGCCGGCGATGGCCGTGCTGTGGTCGCCGGTCACCGCGGCCTTGTTGTTGCTATTGGTGGTGTTCTCAGCACCGGCAATGGCGATGCTCTCCTCACCGCGGGCCCTAGCGGTGTTCTTCTCGCCGCCACCCGCAGTCGCCGAGGCACCGTCGCCGATCGCGGTAGCGCTGGTCTTAGTGCCGCCACTCACGGTCGCTACGGCGTTGTCACCTCTTGCCACTGCCTTCGTGCCCGTGCTGCCCATCGGAGTGAAGGCCGTCGCCGTGCCGCCTCCGTCCTTCACCACCACACCGTTCTTCGAGATCATGATGTTCTGCGGCGGCTTTGCCGCCTTCGGTGCATTCGTCGCCTTCGCCGCCTTCTCCGGCTTCGGCGCCTTTGCCGCGTCCTCGGTCGACGAGTTCGTATCGGGTTTGGCTGAGGCCACCCAGGGCGCCGAGACCAGCCCGACCCCGATGCCTAGTGCGACGGCGAGCGCCCCGACTCGGCCGACGTAATTTGCGTTGCTCATGATGATTCCCCTGTTGTTCGAGAAATGTGATGTGGTGATTTGGACGGTGGGCACAACGGCGTCGCGAGGACCTGCGAGGTGTTTATTGCAGATTCCGGCAAACCCCCCCTACCCGGCGGTGGTCCGTTTACGAGTTGTTATGTCTGGTTAAGTTCTTAGCTAGTTTCAACGGACTGTGGCGACCATAGCCCAGCAATTAGCGAAAGTTCGCCATTTCGGTGAAGTTTGCTTCACGTGGCGATCCGCGGTGTTGCCTGTGAGAATATGCGCTACCTGTGAGACCAATGTGCAACTTGCAGTCGGCCACCGGTGACGGCGCGCCGTTTTATGAAACCTCGCCAGGCATAAGGATTCGCGGCAAATAGCCTGGTGAAGGAGCTAAAGGCGCGTTTTGAACATGCGAGATCCAGCACGGGGGCTATCCCGTGCCGGTGCAACATCCAAACGGGGCCGCTGACACACTGACACCACTGGTTTCCGGCGGCATTGCAGAAACAGTTTGCTTAAGTAATGAATCTACCCAATCAAGATCTCGGATGATCAGTCCATCCCTAGGACGTGACATCGTATGGAGAAGATCGCTGAATAAGCCGCATATCCCAACGGTGTCACTTCAGTCGCGGTGTCAGCAACGACTGAAGTTACACATTCAGGGACGGGGTCGCGGAAATCCGGCACCACTTTGTCTGCTGTCGGCACACGCCTCGCCGCTGATCCCATGCCGTCAGCGGCCGGAAGAAGAAATTTGCCGCCGAACTGAGCAATGCCGCGTGCCGGCGAGGACGCTGCTAACCGCAATCGGACATGGGTGTTGCACGACAACCGAATCCAGTCCTCGTCGGCGCCTCCAGCCACAATGAGGTGTCATCACGGGCCGTCTCGAAGGGGGTGTACGCGCGCGAAGCGGTTGGGATTGTGACAGCGTGCTGCGGTAGGCTCACGTGCTGCTGCCGGTCGTATCCGGCGGCACCGGGCTGTGGCGCAGTTTGGTAGCGCACTTGACTGGGGGTCAAGTGGTCGCAGGTTCAAATCCTGTCAGCCCGACCAATGTTCGAGCAGTTCGGAGGCGGTTTCGGAGCAGTCCGGTGCCGCCCCGATTACGTGAAACCGCCGTGGATAGCAACCGGCGTCAGATGTCGAGGATGCCCAGTTGATCGGCCAGTGCATCAACCGCAGACCGCGCCGTGGTGTCGGAGGTTGGCCGTAGATGTCCCCAGTCACAGCGATCGAGGAGTGACCGAGGAGATCGGCGAGGGCCTTGATGTGAACCTGCCCCTCTAACCACGCCACAGCTGCCGAGTGCCGCAGGGTGTACACGCCGATGTCGAATACGCCCGCCTTCTGCGCGGCGATCTGCACGGTTCTCAGTACATTGCGCGGATCGACCGGCCTGCCGAACTCGGTCGCGAACACCAGGTTGTTCTCCTGCCACTGGTCACCGGCGGCCTCGCGTTCCGCGTCCTGGTCGGCGCGACGCGCCCGGAACATGGCGACCAGTGGTGCCGACAGGGGCACTGACCTACGGGACTTCGCGGTCTTCGGTTCGGTGATGATCAGTTCACCGCCGACCCGCCCGAGGGTGCCGCGCACCGTGAGAACCCGGGCTTCGAGATCCACATCGGACCAGAGCAACCCGACGACATCGCCGCGTCGCATACCGGTACCGGCAGCCAAGAATCCTGACGACCGCTTCGCCTGCTGCGCCGACTTCGCCCGCGCCTTGATCGAAAGCATGACTCCACAGACCACGCGAGGCCCTCACCTCTCGACCGTTCCGACTAATTGACCGGGGATCGCATGCGGTGAAGGGTAAGTCAGCCGCCGTACAGGTCGTCGGTCTGGACTCGACGAACCATCTGTGAATTGTTGGACTGCCCGATTTGGCGTTGGCCGATGGCCTGAATGATTGGATATTCCCGGACCACGGAGGGATGTTTCGACAACAGGGGAAAATGAATGTCGGGAACAGTGCTCATCACAGGTGCGTCCGGCCTGGTCGGGTCGCCGACGGTTGCTCAATTCGCTGCCGCTGGTTGGCAGGTGGTGGCGGTGGCGCACCGGGCGGCCATTGAGGAAGGAAGCTCACGGGTCACTGTCCGGCGCGCCGACCTGACAGACCCGGTCGTCGTTGACCGGTTGGTAGCCGAAGTGTCGCCTGAGGTGATCGTCCACCTGGCGGCTGTCATTCCGCCACAGATTTATCGTGATCCGGCGGCAGGCCGCAGAGTCAATGTCGATGCAACGCGGGCGCTGTTGCGCGCCGCTGAATCTCTCCCGCGTTCCCCCCGGTTCGTCCACGCATCCAGCGGAAGTGTCTATGGCACACGCAACCCGTATCGCTACGCCGACCGGCTCACCGCAGAGACCCCGGTGCGGCCCTTCGAGATTTATGGGTTCCACAAACTGGAGGCCGAAGAGCTGGTGCGGTCCTCGGGTTTGGAATGGGTGGTGCTGCGTATCGGCGGCGTGATGTCCGCCGATCCAGCAGCGACGCCCTTCGACTCCGACACGTTGTACTTCGGTGGGTGCTTCGGCATCGACCAGCGGTGCCACACCGTCGATAATCGGGATGTCGCATCGGCTTTCGTCGCTGCGGCGACCGCCGATGTCATCGGCGAGATCCTGCTGATTGCCGGTGACGACACACATTTGCTCCGGCAGGGCGAACTTACGCAGTCCCTGGCCGCAGCCCGGGGCCTGGCCGGGTATCCACTGGGCAGACCGGGTGACCCGAACAGCGATGACGGCTGGTATCCCTATGGCGACTGGATGGACGTCACACGTGCACAGCAGGTGTTGTCGTTTCAGCATCACTCGTGGCCCGAGATGCTCGCCGAGCTGCGCGCCAACGTCGGTTGGCGGGTGTACCCGACGCGACTGCTCGCCCCGCTGGCACGAATGGCCCTGAAGCGACAGGCGGTGTACCGCAACACGCCTGGCGCTTACACCGATGTGTGGACGGCCGTCCGGACCAGGTTCGGCGAACCGATATCAGAGCCAGGCAGGCATCCCACATAGCGCATCAGCTAGGAGGAGAGTCCCATGACGGACCGGAATCGGCCTGCATCTACGAGGCGACGGCGAATAGACGCCACTCGTCGGGCACACCTTTGAGTCGGTGAGTGCCGCGTTCCTCGAACGCTAACCCCGAGCCGATCACCAAGTCGCGCAGCGTGCTCGACACCAACACCTCGTTCGGCCCAGCCAGCGCCCTCACCCGCGCGCCGATGTGCACCGCGATCCCGCCGATGTCGTCACCGCGTACCTCGCACTCGCCGGTGTGCAACCCGGCACGCACCAGGTCAAATTTTGTCAGCCCGACACTGTGATGTCTCGGGACATCGCTGACAGGTGTCCCGAGACATCGTCTACACCTTGATTCTGGTTTACTAGCTCGACCGCACCTGCTGTTCGATATTCCCTCGCCTGTCGGCCAGCTCGGGGAGAGCCTCTGTCAACGCTGTCAGTCCTTCGGCGAGAAGCTTGGCCGTCGGGTTCTCAGCGGTCCTCGCGACCTCGCGGAATGTTGCCAGCGGTTGATGCCCACGCAGCATTGCTCATGGCCGCTGACCGTATCGCGGCCACCGACAGACCGACTCAGGCCTTCCTCAGGGAGGTTGCCTGCAATCTCGAAGGCACTGGTCAAATGCTCGAACGAATTTGCCTGGAAACGGAAACGATCTTGACGGATCTCTGTAATCCTGCTTTAGGCAGCCGGTGCGGATTGGAAACCAGCTCCACGGGTCCATGCGGAAGCCTCAGCGGTGACGTCGACCTGCAGGCCTAACTTCACGACATGTGATCGGTGGGTTAACCGAATAGCTTGCCAAGGACTGCGCCGCTCTCGTCGTCCTCGAGTACCGGAGTCGCCTCGATGTGCATGTACTCCTGCCATTCGGTAACCATTTCGAACACCGGCTTGGGGTCTGATGCCTCGATCACCGCGCAGCCCTTGCCATTCATGCCGAACCAGCGACCGACTTGCGTCGCGCCCTCCGGCGGTGCTCCACCGGTTTTGAGGAAGTGTTGCGCCGCGGGGCGCACCAACGACGGCTCCGACAGGTGCCACTGAACCAAGTACTTCATGGTTTGTTCCTTCCATTCAAGGTAACCGCCGAGAACTATGAACGCCTTCGGAGGACTCGCCCGAAGTATGGCAACGCAATTGCAGCGAAATCGCGGAAAAGACCAAGCGACTTTGAATACTTTGCCAGTGCAACGAGACCCCTGCGGCCCACGTCGAACTTCGCCGCTGCGGACGCCGGAATTACCTGATAGTTAATATCTTTCAGGATTCTTCTTCGGTGTTTCTGTGTCCACGATGTTCGGGTCTCGGATGGGCGGTCGCGCCGAAGGCTCCATAGGGCTACCTCGGGATCATTAGGGTTCCCGTCAAGACCGGTAGTCGGTGACATAGAGACCCACGTTGCTGCCCGTGACTGAACGAGGCTCTTCCGGGGTACTCACCAGCGACTTACACCGACAAGGAGGCCGCTGTGACGGATGCGTCGCTGACCCAATCACCACCGCCGCGTCTGCCCCGACATACCCGAGTCGCCATCGTCGGCAGTGGCTTCTCCGGCCTGGGCGCGGCGGTCAAACTCGACCAGGCGGGGCATCACGACTTCATCGTGCTCGAGCGCGGCGACGACGTGGGCGGCACCTGGCGTGACAACACGTATCCCGGTGCGGCGTGCGATGTTCCGTCACATCTGTACTCGTACT
>LZSH01000306.1 GCA_001665255.1 Mycobacteriaceae bacterium 1482268.1 | reverse complement strand
CTCACGGCGTACCTCCACCACCCGGCCCCGCAGCTCACGGGCCGACCACAGCGGGTTGGCCAGCTTCAGGTAGTCGTCAGGCAGCAGCGGAGTCGTGATGGCCCCGGCGATGGCACGCACGGCGTTCCAGCCAGGGTGCTCCCTGGCACCGGCCACCTTCGGCCGCACTGTGTCGGCGACGTTGGCCGAGACTTTGATGTAGTTCTTGGCCACGCGACCTACGGTACCGTAACCTACGGTCCCGTATCCACCGGAAATCGCGGATTACAGCAATTCCAGGAGGAAAGACAGCTCCTGGGTCGCGTACCAGGCCAGGTCGTGGTCCTGCGCGTCGCCGACGGTCAGCTCGGCATCCTCGTCGCCGAGATCGGCCTCGTCGATGGCGTCGATCGCGGCCAGCACGGCGGCCTCGGCGGATTCGTTGTCGATGTAGGCGGCGAGCACGGCCTCGATGCCCACGGGCCCCGACAACCGCACGACGGCGTCGTCGAGGTCGGGCCGTGGCGTCGCACCGTCGACGTCGGCGACCAGCACTGCGCGCCGCGCCGGGAATCCGCCGTCACCCTCGTCGGCCGCGCCGGCCAGCAGTCGTAACGAAGCCAGCGCCGCCTCGCGCAGGGCCACGTCGGCCAGTTCGTCCTCGTCGCCGTCGGAATACGACTCCCGGAGCGCGGGTGTCACCGCAAAAGCCGTGCCGTTGACGGCGCTGACCGACCGGTCGGCAACGAGCCGCTGCAGCATGGCCAGGGTGGCAGGCACATAGACGCGCACCAGCCGAGGTTAGCGGTCTGCACCGGGATCTTTCTCGACCGAGATCATGAAGTCGTCGCCGTGTTCTGTCACCCCGTGCACGACCGCACCGTCGACCGCCTCGACTGCATACCGGCGTCTCACCATCAACGGGTCGTTGCGCAGATCCTTCACCAGCGCGATCGCCAACCCGACCATCACCACTACGAACGGGAGCGCGGCGATGATGGTGAGGTTCTGCAGGCCGGTGAGGGCGTCCTGCCCGCCGACCAGCAGCATGACCGCCGCGACGGCGCCCATGGCGACGCCAAAGAAGACGACGGTGCCCCGGCTCGGCATGATCGTCCCGCGTTCGGACAACGACCCCATCACGATCGAGGCGGCGTCGGCACCGGAGACGAAGAAGATCGCCACCAGCACCATGACGAGCACGCTCGCCACAACAGCGAGCGGGTACTCGCCGAGCAGGCCGAACAACTGCTGCTCGATGCTGCCCTCGCCGGCGAGGTCCACCCCGCCCTGCTGGACGTTGATCGCCGCGCCGCCGAACACGCAAAACCACACGAGTGAGACCATGCTGGGCACCAGCAGCACGCCGGTGACGAATTGCCGAATGGTGCGGCCGCGTGAGATTCGAGCGATGAACATGCCGACAAACGGCGTCCAGGAAATCCACCACGCCCAGTAGAAGATCGTCCACGACTGCAGCCAGGCGTCGACGTCGGCGCCCTCGGCACCGGTGCGCGCCGACATCATCGCCAGATCCTGGACATAGCTGCCGAGGGAAGTCGGCAGCAGGTTGAGGATGAAAATCGTTGGCCCGACCACGAATACGAACAGGGCCAACAGGATCGCCAGCACCATGTTGATGTTGGACAGCCATTGAATGCCGCGCGCCACACCGGAAACCGCCGACAGCACGAACGCAGCCGTAAGCACCGTGATGATGACAATCAGGACGGTGTTGCCGGTTTCGCTGAGCCCCGCGACGATATGCAAGCCGCTGCGGATCTGCAGCGCGCCCAGTCCGAGCGAAGCCGCCGAGCCGAAGAGGGTGGCGAAGATCGCCAACATGTCGATGACCTTGCCGCCCATGCCATTAGCGCGGTGACCCAGCAGCGGCTGGAACGCCGAGCTGATCAGCTGCATGCGTCCTTTTCGGTAGACGCCGTATGCGATGGCCAGCCCGACCACGGCGTAGATCGCCCATGGGTGCAGCGTCCAGTGAAACAGTGTGGTGGCCATAGCGGTCTGCACCGCGTCCGGGTTGGAGGGCGCGCCCGTACCCGGCGGCGGTGTGGCGAAGTGCGTGAGCGGCTCGGCGACACCGAAGAACATCAGGCCGATACCCATTCCGGCGCTGAACATCATCGCCACCCAGGAAACGGTCCGGAACTCGGGCTCCTCGTCGTCGCAGCTCAGCGGAATGCTGCCGAACTTGCCGAGCGCCAGCCAGAGCACGAAGACCACGAACCCCGAAGCGGTGAACGCGAACAGCCAGCCGGTGTGGTCCATGATCCAGCCAAGCGCCGTGCTGGACGCACTCGACAGCGACTTGGTGCTCACGAATCCCCACAGCAGGAATCCGACGGCGATCACGGCGGTGACGCCGAAGACCACTTTGTCAAGACCGCGGTTGCGGGTGTGAACCTCGTCGTCGATCGGGACCGCGAAAATCGGATGGGGACTCGACTGCCCGTTCGGCGACGCCTGCTGAGTAACGGCTGCAGCGCCGTCTGATGTCTCAGAGGATTCGGAGCTGGTCGTCATGGTGAATTCATTCGAGACCTGTTGACTCGGCGAGTCAAGTCGCCGCCCCGTTACTGCGCGGCTTCCAGCAGTTCGTCAAGCGACTCCTGAAGCAGAGACGGCAGCACGTCCACGTCGCTCATCGCCTCGCGGTCGGCATTGATGCCGAAATACAGCATCCCGTTGTAGGAGGTGACACCGATCGCGACGATCTGATTGTGCAACAGCGGAGGCACCGCGTAGGTCTCGAGCAATTTGGTGCCGGCGACGTACATCTGCTTCTGGGCGCCGGGCACGTTCGTGATCAACAGGTTGAATTGGCGCGCCGAAAAGGTGGTCGCCACGCGAATTCCCATGGCGTGCAACGTCGGTGGCGCGAAACCCGACAGGGTGACGATGGTCCTGGCGTCCACGAGGCTTGCGGCCGTCGGGTGCGACTCCGTCATGTGGGCGATCTGGGACAGCCGCACCACCGCGTTGCCCTCCCCGACCGGAAGGTCGAGAAGGAAGGGCGACACCTCGCTGATCGCCTGGCCAGGTCCCGACGAATCCAGCTCCTCGTCCGAATAGACCGACATCGGCGCCATCGCCCGCACGGTCGTCGTCGACGAGACCGGCTCGCCGCGCGACAGCAGCCAGTTACGAAGCGCGCCGGTGATGACCGCGAGCACTACGTCGTTGACGTCGCAGTCGTAGCGGGCCCGCAGGTTGCGGTAGTCCTCCAGTTTCGCGCTGGCGACCGTGAACCGTCGGTTGCGCGAAATCTTTCTGTTGAGGGGGCTGGACGGCGCGGT
>LZSH01000305.1 GCA_001665255.1 Mycobacteriaceae bacterium 1482268.1 | reverse complement strand
CCGGCCCCGGTGACGACCGCGACCTGACCTTCGAAGTCGATCATGTGCACACTTCCCGGTTCGTTGACTGGCGTCAGGTGCGGACACTACGGTGGAACAGATATTTGGTCAACGAGCGGGGTGGTGTGGAGACGAGCTCTACGACTGTCGACGCGGATGGTCCCCAGCGGCTTGGCCTACTGGCGTCGGCGCTGGCCGGCCGCACTGTCGTGGTGGTGGCCGGTGAGCCGGGCGAACCCGCCTGGACCGACGGCATCTCGGTGTTCGTCGACCCTGCCGAGAGCCCACGTCGCCAGCTCGAAGCGGTGACCGTGCAGGCATCGCTGCTCGCAGCCGGCGCCCTCGACCCCGGAATTGTCCGGAAACTCGTGCGCCGCCCCGCGCTGGCGAAGAAGTACCTCGCCGTCGAGGGCCACCGTGCACTCGCGGCGAATGAGGATCTGCTGCCGTATCCCGTCCGGTCACTGATCGACCTCGGCATCGCGGGCCGAACCGATTCTCCTACCGCTTCACTGGAACTGGCAGGTGGGACGAAGATCGCCGGCCCGCCTGCAAGCTTCGGGGTGATCAGGGCCCGCAGTCTGTTGGCGTCATACGCGAGCGCGAGTCACACGGACGTGGCGGGCGCCCACGATCCACACCGCAAATCTCCGAAGGAGTTGCCTGAGCTCGACGACACCGACGATATCGACGGATCCGATGTGATGGATCCGTTCTCCAGCCCGGTCGGCGGCGGCGGTGCGGCGGCGAAGTTGTTGCAGCGCTTGATGAGTAGAGTGCGCCAGCTCAGCGGCGGGGGATCGCCGGGAGCTGACACACCGACGCACCGGTCGCACAAGGGACTGCGCGGCGCCGGGATGGTCACCTCCACCTCGACTCCGCCGTCAGAGGTGGACGCCGGTGACGGTAAGGGAGAGGGCACGAAGTACCCGGAATGGGATGTGCGCCGCAGGCGCTACAAGCAGGACTGGTGCACCGTGCATGAGATCGATCCCCCTCTGAAGCAGGAACATTCATTCCAACGGCCCGATGTGCACGCGCTGCGCCGCCCGCTCACCCGTCTCGGTATCGGGCTCGATCATTGCCATCGGCAGGCGCAGGGCGACGACATCGACGTCGACGCCGCGGTCGAGGCGCGGGTGGAGGTGCTGGCTGGGTCGGCACCGGACGAAGCCGTCTATATCGACAGTTTGCGGCGACGTCGAGACCTGGCGGTGCTAGTGCTCCTCGACGTCTCCGGATCATCTTCTGAGGCAGGGACTTTCGGTCAGACTGTGCACGAACAGCAGCGGGCCGCGGCGGCTGCGCTAACCGTCGCGCTGCACGAACTCGGTGACCGGGTGGCGCTGTATGCCTATCAGTCGCAGGGGCGTTCGGCCGTGCATATGCTGCCGCTGAAGCGCTTCGACGACAACCTGGACGCGCTGGTGATGCAACGCCTCGGCAGCCTTACGCCGGGCGCATACTCGCGGCTGGGAACGGCCATTCGGCACGGTACCTCCGTGATCACCAAGAAGGCGGGCACGTCGCGGCGGCTGCTGGTCGTATTGTCCGACGGGCTGGCGTACGACCACGGATACGAGCGCCTCTACGGGGCCGCCGATGCACGCCACGCCTTGAACGAGGCTCGGCGTCAGGGAGTCGGTTGCCTGTGTCTGACGATCGGGGCGGCCACCGACACCGGCGAACTCAGCAGGGTGTTCGGAAGCGCCGCTCACGCCTCGATACCCAAGCCCCGGCAGCTGGCCGACGTCATCGGGCCGCTGTTTCGCGCCGCACTACACACCGCGGACCTGCGGCGCCGCGTTTCATGAGACGTTGGCTATTGAACCAAACATCTGTTCCGCGCTAGTGTGCTCGAAAGCCGATCCTCCAGAGAGGGACACGATGCCGGTGAAGCCGCCGCGCCCGTACTACGTGCCAGTGGCCAACGAGGAGCAGGTTTTCAAGGCCGCCTACCGGCAGGGTTTGTCCATCGTGCTGAAGGGCCCGACG
>LZSH01000304.1 GCA_001665255.1 Mycobacteriaceae bacterium 1482268.1 | reverse complement strand
GGCAATTCGAGTCTGTTCATCTCAGGAGTGGATCCAGGGTTCGCCAACGACCTGATTCCGTTCGCCATCGCGAGCACGTGTCAGAGCATCGAGCAGGTGCGGTGCATGGAGATCGCCGACTACGCCACCTACGACGGCGCCACGGTCATGTTCGATGTGATGGGATTTGGCTGGAGTCTCGACCAGACGCCAATGTTGTTGCAGCCCGGTGTGCTTGGGATGGCGTGGGGGACGACGATTCGTCAGCTGGCGGCCGGCTTCGGCATCGAGGTCGACGAGATCAAGGACTCATGCACGCGGATCCCGGCGCCGGAGGCCTTCGACGTTGCAGCGGGCCATATCCCGAAGGGGGGTCAGGCAGCGTTGCGCTTCGAGATCCGCGGCATGGTGAAGGGCAAGCCCGCGATCGTCATCGACCATGTGACGCGCCTGCGCGAAGACCTCTGCCCGGATTGGCCGCGGCCCGCCCAGCCCGGCGGATCCTACAAGGTAGAGATCGTCGGCGAACCCTCCTACACCGTCGACATTTGTCCGACCAGCCGCAAGGGTGACCACAACTACGCCGCCATCGCCGCCGGTGCGGGCAGAGTCGTCAACGCCATCCCCGCCGTTGTGGCCGCGCCGCCGGGAATCAGGACGACAATCGACTTGCCGTTGATCACCGGCAAGGGACTCTTCGACGCCAAATAGCGTGCTGGACAACGACAAAGGAGAACACCGCATGGGACGCGTGGACGGGAAGGTTGCGCTCATCAGTGGCGGCGCTCGGGGGATGGGAGCCGCGCACGCGCGGATGCTCGTCGACGAGGGCGGCAAGGTCGTCATCGGCGACATCCTCGACGAGGAGGGCAAAGCGCTGGCCGACGAGATCGGTGACAGCGCCCGCTACATCCACCTTGACGTGACGCAGCCCGACCAGTGGCAGGCGGCTGTCGACGTCGCGGTCGGCGAATTCGGGAAGCTCAATGTCCTGGTGAACAACGCCGGAATCGTCGCTTTGGGTCCGCTCAAGAAGTTCGACCTGGCCGAATGGCAGAAGGTCATCGACGTGAACTTGACCGGCACGTTCCTCGGCATGCGCGCCGCCGTCCAACCCATGATCGATGCGGGCGGCGGCTCCATCATCAACGTGTCATCGATCGAGGGTTTGCGCGGCGCCCCGTTCGTCCATCCGTACGTGGCGTCCAAGTGGGCGGTGCGCGGCCTGGCCAAGTCGGCAGCACTGGAGTTGGCGCCCAAGAACATCCGGGTGAACTCGGTGCATCCGGGCTTCATCAAGACGCCGATGACCGCGCACCTTCCGGAGGACATGGTCACGATTCCGCTGGGCCGGCCCGCCGAACCGGAGGAGGTGGCGACGTTCATCGTCTTCCTGGCCAGCGACGAGTCGTCCTACTCAACCGGAAGCGAGTTCATCATGGACGGCGGACTGGTGACCGCGGTGCCGAATAAGGCGTAGCGCCAACGTCAGCCGCGACGCCGCCGAAGGAACCACACCAGCGCGACGGTGCCGACCACGACGGCCACCGCAGCCGGGACGGTGATCTTCGCCCGGCCGTCATCGACCGTCGCGTGCTGAACGGCGTGCGCCTTGTCCAGCACCGCTTCCTTGGTTTCGGCGGCCTTGTCCTTGGTTCGTTGTTTGACGTCCATCTTGGCCGTCAAGGCCTCGACGGTCTCGCCGAGTTCCTTGCGCGTCTGGTCGATATCGCTTTGAAGGTCGTCGATGCCTGCGTCGGGTCCGGGTTCCGGACGGGGCTCAGCCATGGCGCGCAGCCTTCACTTCCTTGATATCGGCCTTGATGCTCTCGACGCTCTGCTGCGGTGGTGGCGCGATCTCGGCCGCCTGCTTGCGACCCAATAGCGCCGCTATCCCCGCCGCGACGAACAG
>LZSH01000303.1 GCA_001665255.1 Mycobacteriaceae bacterium 1482268.1 | reverse complement strand
CCTGCACGAACTGCTTGTCGGAGAGCCTGCTGCCCTGGGTCTCTCGGCTCAGGGCGCGTTCGCACATCATGTCCAGCGCAGTGCGCGCGAGCCCGATCGTGCGCATCGCGTGGTGGATGCGCCCACCACCGAGACGGGTCTGTGCGATGACGAACGCCTGGCCTTCACCGCCGAGCAGGGCGTCGGCCGGCACCCGCACGTTGTCGTAGTGGATCAGCGCGTGCGACCCCTCGCCCTCGGCCTCGCCGTGCAAGCCGAAGTTGCGGACGATCTTCACCGCGGGTGTGTCGGTGGGCACCAGGAACATCGACATGCCCTGGTAGGCGCTGACTTCGGGGTTGGTCACCACCATCACGATCAGGAAGGATGCGGTTCTGGCGTTGGAGGAGAAGAACTTCCAGCCGTTGATCACCCAGTCGTCGCCGTCGCGGACGGCCTGCGTGGTGAACAGGGTCGGGTCGGCGCCCGCATGAGGTTCGGTCATCGAATAGCAGGAGAACAACTCACCGTCGAGCAGCGGACGCAGGTAGCGCTTCTTCTGGTCGTCCGTACCGTAGTGGGCGA
>LZSH01000302.1 GCA_001665255.1 Mycobacteriaceae bacterium 1482268.1 | reverse complement strand
CCAACCTCGACACCGGCCAAAAAAGAGTGAACAACTACCACCACCCCCACCGCTACCTCATCCCCGACCCACACGACGAGCCTGACGACGAGCCATAGCTGTCCACTGTCACCGTATCCAGGCATTCCATGGCAATTCGTCTCGTCCGAGTCGTTCGAGCTGACGAATTCGTCCGTTACATTCGCCGTCGCCACTTCGTGACGTGATGAGGGCCCGCAAACCGCGCTACTCGCCGAGCCGGATCTCGACGCCACCTCGCCGCAGCTGCTCGAAGCTGAAGCTGAATTCACCACGGTGGCCGACGGATACCACGTAACGGTCCTGGCCCTCGGTGATCGGAAAGCGGAAGGTGAAGCGACAATTGATGTCGTCACCGTGGCCCTCGCCGAGGGACGTAGAGGCGAGGATCTCGCCCTTCCCGTTCTTCACCATCACCTGTGTACCGCTGCCGATGTCGGAGTAGCCATACACTCCATGGCAATTCGTCCCGTCCGACTCGATCGAGCTGACGTATTCCTTTGTCTCATCGATCAACACGAAAGTGGCTGACGCCTCGGCCGTTTCGAGCACGCGGAAGCCCTCGGAGAATCGTGGGCAGAAGGCATCGACTGCGAGCTTGTCCGCTGCCAGCCCCTGCTGCGGGCCGCCGTCCTCGAGTCGCCTGCAGATGCTCCTGGCGTGCGCCAGCGCGTTGGCATCGGAGTTGAAGCCGGTGACAAGCCCGGAGTCTTTCAGCGCCGACAGGTACTCGGCGTCCGGCGATTCCGCGTCGTGGTGCGGCAATTGTACGGCCCAGATGACGGCCGCCGACGCGACCAGCACCGCCGTCGCGATGCCCGTACCGAGCCAGGTCGAGCGGACGCTCGTCTTGCTGCGCGACGGAACATCGAGATACGCCGGAAGCAGGCGGCCACCGTCGGCGTCCGTCTTTTCGGCCTTTCCATCACGGACCCGGCTGGTGGGTCGGCCCGCCACGAAATAGCGACCTTCGTGGCGTGCGGTCGGGTCGGGTCGCCATCCCGTCTTCGCGCCCCCGTCCTTCAGCGCGCCGCAGTTCGGGCAGACATCGGTTTTCCCGACATCGGAGCCGCAGAACGGACACGCCATCGCCGCCGCCCTCGTTAGATCCGCACCACGACCAGGTCGTGCGGACGGCTATTGACGGATTCCGCACCGTCGGCGGTGACGATCACGATGTCCTCGATGCGGGCACCCCACCGCCCCGGAAAGTAGATGCCCGGCTCGACGGAGAACGCCATGCCTTCGGCCAGCGGCAAGTCGTTGCCCGCCACGATGTAGGGCTCCTCGTGCACCGACAACCCGATGCCGTGCCCCGTGCGATGCACGAAGGCGTCGGCCAGACCGGCCTCCGCGAGCACATCGCGGGCCACGGCGTCGACCTGTTCGGCGGTGACCCCCGGACGCACGGCCTCGACAGCTGCCCGCTGCGCCTGCTGCAGCACTGAATACTGCTGCGCGACTTCCGGAGTCGGCTCCCCGATGCTGTATGTCCTCGTCGAATCGGAGTTGTAGCCGGGTTCATACGGCCCACCGATGTCGACGACGACGATGTCACCGGCCCGCAGTTCGCGGTCGGAACACTCATGATGTGGGTCAGCGCCGTGCGGACCCGACCCGACGATGATGAATGCCACCTCCGAATGCCCCTCGGCGACAATCGCTTCGGCGATATCGGCGGCCACGTCAGCCTCGGTCCGGCCCGGCACCAGGAACTCGGGCACCCTGGCGTGTACCCGGTCGATCGCAGCCCCCGCCTTGCGGAGCGCATCGATCTCCGCGCCGTCCTTGATCATCCGCAGCCGGCGCAGCACGTCGGTGGCAAGCACCGGTACCACGCCCAACACGTCGGCCAACGGCAGCAGGTGCAGCGCGGGCATTGCATCGGTCACCGCCACCGCGACAGAACCGCCGCCCAGCGCATCGGCCACCATCCGGTACGGGTCCTCACCATCCACCCAGTCCCGCACCGCGATACCGAGTTCAGTGGCCGCCGACTCCTTCAACGACGCCAACTCCAGCCGCGGCACCACAATCGTCGGCTCGCCGGACGCCGGCAGCACCAGGGCGGTGAGCCGCTCGAACGTCTGCGCCCGCGACCCGATCAGGTACCGCAGGTCATAGCCCGGCGTGATGACCAGCCCCCCAAGGTCGGCATCTGCTGCTGCCGCCGATGCGTCACGGAGACGCCGGGCGTATACATCGGTGCTGAATCGGCCTGCTGTCATGGAAATCAGGCTAAACCGGCGCCGAATCGCTTGCGTCATAGTTGCGGTTCACGCTGACGGCGATCCCTCACGCTACTGTCGGTGACCGTGGCAGCTCCGCTTTTACTACTCGACGGCGCCAGCATGTGGTTCCGCTCCTACTTCGGGGTGCCCTCCTCGATCACGGCGCCCGACGGCAGGCCCGTCAACGCCGTGCGGGGCTTCCTCGATGCCGTCGCCACGGTCATCACCCGCGAACGTCCCACCCGGTTGGTGGTGTGCCGCGACGACGACTGGCGGCCGCAGTGGCGCGTCGACCTCATCCCCTCCTACAAGGCCCACCGAGTGGCGGAGGAAGAACCCGCGGGTCAGCCCGACATCGAAGAGGTGCCCGACGATCTGACGCCGCAGGTCGACATGATCATGGAAATCCTGGACGCGTTCGGCATTCCGACCGCAGGCGCGCCGGACTGCGAGGCCGACGACGTTCTCGGCACCCTGGCCGGCCGCGAACGGAAAGACCCCGTCGTCGTCGTCAGCGGTGACCGCGACCTGCTTCAGCTGGTCCGCGACAAGCCGGTTCCGGTCCGTGTGCTGTATCTCGGCCGCGGCCTTGCGAAAGCGACGAAGTGGGGCCCTCAGGAGGTCGCAGAAACCTACGGCGTTCCGCTCGACCGCGCCGGAGCGGCGTACGCAGAATTGGCGCTGCTGCGCGGCGATCCGTCCGACGGCTTGCCCGGTGTGCCCGGCGTTGGCGAGAAGACGGCAGCCACGCTGCTGGCGCAACACGGTTCGCTGGAGGGCATCCTCGCCGCCGCGCACGACCCGAAATCCGCGATGTCCAAGGCTTATCGCAAGAAGCTGCTTGCAGCCACCGACTACATCGAGGCCGCCGAACCCGTGGTGAAGGTGGCGTCGGACGCCGACGTGAATTTCTCCACGCCGTCCGACAAGTTGCCGCTGGCGGCCGAACACCCGCGGAAGGTCGCCAAGCTCGCCGAGCAGTACGGCGTCACGTCGTCAATTGGCCGTCTGCAGAAGGCACTTGACGCGCTTCCGGGCAACTAGCCTTCGGCGCGACTTACTTCGGGCGGCCGACCTCGTAGGTGCCGTCGTTGTCCTGGAAGGTGACGGTCACCTGTCGCTTCGTGCCGTCGATGCTGACCTCACAGTCGAACGTTTCGCCCTTCTTCACGGTCGGGCTTTGGCCGTTGTTGCACTTGACGTCCTTGACGTTCTTGGCGCCGTAGCCGTTTGACTCGTCGGTGAGGATCTGCTGGACACCGGACTGCGCGGCGTTGACGTCCAGCTTGGTGGTGACGAAGAAGCCGGGCTTCCAGAAGCCGAGCACCGCTACCACGGCGACGATCAATGCGGCGAGCAGACCGATCACTCCGCCGACGACCGCCAACGAACGCTTCGACCCCTCCTGCGACTCTGTCGAGCCGTACTGCGGGTACTGGCCCGGCTGGCCGTATTGGCCTGGCTGCTGGCCGTACGGCCCCGGCTGTTGTCCGTACTGCTGGCCGTACTGCGGGTAGGCCTGCTGGGAGTAGTCCGGCGCCGGGTGCTGGCCGTACTGCTCGGGCGACGGGTACTGCTGCGGCGCCTGGTAGGTCGGCTGCTGGCCCGGCTGCTGATACGACGGGTACTGCTGCGGCGAGTAGGCCGGTGGCTGCTGCTGCCACGCCGGCTGGTCCTGGCCGGGCGTCGGCTGCTGACCCCACGCGGTCTGCTGCTGAGACGGGTCGCTCGACGGCTGGTCCTGACCCGGCCACGGCTGCGTCTGGTCAGGTCCCTGCGGTCCGCTCATCTCTCTCCCTTAGTCCCTAGTGGTCGCCGGTTGTCCACACCTTACCCTGCATCAACAGCGACGACGCCGCGTCGAACGTCCGCGATGGCGCGTTTCGCGGAGGCCCGAAGCTCCGGCGTCGGCGCCGCGTTTCGCACCTGATCGGCCAGATCGAGGACCTGGCGGCACCAGCGGACGAAGTCGCCCGCCGACATCGGCGAGCCTGCGCGGCCGATATCGGACGCATCGAGCGCGGATGCCAGGTCACCGGTGGTGGCCCAGCGGTGCACGGCCGCCACGAAGCCCTCGTCGGGCTCGCGGCTCTGCGAGATCCGATGCCGCTGCTCGTCGGAGCGCAGTTCGGCGGCGAGCCTGCGCGTGTCGGCCAGTGCGCGCCGCAGCTTGCCGGTCGGGATGTCGGCGGCCTGCGGTGGGCCGGCCGAATCCCCGCGCGACTCGTAGAGCACCGACGACAGCACGCCCGCCAGCTCCGCCGGCGCCAGCCCTTCCCACACTCCGGCGCGTAGACACTCCGCGACCAGCAGGTCGCTTTCGCTGTAGATCCGCGCCAACAGCCTGCCGTCGTCGGTCACGCGGGGGTCGCCGTCAGCGTCGCGGATGAAGCCGCGCTCGGTCAGCAGCACGACGATGCGGTCGAACGTTCGGGCCAGCGAGTTGGTGGCGGCCGCCACCTTCTGCTGAATCTGCTCGTTGTCGCGCTCGATCCGCAGATACCGCTCGGCCAGCCGGATCTTCTCCTCGCGATCCGGGAGGCGGTGGGCGGTGTGGCGCGCCAACTGCTGGCGAAGGCCCGCGAGTTCGGGGTCGACGTCGTGGTCGCGCGGCGGACCGCTTCGTCTGCCCTTGGGGATCGACATCCCCTCGGTCGCCGACCGTAGCGCCGACGCCACGTCGCGACGCACCCGCGGTTGCCGGTGTTCGACCCGCTTCGGCAGCGGCATCGATCCGACTTTCGCCGACGCACCCGAGTAGTCGGCCGAGGAAATGCGCCCCGCCCAACGGTTTTCGGTCAATACCAGAGGGCGGGGATCTTCGTCGTCGCGGGCGGGCTCGAGGACGACCGCGAGGCCGGTACGCCGACCGTTGGCGATGTTGATGATGTCGCCACGCCGCAGCGACGACAGCGCATCGTTGACGGCGCGTCTTCGTTGCAGCCGCGACGCCCGCGACTGCGCCTTCTCGCGCTGGGAGATTGCCGCGCGCAGCCGTGCGTATTCGAGGATCGACGGCTCAGTCTTCTGCTCTTCGCGCGAGCGCTCATCGGTCCGCCCGCCCAGCTCAGCGGCGATCTCGTCGAGCATCCGATCGCCGCGTTCGATGCCGCGCACCAGCCCGACCACCGAGCGGTCGGCCTGATACTGCGCGAACGATTTCTCCAGCAGCTTGTGCGCCAGCGTCGGCCCCATCTGGTTGACCAGGTTGATCGTCATGTTGTACGACGGCGCGAACGAGCTGCGCAGCGGGAAGGTGCGGGTGGACGCGAGACCGGCCACTTCTGCGGGGTCGACGTCGGGGGTCCACAACACCACCGCGTGGCCTTCGACGTCGATGCCGCGGCGCCCGGCCCGGCCGGTCAATTGCGTGTACTCCCCCGGTGTCAGCTGGACGTGCTGTTCACCGTCGAACTTCACCAGCCGCTCGAGGACGACCGTTCGGGCGGGCATGTTGATGCCCAAAGCCAGTGTCTCCGTGGCGAATACCGCCTTGACCAGACCCGAGCTGAACAGCTCCTCGACGGTATGGCGGAAGGCTGGCAGCATTCCGGCGTGGTGGGCCGCCAGGCCGCGCAGCAGCCCGTCGCGCCATTCGTGGTAACCGAGCACGACGAGGTCGGCTTCGGACAGCTCAGTGCACCGGCGGTCGACGACCTCGGCGATGCGGGCGCGCTCGTCGTCCGTCGTCAGCCGCAGCGACGAGCGAAGACATTGTTTGACCGCCGCATCGCAGCCGGCCCGGGAGAAGATGAATGTGATTGCGGGCAGCAGGCCTTCGCTGTCGAGCAACTCGACGACGTCCGGGCGTGACGGCCCCCGGAAGATGCTCGGCCTGCCCCGTTGGCCGCCGCGGCCGCGCGGCTGCCAGTCGGCCAGTCGATCGGCTTCGCGCCGGTGTGCGATGTGGCGCAACAGTTGGGGGTCGACCAGCAGTTCGCGTCCGTGCTTCTTCGTTCCGTCTGCGCGGTAGTCGAAGAGGTCGAACATCCGCTTGCCGACCATCACGTGCTGCCAAAGCGGCACGGGCCGGTGTTCGTCGACGATGACCGCGGTGTCCCCGCGCACCGTCTGGATCCAGCCGCCGAACTCCTCGGCATTGCTGACCGTCGCAGACAGGCTGACCAGCCGCACCTCTTCGGGTAGGTGCAGGATCACCTCCTCCCACACCGCGCCGCGCATCCGGTCGGCCAGGAAGTGCACCTCGTCCATCACGACATACGAAAGGCCCTGCAGCGTATGCGAATTCGCGTAGAGCATGTTTCGCAGCACCTCAGTGGTCATCACCACCACCGGCGCGTCGCCGTTGATGGATTGGTCGCCGGTGAGAAGGCCGATGCGCTCGGGCCCGTAGCGGCGCACCAAATCGGTGTGCTTCTGGTTGCTCAGCGCCTTAATCGGCGTGGTGTAGAAGCATTTGCGGCCTGCGGCCAGCGCAAGGTGGACGGCGAATTCGCCGACCACCGTCTTGCCCGCACCGGTGGGCGCGCACACCAGCACACCGTGTCCGTCCTCAAGCGCCTGGCATGCGCGCTGCTGGAAGTCGTCGAGCCGAAACGCCAGTTGCTCGGCGAAGACGGCGAGCTCGCCGCTAAGTGGCGTCGTCATCGACCACACGCCGGGACGGCGTCGACACGGCCGTCGGCGGTTCGATCGTCTCGACGTCGCCGATCGCCGCTGCCCTGTCGTCGGGCACGTCCTCGAGCGCCTCGCGGCGCGCCTTGCGCTTGTCGTGGATACGCGCGATCTGGATCGCGACCTCCAACAACAGGGTCAGCGCCAGCGCGAGAGCCAGCATGGAGAACGGATCGGATCCCGGCGTCGCAAACGCCGCGAACACGAACAACCCGAAGATCATCCCGCGCCGCCACGACTTGAGGCGCGCGTAGGTCAGCACGCCGACCATGTTCAGCATGATGATCAGCAACGGGAATTCGAAGCTGATGCCGAATACCAGCAGCAGGTTGAGCAAGAAACCGAAGTACTGCTCACCCGACAGCGCGGTGACCTGAACGTCGCTGCCGACCGTCAGCAGGAAGTGCAGCGCTTTCGCCAGCACCACGTAGGCCAGCACCGCGCCCGTCACGAACAACACCGCGCCGACGCTGACGAACGCCATCGCAAAGCGGCGTTCCTTCCGATACAGCCCGGGCGTGATGAACGCCCAGATCTGGTACAGCCAGACGGGGCAGGCGAGGATGATGCCCGCGGTCAGCGCGAGCTTCAGCCGCAGCATGAACTGGTCGAACGGGGCGGTGGCCAGCAGCCGGCATTCGCCGTCGGGCGCAATGGTGGCCCGCGCCGAGGCGGGCAGCGAGCAATACGGCCCGCGCAACCATTCGCCGAGGCTGTGGAAGCCGAAGACGCTGTGGCTGTACCAGAAGAACCCCACGATCGTCGTGAGCACTACGGCGGCAGCCGCGATCAGCAGCCGGTTGCGCAGTTCACTGAGATGGTCGACGAGCGACATCGTCCCGTCCGGATTGACCTTCGCGCGACGTCGGCGCGGATCCAGTCGTTTGAAGAACCCGGGGGTGTGCACGGAACCTGCCTATAAACCTATGGACACGGACAATCCACGCGGCCGGCCGCCGCGTTCGGTCGACGTGGGCTCAGGCCGGGTGCTTGTCGGTGGGTTCGGACCGCGGAGCCGCCTGGCCGGCGACATCGGACCGCGGAGCCGCCTGGCCGGCGACATCGGACCGCGGAGCCGCCTGGCCGGCGACATCGGATCGAGCCTCGGGGGCGTCGACGCGCTCCGAAGCGATCGGGGTCGCAGGCTTCTCGGCCTCCGGCTTGGACTCGGACTGCATCTCCTTGATCTCCGACTTGAAGATCCGCATCGACTTACCGAGCGAGCGAGCCGCATCCGGAAGCTTCTTGGCCCCGAAGAGCAGGACGAAGACAGCGATGACGATTACCCAGTGCCAGGGTTGTAAACCGCCCAATTTGATTACCTCCAGACGTCTGGCGCGAGTCTACCCGCCCACCTTGGCGTCGACCCCATACGCACGAAGTGCCGCCAGGGCCGATTCCCGCACGCGCGTAGCCAGCGATTCCGGCGCAAGAGCCCGCACTCCCGAGCCGAAGCCGAGCACGAAGCGGGCCATCCACTCGTCGGAGGCGTAGGTCATCGTCGCCTCACAGGCGCCGTCGGGAAGCTCGCGGGTGACCTGCAGCGGGTAGTAGTCGAACATCCAGGACGCCGAGCGGTCGATCAGCAGCGTGGCCGACGGCAGCGACGGATCGGCGTCGAACAGCGAGGTGTCGGGCGGGGCCTGGACTGCGGGCTCGGGTGGGGCCGACGGCTCGTCGAGAACCGATGCGTCGACGATGCGGTCGAACCGGAACAGCCGCACGC
>LZSH01000301.1 GCA_001665255.1 Mycobacteriaceae bacterium 1482268.1 | reverse complement strand
GCTGGCCGTCTGTGCCCCACGACACCAGATCGCCGGTGCGATACATGCGCGACCCGGACGGCGCGAACGGGCACGCCACAAACCGCGACGCGGTCAACGGCCCGCGGCGCACGTAGCCGACTGCGACCCCGGAACCGGCCAGATACAACTCCCCGACGACCCCGGCCGGCACCGGCCGCAACCGTCCGTCCAGCACGAACACCGCTGCTTCCGGCATCGGCGAACCGATCGGTGCCACACCGGAACCCGCCTGAAGCGGCGCGCTCATCGCCGCATACACCGTCGCCTCGGTCGGGCCGTAGGCGTTGATCATCACCCGTCCCGGCGCCCACCGGTCCATCAAGTCGGTCGGGCAGGCCTCGCCGGCGACCACCAAAGCCGTCGACTCCAACCCCTCGGGGGAGAGCATCCCAGCCCCGGACGGGGTCTGGCTCAGAACGCTGACGTGTTCAGCAACGAGCAAGTCGTGGAAGTCCTCTGGCGAACGTGCCACTGATTCGGGCACCACCACCAGGCGCCCGCCGTGCAGCAGCGCACCCCAGATCTCCCAGACCGAGACGTCGAAAACGTATGAATGCCACTGCGACCACACCTGTCCCGGTCCCGTCGGCACGGTGTCACGTATCGAGGCCACCAGCCGGGTGACGTTGTGGTGGGCGACCGCCACACCCTTGGGCACACCGGTAGTGCCGGACGTGTAGATCAGGTAAGCGATGTCCTCGGGGGCCGGCGCCAATGCCGGAAGCGCTGTGCCCGTTTGACTTTGGACAGCGGGGTCCTCGATATCGATGACCGGCAACTCAAACTCGTCCAGCCGGGGGCGCAGTGCCGCGGTCGTGATCGCTGCGATCGGCGCCGCATCGGCGAGCATGAATTCCATCCGGGCCGCCGGCAGTGCCGGGTCGATCGGCAGATACGCCGCCCCGGTCTTGAGCACGCCCAGCATGGCGACAATCGCCTCGGCTGACCGGGAAAACAGCAGTGCCACACACTGTCCCGGTGCCGCTCCGTTGGCAGCCAGAAGATGTGCCACCCGGTTGGCCGCCTCTTCGAGTTCGCGATAGGTCCACGAGAACGGTCCACAGGTCAGCGCTGGCGCGTCCGGAGTGCGGGTTACTTGCGTGGCGAACACCGCTGGTATCGACACCGACGCGCTCGCCGGGGCGGCCAACACGGACCGGTTGCTCCACGCCTCCAGGCGGCCCTGTTCATGGTCGTCAAGCAGATCCACCGACGACAACGACCGCTGCGGGTCGTCGGTCATGGCCATCAGCACGCGCTCCAGCCGCTGAATCAGCGCCTCGATGCTGGCGGCGTCGAACACGTCGGTGCGGAACTCGACCGCTCCGCCGAACCCGGCGGGTTCTCCAGTCTTGCTGAAGCGTTCGCCCAGGGAGAACGTCAAATCCATTCGCGCGGTGCGGGTGTCCGTGGGCAGCTGGGTGACGTGCAGATCGCCCAGGGTCAAGCCCGAGACGGGGCCGTTGTCTTGTCCGGGGAAGTTCTGCCAGGCCAACAACACTTGTACCAACGGGTGATGGGCCAGGCTGCGGGTGGGGTTGAGCCGCTCTACCAGCACCTCAAAGGGCGCATCCTGATTCTCGTAGGCGGCCAGGCTGCGCCGTCGCACCTGGGCCAGCAGTTCGGCGACGGTCGGATCACCGGCCACCTCGACCCGCAGCACCAAGGTGTTGATGAAACAACCCACCAAGCCATCCAGGGCGGAGTCGCTGCGACCGGCGATCGCGAACCCGATGGCCACCTCATCGCTTGCGCTGAGCTTGGCCAGCAGCGCCGACAGTGCGGCCTGGATCACCATGAAACTCGTCGCGTTGTGCTCGCGGGCGATCCTCGCCACCTGCTGGTGCAGCTGCGCCGACCAGTTGACTTCGATACTGGCGCCGCGGTTTTCGGCGACCGCCGGGTAGGGCCGATCTGTCGGCAGTTGAAGGCGCTCGGGTATGCCGGCCAGAGCCTCCTGCCAGTAGGCCAGCTGTGCATTGATGGGGCTATGGCTGTCGGCCACATCGCCGAGCTGCGCCCGCTGCCACAGCGTGTAATCGATGTACTGCACAGGAAGATCCGCCCACCCCGGCTGCTGCCCCCCACACCTGGCGGCATAGGCGACTCCGAGATCACCCACCAGCGGAGTGATCGACCAGCCGTCGGCGGCGATGTGATGCACTGCCGCGACAAACACGTGTTCGTCCTCGGTGACGCGGAAAAGTGTTGCGCGCAAGGGAATTTCAGCGGCAAGATCGAACGGATGACCCGCCGCGGCGGCGACGGCCTCATGCAACTCGTCCGGCGACCATCCCGTGCCGTCAACGACGTGCCAACCGAAGTCGGCCTGCTCGACAGGCACCACCAGCTGCTGAGGCATCCCGCCAGGCGCCACGAAAAGCGTGCGCAGACTCTCGTGGCGGCCCACCACGTCGCCCACCGCGGCACCCAGTGCCTCGGCGTCAAGCCGTCCGTGCAGCCGCAAGGCCACCGCCATGTTGTAGACCGATGAGCGGCCCTGCAATTGATCGAGGAACCACAACCGGTTCTGGGCGAACGACAACGGAACCACGGCGGGGCGCTCGACGGGCACCAGCGGCGCGAGCCCGCCCCCGTCGGTACCGATACGCGGTGCCAACTGCGCCACCGACGGAGCCTCGAACAATGTGCGCACCGAAAGGCCGGCATCCAGCCCGGTGTTGACCGCGGCGATGACCCGCATCGCCAGCAGCGAATCCCCGCCCAAATCGAAGAACGAGTCATCGACGCCGACGCGTTCGACTCCCAGCACCTGCGCGTAGATGCCCGCCAGGATCTCCTCGGTGAGGCTGGCCGGGGCGCGGTAGCGGTCGACATCCTGATACTCCGGCGCCGGCAGAGCCCGTTTGTCGAGCTTGCCGTTGACCGTCAGCGGCAGCGCGTCGATCGTCACCACCGCGGCCGGGACCATGTAGGCCGGTAGCGTGTCCGCCAGCTGACTGCGTATCTCGGATGGCTCGGCCGTGCCGGTGACATACCCCACCAGGCGTTTGTCGCCGGGCCGGTCT
>LZSH01000300.1 GCA_001665255.1 Mycobacteriaceae bacterium 1482268.1 | reverse complement strand
CACTCGGTGAACGCACGGCCGAGGTACGGACTGTTGATCGGCAGGTCCATGAGCGGGCACAGCACCTTGCTCATCGTTTGTAGCCGCCAATGCCGCTCCTGCGCGGCGGGTTCCAGCGCCGGCTGCCACATCGCAGCGTGCGAATCGCCCACCAGCGCAACCGTGGTCGTCGCGCTGGTATCACCCGACACGCATTCCGGTTGCTGCACATCCCGCCACGACAACACACAGCCGTTGACGAAGACTTCAGGCTTGGCGATCGCGTTGAGCGGCGGCGTCAGGTTCGCCGGAACAGGGCCGGGCTGAGCCGATTTCGCGACCGCCGCAACCACCTGATCGCGTACCGACAGGGGTGGTGGCGGCCCGGCCGTCGCACGGTGCTCCGCAGGCCCGGCCGGCACAACTGGAGCAGCCGCCACGCCGTGGCCCACCGGAACAGGTCTCACGATGAGCAAGGCCAGACAGGCGGCAACCGCTACAGCGGTCAGGGCACCTCCCAGCGCCAGGCTGCGCCTCGCCGACGACTTTAATGACGGCGCGAACCGCGCAGGCGTTTCGACGAGATGCAATGTGAGGATCGCCAGCCCGAGCGACACCACGACCATCGCCAACCGGCCCGCCAATCCCAGCGGCTGACCGAACAGCGTCGGCGCGAGCAGAAGCACCGGCCAGTGCCAGAGGTACCACGAGTACGACAGGCGGCCGATCGACCGCATCGTCGGCTTCGACAGAAACCGGCCGACGCCCAAAACTGGTGTCGTACAGCCCGCACCGACCACCAGCGCCGTACCCAGCACCGGAAACAGCGCCGTCGTGCCCGGATACGGCGTGGCTTCACCGATCTGCGTGCACGCGACCACAATCAGCGCCAGCCCGCCCCAGCCCACCAGCGCCGCCGACGGACCCGAGAGGTGCCGCCATGCACCGGCCGTCAACGCCACCAAGCCGCCAACAGCCAGTTCCCACGCCCGCGTCGGCAGCGAGAAGAACGCCCACGAAGGCCAGGCGTCCGTGCACGCGAGCGACACCGCGAACGACGCCGCCGTCAGCACGACCAACACCACAACCAACGGCCACACCGACCGCGTCGCCGACGCGCCTGTCCGCCGAGCCAACCGCGCGAGAAGCCAAGCTGTACCGACGATCACCGCAGGCCACAGCAGATAGAACTGCTCCTCCACGCCGAGCGACCAATAGTGCTGCAACGGGGACGGCGGTGTATCGGCCTTCAGGTAGTCGGTGCCCTCAATCGCGAACCGGTAGTTGCCGACGTACAGCGCGCTCGCAATCCCGTCGCCGATGACACTGCGCGCCTGCAGCGGCGGCAGCAGAACCGTCGACGCGACACACGTCGCGACAAGCACCGTGATCGCGGCCGGCAGCAGCCTGCGTGCCCGCGCGGCGTAGAACCGGGCCATCCGCACGGTCCCGGTGCTGGATGCCTCGCGCCACAACATCCCGGTGATCAGAAACCCGGATACGACGAAGAACACGTCGACCCCGATGAAGCCGCCGCCCACCCCGGGCAGCCCCGCGTGAAAAAGGACAACAGCGACGACCGCGACCGCTCGCAAACCCTCGATATCCTGCCGAAACTTATTCTGCGGCAGAGGCTTTCGCCCGCTCGCAGAAGATCCGCGTCGGAGGCCGGGACGTCGAGCAGTCGCAACTTTGTTCACTCGAACCACGATCGTCTCACGACATCGGGGCCGACGCCGGGATCAACGCGCTACCTCGCCAGCCAGGCCAACTCTCGCGGCAGCTTTTCCCGCCACGCCGCCACGTCATGGCCGCCCACGAACGACACGCCCGACGGCGGCCGGCGAAGCGACGCCACGAACTGTTTGGTGGCGTCGTAGAAGCGGTCGTTGGCGCCGCAGTCGATGCGCAGTGGAATCTCCGACAGGGCAGGCGTGCCGTAGACCGAGTAGGCGAACCAGTCCGCCGGGCCGTCGAACGCGCGCTCCTGGATCGCCTCGGCATAGTCGGTGAACAGCGCAGGGGCCACCGCGCAGATCGCCGCCGTCCGCCTCGCGCCCAGCGCTCCGCCGAGCAACAGCGCGCCGTAGCCGCCCATCGACCAGCCGATGAAGCTGACTCGCGAGGTGTCCAGGCCCTTGGCCGCCAACATCGGCAGCAGTTCGGTGAGCACCATCGCACCGGAGTCCTCGCCGGTGACACGGCGGTGCCACCACCCGTTGCCGCCGTCGACGGCCACCACCGCGAACGGCGGATAGCCAGCCTTCACGAGCTCGGCCAGGCCCGCTTCCACGCCCATGCCCATCACGCCGTCAGCGTCCATGTCACGGCCGTGCAGCGCGATCACGGCCCGCAACGGTCGGCCGAACCGGCCCGGCGGCAGCGCGATCGCCCACTTCGTTTCGATACCGCCGCGGGCCGCCGAGACGAACGAGCCCGACAGCATCGTCGGTAAGCCGCTCGCCGACGAGGGTGACGGCTGGTCGGCGGGTGGGGCGGCCGCCGCGGTGGCAAGCCCCAACTGCCACAGAGGATCCAGCGCACACGCGCCAGCGAGACCTGCGCCCAGCCGCAAGATCCCGCGGCGCGTCATCTCCTGCATCAGCGTGTCAGGCGAAGGCGAGCCAGCTGGGAAGGGCGCGTTCGCGCGAATCGCAGAGCACCTGCCGGGTATCGCAGCTGCCCTTGGGAACGCCTGCGCCGCTCCACATGCCGCCGGTGTCGCGCCTCAGCACGATGGCCGACGAGCCGCCGCCGTCCAGGAGCACGGCGGTGTCGGAGCCGAGACCGCGGAACAAGTCCTGAATCTGGTCGGGCGTGTAGCTGCCGCCCTGGAACACGTACAGCTGATCGTTGGTTCGGTTGTAGGCCAACGCAGTACGTGCCGCGCTCGGACCGCCGTCGTTGAGCTGACCCGTGTCCCCCGGCGCCAACAGGCCGATGCCCGCAACAGCGACGAACTTCGCGTTCTGGTCGAGCAACTTCTGGATTTCCGGAGAGGCCGAGTCATAGTCGTTGGGCCCCTTGGGCATAACGACATAAGGCCGGCCACCGGCCGGAACGATCATCGTGGCGAGCGACGCCCACTGCTCGTTGCCGCCCGACAACCCCTGCTTGCCCGCGTAGGCAAGCGTGCCGGTCACCGCGGCGTTCGCCCTGCCTTGGCCTCCCGTGTTGTCGACGTACGCGCCAAGCGGAGAGCTGCATTTCGTGTCACGCCACGACCCGCCCTTCTGACCGCGGACGTCGAAGAAGTTCGCGTTGATCGCGATCGTCGGCTGGCCAAGCGCCTGCCACGCCTCCAGCGGCGTGTAGACCTCCGACGCCTGCCACAGCCCTTCTCCGGTGCGGGCACCCGCGGTGCGCTCGCAGCGGGATTGGTAGCCCTGGTGGCTATCGACCAGCAAGCGCGGTCGCAGTCGGTCGGAGGCATTCTTGATAGTCATCAAGTGTCCGCCGCTGTTCATCTCGTACCAGCCGCCACCGGCATTGAGCATCGGCGCGGGGTGCCCGTCGCCGAAGTTGTAGACCAGGTAGGAGCCTCGAGTGTTCGCGATAGCGCCGGCGAGCAAGTCTCTTGCGTCGGCCCGCGCCACTGGTGCGGCTGTTCCCGATAGCGCAGCCAACAGCACCAGCGCAGCGGCAGCAATACGCCCGCACGAAGCGGCTGGTGTTGCCAATGTTGGACCCCATTCGAAGCCGGAGAGAAGAGACTCATCAATCACATCAACCCCACAGCCAACTTCCGTAACGGCATAGTCACGATCCGATATCGCTCGCGCGGGGCGTGGAAACAGTCGACGAGTGGGTAATCCGGTGTGGGTCGGACCCTCAACTAAGGAGCAAACATGATCGGAACGATTCTCAGCGCGTTGGTCGTCGGTTTGATCGTCGGCGCGCTCGCGCGGCTCATCATGCCCGGTAAGCAGAACATCGGCGTGATCATGACGATCGTCCTCGGTGCGCTCGGTTCGTTTATCGGCAGCTGGCTGACCTATCAACTGGGTTATCACAACGCGAACGGCGGCTGGGAGGTCATCCCGTTCCTCGTCGGGATCATCGTGGCGATCATCCTGATTGCGATCTACGTCGGTATCACCGGTCGTCGTGGGACGAGAACGCCGACGGTGCGTTAGCGCCGGGGCGGGGCGAGGCGGTACACAGCGCCGGCGTAGTCGTCGGTGATGTAAACCGCGCCGTCCGGTCCGGCCATCGCCGCGACCGGACGGCCCCACCTGGAGCCGTCGCCGGCCTGGAAGCCGCCGACCAGTGTCTCCTGGTTGCCCAAAGTGCCGTCCCGCCACGGGAAGTACGACACCTCGGGGGCACGCGGTGGCTGCCGGTTCCACGAGCCATGCACGCCGACCAAGGCGCCGTTCGCGTACGGCGGCGGCAGTACTCCGGTGGTGAAGGCGAGCCCGAGCGGTGCCGCGTGCGCTTCCAAGCTCTGCTCGACCGGCGGCAGCGCGGCGCAATCCATCCGGGATCCGTCGCGGTTTGTCGACGTGTCGCGGATGAACGGCAAGTTCGCAGGCCCGCCATCGGGATTGCAGAAGGGCCAACCCAATTCACGTCCGGGTGTTAGTCGCGCCAGGGCCTCCGGCGGATGCTCGTTGACGTATTGTTCGTCGATCTCCCCGCGGGGATCAGGGACGTTGTCGCGGTTGTTGACCGCCGTCCACAGTGAACCGTCCGGCGCGACGGCCAGCCCGACTCCGTTGCGGACACCCGTCGCGAACGGTTCGGCGGCACCACCGCCCGGCGGGATCCGCATGATCGTGGCACGTGGGGGATGGGCGTCGCGGTCCCCGGCGGAGACGTTGCCCGTCGACCCGATCGAGAAGTACACCGCGCCATCGGAACCCACGGCCACGCTTTTCAGTGCATGCGCGTAGGCGCCGTGCAGTTCAGGACTGCGCGCGTCGGGAAGGCCGTCGGCGACGGTGTGACGATTGGTTGCTTTGCCGTCGATGTAGTCGTACGCGTCGATCTGGTCGCTCTCGGCGACATAGAGCGTGGCCACCGCAAACGCCATCCCGTGCGGTTGATTCAGCCCGTCGAGCAACACCGATTCATCCGGCGCCTCACCGGCTTTCGGCGTCAGCTTCACGATCTTCCCGGCCGCGGGGATTGAGACCAGCAATTCCTTGTCCGGCGTCCACGCCATGAGTCGGGCCTTCGGTATGCGGGCCCACACCGACATTGACCAACCGGCGGGAATCAGCACCTGCCGCGGCTGATCCAAAGGATCTTGCGCGAATTGCGCGGGGATGTCGAGGGGTGTGGATTCCAGCTTCCCGGCCGCCGGTGTTGGCGGTGCAAGCTTCGACGAGGACGGCGGCTGCGGTGCGGGTGACTCCGATGAGCACCCGGCGACGAGCGCGAGGCCTACCAGACCGACGGCAATCCCGTTACGCCCCAGCCAAATCCGCATGCATCTCCCACACGAGCATCTCTGACGGCTCGGTGGCCGTCACGCGTTGACCACCCGCGGCGGTGAACCGGACGGCGTCACCCTCGTTCAGGGGCCCGGAACCCTCGAGCATCACCGCACCACGCGGTACGAACAGATGGAGGAACGGCGCCTCCGGCAGCGCAACCGTATCGCCCGGCTGCATCCGAGCACCGTGCAGCGCTGCATTCTTGTTGTGAATGCTGATCGCGGCGTCGTCACTCATCCCCGACGCGATGGTCGTCAGGCCGCCTGACAGTTGCGCGTCGTCGATCTCGGCCTGCTGGTATCCGGGGTCGATACCTGACTCGTCGGGCACCACCCACATCTGCACGAAATGCACACGCTCGCTGGTGGACCCGTTCTTCTCCGAATGCCGGACACCCGTCCCCGCCGACATCCGCTGCGCCAGACCGGGGTAGATCACGCCCGAGTTGCCCATCGAGTCGTGGTGCTCCAGCGCCCCCTGTAGCACCCAGGTGACGATCTCCATGTCCCTGTGTGGGTGGGTATCAAACCCAGCAGCCGGCCCAACCCAGTCGTCGTTGTTGACCAGCAGCAGCCCGTGGTGGGTGTTCGACGGGTCGTAATAGCTCGCGAACGAGAACGAATGCTTGGAGTTCAGCCAGTCCGTCGTGCTGGTTCCGCGTTCATTCGCGCGGCGGATGTCGACGGATGCCGTCATGCACCCCAGGGTAGCGAGCGGTTCACCAGTCCGATTCTGAGAACGTGATGACGCCGCGGATGTTCTTGCCGTCGAGCATGTCCTGGTAGCCGTCGTTGATGTTGTCCAACGTGTAGGTATTGGTGATCATCTCGTCGATCTTGAGCAGCCCGGACTTGTACAAGCCCGCCAGTTTCGGCGTCTCGACATGCGAGCTGCCGCCGCCGAAGATGTTGCCCTTCAACGTCTTCTGCAACATCGTGAACAGGAACAGGTTGAGCTTCACGTCGACGTCGGTCATCGAGCCCATGCCGGTCACGACGCAGGTGCCGGTCTTGGCGGTCAGGATCATGGCTTCTTCGATGTACTCGCCGCGCATCTCGCCGACGGCGATGATCGTCTTCTCCGCCATGAAGCCGTGGGTGAGTTCGAGGACCGGCGCGATCGCCTCGGCCATCGACGGGTAGACGTGGGTGGCGCCGAACTTGACCGCCTGATCACGCTTGAACGCGACGGGGTCGATGGCGATGACGTTCTTGGCGCCCGAGATCACCGCGCCCTGCAGCGCGCTCATCCCGATGCCGCCGACGCCGACGATGACGACCGTCTCCCCGGGCTGCACCTCGGCGACGTTGGTCGCCGAGCCGAACCCCGTCGGCACCGCGCAGCCCATGATCGCCGCGGACTCGAACGGGATGTCGGGGTCGATCTTGACGACGGAGTCCTTGTGCACGGTCATGTATGGCGCGAACGTGCCGAGCAGGTTCATCGGCGACACCTCGGTGCGGCCGACGTGCACGCGCGACGTCCCGTCGGCGATGGCCTTGCCGCCGAGCAGCACCGCTCCGCGATCGCACAGCGACCGGAAGCCCTTCAGGCACGGCTGGCACTCGCCGCAGGCCGGGATGAAGGCGAGCAGGACGTGGTCGCCCTCGGCTAGGCCGGTGACGTTCTTGCCGACCTTGGTGATGACGCCCGCGCCCTCATGGCCGCCGAGCGCGGGCAGGGCGATCGGGGTGGCGCCGGTGGTCAGGTGATAGTCGGAGTGGCACATCCCCGCCGCGTGCACGCGGATCTGGACCTCGTCAGCGACGGGATCGCCGACCTCGATCTCGTCGACCCGGAACGGGGAGTTGAGCTCCCACAGCAGAGCGCCCTTGGTTTTCATGACCGACGATCATAGAACACGTTCCAGAACACCTGTCAAAAAATCGCTCTAGCTGCACTTTCGGCTGGCTAGATCATCTTGCCTGCCGAGTGGCCAGTTATCGCACGCCCTGCGACGATTTGCGCTATTTAACTGGCCACTCGAGCCTGTGGATAACTTGCTGGCGCGAGCCAAGTTTTGTCGGGCGGCCCACCGACGGTGTGTGCATGACGATATCGACCTGGCCGTTCGTCGGGACGGAAGCCATCGCCGACGGCGCTGTCAGCCCACGCACGCTAAAGAGCAGGTGCGACCGGATTTCCGCAACGTTTACGCGCCGAAAGGCACCATCCTCACGGCCGCGGACAAGGCGGTTGCGGCGTGGTTGTGGTCGGGCAGGACGGCGACGGCTGCCGGCCTTTCTGCGGCGGCTCTGCACGGCACGCAATGGATCGATGTCGAGCGGCCGGCGGAGTTGTACCGCAGGAATGGAAAGCCGGTCGCGGGCATCCTCATTCATCGCGACGAGCTATTCGCCGACGAACACCAGTTGATCTGCGGCATTCCCGCGACGACGGCAGCGCGTACGGCATTCGACCTCGGCCGTCGCCGTGGACGAACGATGGCAGTCATCTACGTCGATGCATTGGCCAATGCGACGGGATTGCTTCCGCGGTCAATCCACCCGCTCATCGCCAGTCATCCGGGCGTTCGCGGGCTGCGGCAACTGCGCGACGTTGTCGAGCTCATGGACGGCGGCGCCGAGTCGCCGCAGGAGACCAGGACGCGGCTGGTTCTGGTCGCCGCGGGACTGCCGAAACCCGAGACGCAGATCGAGGTGGGCTGTTGGCGGATTGACATGGGCTACCGCGAGTTCCAGGTCGGAGTGGAGTACGACGGCGAACAACACTGGACGGACCCGCGTCGGCGAACCCATGACATCGACCGGCATGCCGAACTCCTGGCGCTCGGCTGGGTCATCGTCAGGGTCAGTGCAGAGCTGCTGCGCTACCGTCGCGCCGTCATCGTTGAGCGCACGTGTGCGGCGTTGCGCGCCGCCGGCGCCGAGTGGCCAGTTATTGCGCGCATTTCCGATCAAATCTGCCCATAAGTGGCCACTCGCGGCTAGAGGGCCGGCGGCAGGCCGAACTTCTCGAACAGCGCCGGATCGCCGAACGCGACGACGTGTGCCACCGCCTGGCTCGTCACGTCGATCACGTGAAACTGGAACGCCTCGTGCGCACCGGTTTCCTTGTTGCGCATGTACAGGCCCGCTGCGGGCTGACCGTTGGCGGTCGTCGGGAGCAGGCGCATATCGCCGGCCTTCTCGGCGGGGCAGTGGGTCTTGATCAGCGTCTTGATGGATGCGGGCGACTGATACCAGCCGTCGTGCGGCGGCATCTCCCACACCGCCTCTTCGGTGAACATCTCCACCAGCTTGTCGATGTCGTAGGTCTCGAACGCGGCGATGTAGCGGTCCAGCAGATCCTTGGTCTCCGGGGAGTCCGGCGCGTCCAGCGTGTCGTCCTCGCTGGGGCCGACGGCGTCGAGCTGAGCCCGCGCCCGTTGCAGCAGGCTGTTGACCGCGGCCGTCGACGTCCCGATCGCGTCGGCGACCTCGGCGGCCTTCCACTGAAGCACCTCACGCAGCACCAGCACAGCGCGCTGTCGCGGCGACAGGTGTTGAAGCGCGGCGACGAATGCGAGCCGGACCGACTCACGCGAGCCGACGATCACCGAGGGATCGGCCGGATCATCCGCGGTGTCCGGCAGCGGCTCCAACCACGTCACCTCGGGCCGCACGAGTTCGGCGGTGGGATCTGCGCTCGGCTGCCCCAGGCCCGCCGGCAGCGGCCGCCGCTGCTTACCCTCCAGCGCCGTGAGGCTGGTGTTGGTCGCAATGCGGTACAGCCAGGTCCGCACCGAGGATTTGCCCTGGAATCCCTTATAGGACTTCCACGCGCGCAGGTAGGTGTCCTGAACCAGGTCCTCGGCGTCGTGTATCGAGCCCGTCATCCGGTAGCAGTGGGCGAGTAGCTCGCGCCGATAGCGCTGAGCATCGGCCAGGAAGGCATCAGCAGCGGCCCCCTCGTCAGCGGGTCCGAAGCTTTCGGCGAGCACGCTCATCGCCGTCGAGCTTACGCAGCCGCGGTGACAAGTAGCGGAGATCAGTTCTCGCGGGTTGGCTACTCTGCGCTGATGGCCAGTAGCCGGTATGAGCGGTCCTTCGAGGGCGTCGGTGGCGTCCGCATCGTCTACGACGTCTGGGAGCCCGAGGGCGAGTCTCGCGGTGTGGTTGTGCTGTGCCACGGCTACGCCGAACACGCCCGCCGTTACGACCACGTTGCGCAGCGGCTCGGCAAGTCCGGCCTTGTGGTCTATGCCCTCGACCTGCGCGGCCACGGTCGCTCCGGGGGCAGGCGGGTCTACCTGAAGAACATCAGCGAATACACCGACGACTTTCACACCTTGGTGGGCATCGCCGCCGCGGAGCGCCCGGAGCTCGCACGCGTCGTGCTCGCTCACAGCATGGGCGGCGGCGTCGTGTTCGCCTACGGGGTCGAACATCCCGACGACTACGCGGCGATGGTGCTGTCCGGTCCCGCAGTGGCCGCCCAGGACGGGGTGTCGTCGGTGATGATGGTCGCCGCCAAGCTGCTGGGCAGGCTCCTGCCCGGCTTGCCCGTCGAACAGCTGCCCACCGACGCCGTGTCCCGCGACCCCGACGTGGTCGCCGCCTACAACGCCGACCCGATGGTGCATCACGGCAAGCTGCCCGCGGGGATCGCCCGGGCGCTGATCGGCGTCGGCGAGACGATGCCGCAGCGCGCGCCGGCGCTGACCGCTCCGCTGCTGGTCGTGCACGGCGAGCAGGACAAGCTGATCCCGGTGAAGGGCAGCAAGCAGCTAATAGAGTGTGTCGGGTCCCAGGACGCGCAGCTCAAGGTGTACCCCGAGCTCTACCATGAGGTGTTCAATGAGCCTGAGCAGGCCGCGGTGCTCGACGACGTCGCGGCATGGATCGAGGCGCGGCTGTGAAAGCCGTTGTCGCTCTGGCCTTTACGTTGCTGATGTTGCTGTCGGCGGGTTGCTCGTCGGATGACGCGGCCAACGACAAGCAGTGGGTGGAGGACGATGTCAGCTTCGAGGCCGACGGACTCACCATCCACGGCACGTATCGCCACCACAAGGGCGCCGCGGCCGGACCCGCCGCGCTGCTGATATCCGAGAGTGGCAACACCGACCGCAACGGCGACAACATCGTCATCGGGAAGATCGGCAACATGCGCCAGCTCGCCGAGCTGCTGTCGGACCGGCCGGATGGGAAAGGCGAGGCCAGCCTGCGCTACGACAAAATCGGCACCGGCAAGACCGGTCTCGGCCCGTACCAGAAGCGGCCCAACGACGTCGTCAGCTCTGTCTACACCGCAGGCGCCAAGGCGGCGGTCCGCTTCCTCGTCGAGCAGCCGGGCACCGACAAGAACCGACTGTCGGTGTATGCGGTCGGCGAGGGCACGGTGCACGCGATGACCCTGGCCGCCGACACGTCGCCCGGCGCGCCGAAGATCCACTCCCTCGGCCTGCTGCAGCCGCTGTCCGGGCGCTATCTCGACATCATCACCAACAGGGTGCGCTCCGACGCCAGCCCCGAGACGCTGAAAACCTGGCTCGCCGCCGTGGACGAGGTCCGCGCCAAGGGCACGGTGTCGGGCAAGCTTCCAGAGGGGCTGGGCGCCATCCTCAACCCCGGCAACGTGACGGCCATCAAAGAAGCCGACAAGATCGACCCTGTCGCGCTGGCCGCGAAATTACCCGCAGGCACGCCGGTGCTGCTGACGTGTTCAGACACCGACCGGCAAGCGCTGTGCACGACGATGCGGCCGCTCATCGACGCGCTGCGGCACACAGCGCTGACCGTCGTCGAACTCAAGGGCGTCAACCACGTGCTGCGCGACGACCCGACCGACAGTTTCGCCAACCTCGCCAAAAACGCGCCACTTTCTCCACAGCTTGTGACTGCGCTCGACGGGTTTGTCGGAAAGTAGCCCTAGTCTGGTCGGCGATGAGTTGCGAGCGAGTAACGATGGGGGTACCTCCCACCCGAAGGGTAGGGGGATGGATCGCGCATGAGTGACGACAAGATGCTGGCCCGCATCGCCGCGCTGCTGCGCCAGGCCGAGGGCACCGACAACGCACACGAAGCCGAAGCGTTCATGGCCGCCGCGCAACGGCTGGCCACGGCGACGTCGATCGATCTCGCCGTCGCCCGTTCGCATGCCGACCAACGCACCAAGGCGCAGACGCCGGTGCAGCGCACGATCACGATCGGCAATGCGGGTGCGCGGGGGCTGCGCACCTATGTGCAGCTGTTCGTGCTGATCGCGGGCGCCAACGACGTCAAGTGCGACATCGCGTCGAACTCGACGTTCGTCTACGCCTACGGCTTCGCCGAGGACATCGACGCCAGCCACGCGCTCTACGCCAGCCTGGTGACGCAGATGGTGAAGGCGTCGGAGGCCTACATCGCCACGGGCGATCACCGGCCCACGCCGACGATCACCGCGCGCATCAACTTCCAGCTGGCGTTCGGCGCCCGCATCGGCAAGCGGCTGGCCGAGGCCCGCGAGCAGGCACGCCAGGAAGCCACCAAGAGCAGGACGAGCCAGCCGGGCACCGCGATCGCCTTGCGGGACAA
>LZSH01000299.1 GCA_001665255.1 Mycobacteriaceae bacterium 1482268.1 | reverse complement strand
GAGGGCCAGTTCGCCTCGAGCCAGTCCAGGGCCTGCTCCACGAGTGGGGATTGTCCGATGTCGGGTACGGCGAACCGGTACCACGATTGCAGCCAGTTCAGATTGCGCCGCAACGCATTCGGCTCGCCGTCGTTGACGAGGAATCCAAAGGTGGTTTCGGCCTGGGGGATCGCGTGCAGCTTCGCCAGCACGTCGACGGTGTTGTCCTGCAACGCTCTTTGCGACTCCGCGGGTGAGTCGGCGAACCAGTTGCCGCCGAACGTGTAGGGCATGACGTCGGGCGGCACCACCCCGGACACGTAATCCATCAGGAAGAACTGCGTGCCCAACACATTCCCGGTGGGTTCCAGCCACCGCACCCGCGGTACGGGCACATCGGTCTTCTCGCCGACCAACCGGATCACGTCGAACTGATGGTCCATCCGGTAGGACGAGAACACCGGCACGTCCTGCTTGGTGGGGGCCACCCGGGCCACCCACTTCTCCTCGCGCTGTTGGCCGTCGTCCTCCCAGCGTCCGGTCAGGATGATCGTCTCTGAGGACATTCCGTTGGAGTCGACGCCGCTCTCGACGGCCACCTGCGGCGTGACACCGCCGGGCATCACGGTGGACAGCCACTGCGACATCACCTCGGGCAGCGTGCTGATGTCACGCGCGGAGCGCTGGAGTCGGCCGACGTCTTCGACAGCCGGTTCTGTAGCCAAGGTTCTTCCTCCGGCCTAATTACGATACGGTGGGTAGCGTTATGAAAGCAGACCCGGGTTCGGTTGACAAGGGGCAGGCGGCGGCGGGACGGCCGCGTGACCCGCGAATCGACGCTGCCATATTGCGCGCGACCACGGATCTGCTTGTGGAAATTGGTTATTCGAACTTGACCATGGCCGCGGTCGCCGAGCGGGCGGGCACGACCAAAACCGCGCTGTATCGACGGTGGTCGAGCAAGGCCGAGCTGGTTCACGAGGCCGCCTTTCCCGCTGCGCCGACGGCGATCGCGACGCCGCCCGGGGATTTTCGCGCCGATGTTCGCGCAATGATCGCCGCGGCAGGGAAGGTGTTCAGCAGCCCGGTGGTGCGCGCAGCGCTGCCCGGCCTGATCGCCGACATGACCGCTGACGCCGAGTTGAACGCGCGCGTGATGGGCCGCTTCACCGAGGTGTTTGCCGCGGTGCAGGCGCGCCTGGCGGACGCGCTGCAGCGTGGCGATGCGCACGACGGCATCGACCCGCAGCGGCTCATCGAGGTGATCGGCGGGGCAACCATGTTGCGGCTGCTGCTCTCACCGGACAAAGAGCTCGACGATGATTGGGTTGATCAGACCACCGCCATCATCGCTCACGGTGTGATTGCCTGATCGGCGACATTCCCGTCGGCGATTACCGGCACCTGGATGGGATCAGCACCCGTAACCAGGTCGCCAGGTCGCCGGGCCGGCCCCTGTATGGGTGGCGCTGTTGTCCAAACGCCGAAATTGCGTGCCGAGGCATCTCGGCAAGATGACTACGCTGAGCACGTGGACAAGGCGGTGTGGGAGGCGAGTTCACCTTGGGAAAAGGTCTTGTTGTACGGCCTCAGCGACTGGGTGGCGCTCGACGACGTGCACTCATACGTCCAGTTGGCGAATCCCGGCGCGCCGTTGACGGCGATCCAGGATGAGACGTTGGGTCTGATCCGTGAGCTAGCCGAGGAGGGCCTGTGTCTGCTCGGAAATCTGACCGGCGACGGGGGCCGCTTCCGGACATGGAACTCATCGGTGGAGGACTCGCTGGACCGCATACGCGGTGAGTACGTCGACCGACACCACGTCGAGAACCATTGGCCCTGGTACTGCTGGCTGGAGCCGACCGCCGAGGGCAACCGCGTCGCGGAGGCGATAGAGGCGAAGCTGAACAAGGTGAGCCCGTGAGGGGATCTCGACGACGTCTGGATTGACGAGAGCACCTCTCATAGTCGTCGATGGTGTGATTGCCTGACGTTGTGGTTCATCAACCTTTCCCGACGGACTGGCGTACCGCGCTGGTGCTGGTGCCCCACCCCGACGATCCCGAATACGGGGTGGCGGCCGCCGTCGCCAAATGGACCTCGCAGGGCAAGCACGTGTACTACGCGTTGGCGTGCCGCGGCGAGGCAGGCATTCCGGGCATGGCGCCGGAGGAGACCGGCGTGCTGCGCGAACGCGAGCAACGCACGTCCTCGGCGATCGTGGGCGTCGACGACGTGGAGTTCTGGGACTTTCCCGACAGCCAGATCTTCAATACCCCGGAACTGCAGGCCAAGATCGCCGAGACCATCACCGAACTGGCGCCCGAGGTCGTCATCACCCTCTACAGTGGCCCGGAATGGGCGCCCGGCGCCCCGAACCAGCGTGACCACATCGAGTTCTCCAATGCCGTTGCCACCGCCTATGATTCGCTGAGCCACAAGCCGCGGTGGTTCTTCGAGAACGGTCCGCACGGGACGCATTGCGAGGTTGTCGACGATTTCATCGACGTCGCGGTGGCGTCGCTGGCCGCGCACGACGTCTACCTCTCGGTGTACAACCCCGATGTCCCGGTCATCGAGCAGGCGCGGAATCAAGTCGATCGGACGACGCTGCCGCCCCTGCCGGGGTTTGAGGGTCACCGCTCGGTCGAGTTCATCCTCAAGCGCGCCAGTCCCTGACACGCACGCTCGCGGGGAACAACCCTGTTCGCGGGCTAACCCTTGCCGATCTGCCGCTTGTTGCGCCCGGCGACCGCGCGGAACTGATCGCCGAGGCCGTCGAAATCGCGGTGCTGCTTGAAAGCAATCTTCTCTTCGGCGGCCAGCGCGGGATCAACGACCGTCGCCGCACCGGTGATGTAGATCTCCTTGAGCCCCAGCATCGTTGGGCCCGGCACCTCGGCGATCTGCGTTGCCAGCTCCACAGCGCGCTCGAGCAGCTTCTCATGCGCGACGACCTCGGTGACCAAACCAATCTTCTCGGCGCGCGCGGCATCGACGACCTCTCCCGTCATCGACAGCCGGCGGGCCATCGCGACGCCGACGACCTGCGGCAGCCGCGCCGTCATCCCGCCGCCGGGCAGGATGCCCACGCGGGCGTGGGTGTCGGCGAACACGGCCCGTTCCGAGGCGATGAGAAAGTCACAGCCGAGAGCCATTTCGAGCCCGCCGGTGAACACCGCGCCGTTGATGGCGCCGATGATCGGCGTGCGCATGTTGCCCGTCGCGGCGATGCAGCTCTGCGACCGGAACTCCTCGAAATAGCCGAGCCCGTCGCGCTGCGCTTCCTTCAGATCGACGCCGGCGCAGAACGCGGGATCTGCGCCCGTCAGCACGACCGCCCGCACCGACTCGTCGGCGTCGGCTTCCGTCAACGCCGTGTACGTGGCCCGGATCAGATCTTTGCTCAACGCATTTCGTGCGTCGGGCCGGTTCAGCGTCAGTACCCGAACCGGGCCGCGATCGTCACTCAGAACAAGCACGTCTACCCCTCTCGCCGAGATCGACGTAATGGCGAGATCCTCTCGCACTTTTGCGCCCATGTGTTGGTTTGGGCGCAAGTAAAGAAAGCAAGTAAAGGAAAGCTAGCGCAGGAACTGGTTGGCGATGTTGGCCAGATCCAGCAGCGGCTGCGGCAGCGCACCGAGCGCAAACGTCACGGCGGCGGTGACCGTGATGACGGCCGTGCTCAGGATGCTCGGCACGACCACTTCGGGCGCATCGGCGGGCGGGTCGGTGAAGAACATCAGCACGATCACCCGCACGTAGAAGTACGCCGCGATAGCGCTGGCGATCACGCCGACGATCACCAGCGGGATGGCGCCACCCTCGCCCGCAGCCTTGAACACTGCGAACTTGCTGACGAAACCGCTCGTCAGCGGGATACCGGCGAAGGCCAGCAGAAACAGCGAGAACACAATCCCGACAATGGGATAGCGACGGCCGAGCCCGGCCCACCGCGCCATCGCGGTCTCTTCGTCGCCGGTCGTGTCACGAACCAGGCCGACGACGGCGAACGCGCCCAGCGTGCTGAACCCGTAGGCGAACAGGTAGAACAGCGTCGACGACAGGCCGGACTCGTTGAGCGCGATCACACCGGTCAAGATGAAACCGGTATGCGCCACCGCCGAATACGCGAGCATCCGCTTGACGTCGGACTGTGTCACCGCGGTGACGGTGCCGACCACCATGGTCAGGATCGCGATCGCCCACAGCACCGGCCGCCACTCCGCGCGGATCTCGGGCACCGCCACATAGAAGATCCGCAGCAGCGCGCCGAACGCGGCGATCTTGGTCGCCGCCGCCATGAATGCCGTAATCGGTGTCGGCGCACCCTGATACACGTCGGGAATCCAGGAGTGGAACGGCACCGCGCCGACCTTGAACAGCACGCCGACCAACAGCAAACCCACGCCGATCAACGCCAGCGCCGCGTGACCGGCATTGGCGTGGATCGCATCGGCGATACCGAGCAGGCTCAGCGTGCCGGAATATCCGTACAACATCGCCGAGCCGTACAGGAAGAAGGCCGACGAAAACGCGCCCAGCAGAAAGTACTTCAGGGATGCTTCCTGCGAGAGAAGGCGACGGCGGCGGGCCAGCCCACACATCAGGTAGAGCGGCAGGGACAACACCTCGAGCGCGATGAACATCGTCAGCAGATCGTCGGCCGCGGGGAACAGCAGCATCCCGCCGACGGCGAACAGCGTCAGCGGAAACACCTCCGTCTGCATCACGCCGGCCTTCACGGCCACTTTCTCCGCGACGCTGCCGACGACCGCCGAGGCCTGCGGGGCGAACGAATCAAGGCCGCGCACAGCTCTTTCCGATTCCAACTCCGCATCGGCAGGGATGCGCCGCTCGGCGATCAGCAGCACCCCGAGTATGCCGACGAGCAGGATGGTGCCCTGCAGGAACAGAGCCGGGGTGTCGACGGCCACTGACCCGATGACCGCGGTGCGGCCGGTGGCCCCATGCAGGTCGCGGGCCACCTGCACCACCGCGACGAACGCCGCGGCCAGACCGACCAGGCTGAGCACCAGTTGCACGGCGTAGCGCCGCTCCCGCGAGACGAACGCTTCCACCAGCACACCGGCGATGGCGGCTCCGAACACGATCAGCATCGGCGACAGCAGGCCGTATTCGACGCTTGGCGTTGGCAGGTTCATCGTGGCTGACCTTCCGCCAGTTTGGGTGCGGGATCGGGTTCGTCGACGGTGGTCAACGTGTGGCCCACGGCCGGATTGATCACGTCCAGCGCCACTTTCGGGTAGATGCCGAGGACCAGCAGCAGCGCGATCAATGGCGCGACCACCGCAAGCTCGCGGGGCAGGAGATCGCGCAGCCGATCGTTGCCTTCGGTGACCGGACCGCCCATCATCCGCTGGTACATCCAGAGGATGTAGATCGCCGAGAGCACCAGCGCCAGCGACGCCACCACGGCGAGGGCCGGGTACCGCGTGAATGTGCCGATCAGCACCAGGAACTCGCTGATGAACGGCGCCAAGCCCGGCAGAGATAGCGTCGCCAGGCCGGCGACCAGGAAGGTGCCCGCCAACACCGGTGCGACTTTCTGCACACCACCGAAAGCACCGATAAACCGAGTTCCCCTGCGCGACACCAGGAAACCGGCAATCAGGAACAGCGCTGCGGTGGAGATGCCGTGGTTGACCATGTACAACGTCGAGCCCGACTGACCCTGGGACGTCATCACGAAAATGCCGAGGATGATGAAGCCGAAGTGCGAGATCGACGTGTAGGCGATCAGTCGCATGACGTCGGTCTGGCCGATGGCCAAAACGGCGCCGTACACGATGCCGATCACCGCCAACGTGATGATCAGCGGGCGGAAATAGCTTGATGCGTCGGGGAACAACTGCAGGCAGTAACGCAGCATGCCGAAGGTGCCGACCTTGTCCATGATCGCCATCATCAGAACCGCGCTGGCCGGGGTGGCCTCGACGGCGGCGTCGGGCAGCCACCGGTGGAACGGCCACAGCGGCGCCTTGACGGCGAAAGCGAACATGAAGCCGAGGAACAGTGCGTTGAGGATCGCGGGATTTATCGCGAGCGCACCGCTGGACACCGCGGCGACGATCGCGCGGAAGTCGAAGGTACCCGACGCGAACGCGTCGCTTTGGGCCGTGACGACGTAGAGACCGATGACTGCGGCCAGCATGATCAACCCGCCGAACAGGTTGTACAACAGGAACTTCACCGCGGCTTTAGAGCGGTGCTCGCCGCCGAATCCGCCGATGAGGAAGTACATCGGGATCAGCATCGCTTCGAAGAAGACGTAGAACAGCAGCACGTCCAGCGAGATCAGCGACATGATGACCATGCCCTCGACCGCGAGGGTCAGCGCCAGATAGGTATGGGTTGACCGGCCCCGCAGACCCTCTTGGGCGTCGGCGTCATTCCAGCCCGCGACGATCAGCAGCGGCACCAGTACGGCGGTGAGCACGATCAGCGCCAACGCGATGCCGTCGATGCCGAGGATGTAGCCGGTGCCGAATGACGGTATCCACGGGTGGTTTTCGACGAACTGGTACTGCGGGCCGCCCGGATCGAATTCGACGGCGAGGATGACGGCGAGCACGAGCACGACCGCCGACACCAGCAGACCCAACCACTTGGCCGCGGCGCGGCCGGAGGCGGGAAGCAGCATCAGCAGCGCGGCGCCCAGCATCGGCACTGCCCACATGATGGTCAGCCAGGGCACGCCAGCACTCACCACAGTTGCACCGCCAGGATGACCGCGACCACCAGGGCCGCGCCTGCCAACATCGACAGCGCGTAGGAGCGCGCGAAGCCGGTCTGCACCTGCCGCATGCCGTTCGACACTCGCCCGACCACGGCGGCCAGTCCGCTGCCGGCGCCGTCGATTCCCTTGTCGTCGATCCAGACCAGATCCTTGGTCAGGATTTGACCGGGCTTCATCAGCAGCTCCTCGTTGATCGCATCGCCGTAAAGGTCGCGACGGGCCGCGACGGTCAGCGCCGAAACCTTCTCGGGCGCAACGTCGGGCACCGTCTTCTGCGCGTACATCCGGTAGGCGACGAGGATGCCGACCGCGACGACCGACAGCGCGATGACGGTGATCACCCAGGCCGGTGCGACGTGGTGCACCTCCTCGGCGCCGACGACGGGCTCCAGCCACTGCTCCAACGTGCCGCCGATGGCGAACAGTCCGCCCGCGGCGACCGAACCGATGGCCAGCAGGATCATCGGCCATGTCATCACCCGCGGTGCCTCGTGCGGATGGATGTCCGGCTTCCACCGTCGCTCGCCGAAGAAGGTCATCAGCATGACGCGGGTCATGTAGAACGCGGTGATGCCTGCACCGAGCAGTGCCGCACCACCGAGCACCACGCCCCTGACTCCGCCTGCGTTGAAAGCGGTTTCGATGATCGCGTCCTTGGAGAAGAACCCGGCGAACGGCGGGACACCGATGATCGCAAGGTACCCGAGCCCGAAGGTGGCGAACGTGACCGGCAGCAGCTTGCGCAGGCCGCCGTAGTGGCGCATGTTGACTTCGTCGTCCATCGCGTGCATGACTGAGCCCGCGCCGAGGAACAGGCCTGCCTTGAAGAAGCCGTGGGTCAACAGATGCATGATCGCCACTGCGTAGCCGGCAGGCCCGAGGCCCGCGGCGAGCACCATGTAGCCGATCTGGCTCATGGTGGACGCAGCCAGCGCCTTCTTGATGTCGTCCTTGGCGCAGCCGACGATCGCGCCGAACAACAGCGTGACAGCGCCGACGATGACGACGCCGAGCTGCGCGCCCGGCGCGAGATCGAACACCGGGCCCGACCGCACGATCAGGTAGACGCCCGCGGTGACCATCGTGGCAGCGTGGATAAGCGCTGACACCGGCGTTGGGCCTTCCATGGCGTCACCGAGCCAGGACTGCAGCGGTACCTGCGCCGACTTACCGCAGGCGGCGAGCAACAGCAGCAGACCGATCGCGTTGAGCGTGCCCTCGCCCAGTCGCGGTGCCGCGGCGAAGACGCCCTCGAACGAGATCGAGCCGATGTAGGCGAACATCACCATCAGGGCGACGGCGAGGCCGATGTCGCCAACGCGGTTGACCACGAACGCCTTCTTGGCCGCAGTGGCGGCCGACGGCTTGTGCTGCC
>LZSH01000298.1 GCA_001665255.1 Mycobacteriaceae bacterium 1482268.1 | reverse complement strand
CGCCATCACGCGCTGAACCGACAGCTGGTCGATCAGTCGCTGCGGTGAGTCGGCGGTCAGCATCGCGTCCATGCCGCCGCCGCCCCCGCTGCCCGAGGCGGCGCCCCCGGCGCCGGAGGATCCGGCGATCGTGGCCGCCCCGCCCCTTGGGATTCCGCCCCTCGGTATCCCGCCTGGTGACGTGGCACCGCCCGATGCGGCCATCCCCGGTGCGCCCGGCGGGGCGGCCACGATCGCCGGATCCTCCGGCGCCGGGGGCGCCGCCTCGGGCAGCGGGGGCGGCGGCGGGATGGCCGCGAGAGCTTGACGCTGGGCTGGTGACAGTGTCTCGAATTGCGACTTGACGATGGCGATCTGCACCTGCAGCTGACTTTGCTTGGATTGCAGATCAGCGCGCACCGCGGCGGCCTGCTCGGCGGCCGTTTTCGCTTCGGCCGCCGACTTGGCGGACGCTTCCTGCGCCTTGGCGGCTTCGGCGTTCAGAATCCGATAGCTGTTCATCTGGGCCGACATCTCGGAGGCCATCACGCGCTGAACCGACAGCTGGTCGATCAGTCGCTGCGGTGAGTCGGCGGTCAGCATCGCGTCCATGCCGCTGGTCCTGCCGCCCATGTATTGAGCTGCAGCAAACTTGTCGACGGCCCCCTGAAAAGTTGCCAATTGCGACTTGGCTTTATCCAGCGTGGCCTGGTCGGCGTCATGCTTGGCTTCCGCCTCCCGCAGGGCGACCAGCTTATTGTTGAGGTCCAACTGCGCCGAATGCATTGCCTCAGTTGTCCGCTCGGCCTGCCGCGACAGTTCGTTCAGCTTTGCCAACGCGTCGTCGGCGGGATCTGCCTGCACATTGGCGGCAAGGACAGCTCCGAACAGCGTCAGCCCCGATATCACACATATGAGGGGTCGCTTAACTGCGCGCACTAGCCACTGCGTACGGTCGAGCCTCAAGATTTTGCGTCCTCAAACTGCCGTCGGCGAGTCGCCCCGAACTGTCTTAGGTCTCAGACAGGTTACGAAACGGCATCGGCCTTGTCCAACGAGAGACGCAAATTTAACAGTCTCTCAGAGTTTTTCGGCCGGCCTCTGTTGCCAGGCGTGTCGTTACGCGACGCTTCCCGAACCGCCCTGCCGGTGAATCGGCACGAGCCGCAGCCGCGGCGCCAGTCCGGCCTCGGCGAGCACCTCAAGCGCCGCGCGCTCGTCGTGCAACAGGGTGTCCGGGACGCCGAGCAACACACTCACGACGCAGTCCTTGCAGCCGGGGCCGCGTACGGCGCAGTCATCGCAATCGATGGTGACCGTTCCCGTATCGCTGGTCTCGTCCATCTGATCGTCCTTCCGATCGGCGTTGACCGCACCGTATCGGGCACCACCGACAACCCGGCGTGGCAACGTCACGCTGTCGGTGGCAGTGCCTACTTTCAGCGCATGGGCCAGCTCAGCTTCGCCGACGTCGATCCGCTGGCGGACTCCCTGCGCGATACCACGTTCGTGGTCGTCGACCTCGAGACAACGGGCGGTCGCGCGACCGGTGACGGCGACAACGTCGACGCGATCACCGAGATCGGCGCGGTCAAAGTGCGCGGCGGCGTCGTGCTGGGCGAACTGGCGACGCTGGTCGACCCTGGCCGCAGCATTCCGCCCCAGATCGTTGCGCTCACCGGGATCACTTCGGCGATGGTCTACAACGCCCCCACGATCGACACGGTGCTGCCCGCATTCCTCGAATTCGCCCGCGGCGCAGTACTGGTGGCCCACAACGCGGGATTCGACATCGGGTTCCTGCGTGCCGCGGCCGAGCGCTGCCAGATCGTGTGGCCGCGTCCGCCGGTGCTGTGCACCGTCCGGCTGGCGCGGCGGGTGCTGACCCGCGACGAGGCTCCCAGCGTGCGGCTGTCGGCGCTGGCCCGGTTGTTCGGCGCTACCACCACGCCGACGCACCGCGCGCTCGATGACGCCCGCGCCACCGTCGACGTCCTCCATGGACTCATCGAGCGGGTCGGCAACCAGGGCGTGCACACCTACACCGACCTGCGCTCGTATCTGCCCGACGTGACACCGCAGCAGCGCCGCAAGCGGGTGCTTGCGGCCCACCTGCCGCACCGGCCCGGCGTGTACCTCTTCCGCGGTCCCGCCGGCGAGGTGCTCTATGTCGGCACTGCGGTGGATCTGCGCCGCCGCGCGGGCCAGTACTTCAACGGCTCCGACTCGCGGCCACGGATCAAGGAGATGGTGGCCCTGGCCACCGCGGTCGACCATGTCGAGTGCGCGCACGACCTCGAGGCAGGCGTGCGCGAGCTGAGGTTGCTGGCCGCGCACGCGCCGCCGTACAACCGGCGGTCGAAGTTTCCGCGCCGGTGGTGGTGGATCACGCTGACCGACGAAGCGTTCCCACGGTTGTCGATCGTTCGAAACCCCAAGGGCGACAATGTTATCGGGCCCTTCCGCGTCCGCGCCGACGCGCTCGAGACAGCCGATCTCCTGGCTCGTTTCACCGGCCTGCGCACCTGCACTGCCCGGATTGCCCGCTCGGCACTGCACGGGCCCGCCTGTCCCGAACGAGAGCTGGCGCCCTGTCCCGCGCGACGCGGCGTCAGCGCCGCCGATTATGCGGATGTGCCGCGACGCATGGCCGCCCTGATCGACGGGCGCGACGATCAGGCGCTGTCAGCCGTGCTGGCCCACATCGAGGAATTGGCCGGGCGCAACCGTTACGAGACCGCCGCCCGGCTGCGCGACCACGCCGCGGCGGCGATAGAGGTTTTGTGGCGCGGTCAGCGACTGCGCGCGCTGACCTCCGTCATCGAACTGGTCGCCGCATGCCCGGATGGAACCGGCGGCTGGCACCTCGCGGTGATCCGGAGCGGGCAGTTGGCCGCCGCGGGCGTCGCACCCCGCGGAGTGCCTCCGATGCCAGTCGTCGATGCGATAAGCGCTGGGGCACAGTCGATTCTGGCCGATCCAGCGCCGTTGGGCGGCGCGCTTGTCGAGGAGGTCGCGCTGATCGTGCGGTGGCTCGCCAAGCCTGGCGTGCGCATCGTGCGGGCCGAACCCGGCTGGGCGTCCCCGGTCGGTTCGGCGGGCCGGTGGGCGGCGTGGGCCGCAACCGCGCGCTCGGCGCGGTTGGCCGCCGAGCAAACGCTCGACTCGTCAGACCTGTTGGGTGAACCGCACCCAACGCGCGAGCAGCTGTTCGGCCGTGCCAGAGTCGATCGCCTCGACGGCCCGGCTCAGGCCCGACTCCCACGCCGACAGCCATTCGGCGCCGCTGGTTAACCCCGCGTGGGCCACCATCGCGCCCGCGGCGTTGAGGATCACTGCGTCACGGACGGGCCCCTTGGCACCGCCGAGGACGGCGCGCGCCTCGGCAGCGTTGGTCTCGGCGTCACCACCCGCCAGCTCCGAGATGTCGGCTCGGGGGAAGCCGAACCCCGCCGGGTCGAACGACAGCTTCTCGACGGTGCCCGACTGCACCCGCCAGATCGTGCTCGTCGTCGTGGTGGTGAGTTCGTCGAGCCCGTCGTCGCCGTGCACAACCAGCACGCTGGACCGCCGGGTCGCGAAGACCCCCGCCATCACCTCGGCCAGATCGGCCCACGCGCAGCCGATCAGCCCGGCCCGCGGTGAGCCCGGATTGGTCAGCGGGCCAAGCAGATTGAACACCGTCGGAACGCCGATTTCGCGCCGTGCCGGACCCGCATGCCGATAGGACGGGTGAAAATGCGGCGCGAAGCAGAATCCGATGCCCACTTCGGCAACGCTGCGCGCGACCTGGTCGGGCTCGAGGTCGATGCGGACACCCAGTGCCTCGAGGGTGTCGGCGCCGCCACTGCGCGACGAGGCCGCCCGGTTGCCGTGCTTGACCACTCGAACCCCGGCGGCGGCCACCACGATGGACGCCATCGTCGACAGGTTGACGGTGTTCGCCCCGTCCCCGCCGGTGCCGACCACGTCGACGGTCTCGGTACCGATCTCGTCGGTGGGCACCCGGCGGGCGTAGGACAGCATCGTGTTCGCCAGTTCGGTCACCTCGGCCGACGTCGGCTTCTTCATCTTCATCGACACGCCGAAGGCCGCGATCTGCGCCGGCGTGGCGGTGCCGGTCATGATCTGGTCCATCGCCCAGGCCGCCTCACCCGTTTTCAACGGCTGTTGGGCGGTCAGCCTGCCCAGCAGCGTCGGCCAGGTCGGCGCGGTGTCAGAAGACGTCACGGGTGAGATTATGACGAATTGCCTGACCCGGGTGGAGATGAACAACTACAAAGCGTCATACTTGCGGTGTGACGAGCGCTGTAGGGACCTCGGGAACCGCGATCACGTCGCGCGTACATTCGCTGAACCGGCCGAATATGGTCAGTGTCGGCACCATCGTCTGGCTTTCCAGCGAGCTGATGTTCTTTGCTGGACTGTTCGCGATGTATTTCACCGCGCGGTCACAGGCCGGCGGCGAATGGCCGCCGCCGCCCACCGAGCTCAACCTCGTCCAGGCCGTGCCGGTGACGCTGGTGTTGATCGCGTCGTCGTTCACCTGCCAGATGGGTGTGTTTGCCGCCGAGCGCGGCGACGTGTTCGGCCTTCGCCGCTGGTATGTGATCACGTTCTTGATGGGCCTGTTCTTCGTGCTCGGGCAGGGTTATGAGTACATCCACCTCGTCGAGCACGGCACCACGATCTCCAGCAGCGCCTACGGTTCGGTGTTCTACCTGCCCACCGGTTTCCACGGCCTGCACGTGATCGGCGGCCTGATCGCGTTCATCTTCCTGCTGGCGCGCACGACGATGAGCAAGTTCACGCCCGCGCAGGCGACGGCGGCGATCGTCGTGTCGTATTACTGGCACTTCGTCGACATCGTGTGGATCGCGTTGTTCGCCACCATCTACTTCGTCCGATGATCGGTTCGCCGATGCGTGGGAGCTACTCGCCGATGAGAAGGGGTTCGATGACCAGCAAGTCTCGCCGTCGGCTACGTCGGCGACTCTCGGCGGCAGTGCTGCTGCTGATCGGACTTGGGTTGGCCGGCGGCCTGGCGGCCACCTTGACGCCGACGCCGCAGGTGGCCGTTGCCGACGAATCGGCGTCGGCGTTGCTGCGCACCGGCAAGCAGCTGTTCGACACCTCGTGTGTGACCTGCCACGGCGTCAACCTTCAAGGTGTCACCGACCGCGGGCCGAGCCTGATCGGCGTCGGCGAGGCCGCGGTGTACTTCCAGGTGTCGACGGGCCGGATGCCCGCCATGCGCGGCGAGGCTCAGGCGCCGTCGAAGCCGCCGGTGTTCGACGAGTCACAGATCGATGCGCTCGGCGCCTACGTACAGGCACACGGCGGCGGTCCGACGGTTCCGCGCACAGACAACGGCCAGGTTGCTTCGGAATCGCTGCTCGGCGACGACGTCGCGCGCGGCGCCGATCTGTTCCGGCTGAACTGCGCGTCCTGCCACAACTTCACCGGCAAGGGCGGTGCGCTGTCGTCGGGCAAGTACGCGCCCGACCTCAGCGACGCCGAGCCCCCGCAGATCTATACCGCGATGCTGACCGGCCCGCAGAACATGCCCAAGTTCTCCGACCGTCAACTCTCCCCCGAAGAGAAGCGCGACATCGTGGCCTACGTGCGGATGGCGACCGAAGCACCGGACCCCGGCGGATACGGCCTCGGCGGTTTCGGACCGAGCTCGGAAGGCATGGCCATCTGGATCATTGGGATCGTGGCCGTCGTGGCGGCGGCCCTGTGGATCGGAGCACGGTCGTGAGCAACACCCCCAAGGGCACGGACGCCCCCGGCCACGCGGGCGTTCCCGGGCAGCCCAGCGACGCCGAACTGGCGTCGATGTCCCGCGAGGAGCTGCTGGAGCTCGGCGGCAAACTCGACGGCGTCGAGATCGTCTACAAGGAAGACCGGTGGCCGGTTGCCGGCACCAAGGCCGAGAAGCGAGCCGAGCGTTCGGTGGCGAATTGGCTTCTGCTCGGCGGACTTTCGGGCCTGGCGCTGCTGCTGGTCTTCCTGTTCTGGCCGTGGGAGTACAAAGGCGGCGACACCGAGGGCCACTGGTGGTACGACCTGGCCACCCCGCTGTACGGCTTCACGTTCGGGCTGTCGATTCTCGCGATCGGCATCGGCGCGGTGCTCTACCAGAAGAAGTTCATCCCCGAAGAGATCTCCATCCAGGAGCGACACGACGGCAGCTCCCCCGAGATCCAGCGCAAGACCATCGCGGCCAACCTCACCGACGCGCTGGAAAGCTCGACGATCAAGCGCCGTAAGCTTATTGGGCTGTCACTGGGCATCGGTCTCGGCGCGTTCGGCGCGGGCACGCTGGTCGCCTTCATCGGCGGCCTGATCAAGAACCCGTGGAAGCCTGTGGTGCCGACCGCCGATGGCAAGAAGGCCGTGCTGTGGACGTCGGGTTGGACGCCGAGGTTCAAGGGTGAAACCATTTTCTTGGCCCGCGCGACCGGAAACGCCGGCCACGGAGCGCCTTTCGTGAAGATGCGCCCGGAGGACCTCGACGCCGGCGGCATGGAGACCGTGTTCCCGTGGCGGGAGTCCGATGGCGACGGCACCACTACCGAGTCGCACCACCGGCTCAACGAGATCCTGATGGGCGTGCGAAACCCGGTAATGCTCATCCGCATCAAGCCGGGCGACGTCAACAAGGTCGTCAAGCGACGGGGCCAGGAGAGCTTCAACTTCGGTGACCTGTTCGCCTTCACCAAGGTGTGCTCGCACTTGGGTTGCCCCTCTTCGCTTTACGAGCAGCAGTCCTACCGCATTCTCTGCCCGTGCCACCAGTCGCAGTTCGACGCGTTGCACTTCGCGAAACCCATATTCGGCCCGGCTGCGCGCGCCCTTGCGCAGCTGCCCATCACCATCGACAAGGACGGGTACCTGGTCGCCAACGGTGACTTCATCGAACCCGTCGGTCCGGCATTCTGGGAACGGAAGACATCATGAGTCCGAAACTGCCGAAACCGCCAAGCCTCGCAGAGATTGCGGCCTCACAGGGCGACGCGATCGACTCGCGGTACCACCCATCGGCGGCAGTCCGCCGACAGCTCAACAAGGTGTTCCCCACCCACTGGTCGTTCCTGCTGGGTGAGATCGCGTTATACAGCTTCATCGTGCTGCTGATCACGGGTGTGTACCTGACGCTGTTCTTCGACGCGTCGATGGTCGAGGTCACCTACGACGGCGTCTACCAGCCGCTGCGCGGCGTCGAGATGTCGAGGGCGTACGCCTCCACGCTCGATATCAGTTTCGAGGTACGCGGCGGCCTGTTCGTCCGCCAGATTCACCACTGGGCCGCACTGCTTTTCGCGGCCGCGATCATGGTCCACCTCGCCCGCATCTTCTTCACCGGTGCATTCCGGCGTCCGCGTGAGACGAACTGGATCATCGGCTCCCTCCTGCTGATCCTGGCGATGTTCGAGGGCTACTTCGGCTACTCGCTGCCCGACGACCTGCTGTCCGGCATCGGTCTGCGCGCCGCGCTGTCCTCGATCACGCTGGGCATGCCGGTGATCGGTACGTGGCTGCACTGGGCGCTCTTTGGTGGCGACTTCCCTTGCGGCGGTATCGGTTACGAGTGTTCGACCGGCGTCATCATTCCGCGCATGTACGCGCTGCACATTCTGCTGATCCCCGGCATCATTCTCGCGCTCATCGGGGCTCACCTTGCGTTGGTGTGGTTCCAGAAGCACACGCAGTTCCCCGGCCCGGGCCGCACCGAGACCAATGTCGTCGGCGTGCGCGTCATGCCGGTCTTCGCCGTGAAGTCCGGCGCGTTCTTCGCGATGACCACCGGCATCCTCGGCCTCATGGGCGGCCTGCTGCAGATCAACCCGATCTGGCAGCTTGGCCCGTACAAGCCGTCCCAGGTGTCGGCAGGTAGCCAGCCCGACTTCTACATGATGTGGACGGAAGGCCTGGCGCGCATCTTCCCGCCGTGGGAGATCTACCTCGGCAACTACACGATCCCCGCTCCCGTCTGGGTCGCGCTCGGCATGGGCGTCGTCTTCATCCTGCTGCCCGCGTGGCCGTTCCTGGAGGCCCGGTTCACCGGCGACAAGGCGCACCACAACCTGTTGCAGCGGCCGCGTGACGCCCCGGTGCGCACCGCGATCGGCGCCATGGCGATCGCCTTCTACATGGTGCTGACGCTGTGCGCGATGAATGACATCATCGCGCTGAAGTTCCACATCTCGCTGAATGCGACTACGTGGATCGGCCGCATCGGCATGGTGGTGCTGCCCGCGATCGTCTACTACATCGCCTACCGGTGGTGCATCGGGCTGCAGCGCAGCGACCGCGCGGTGCTCGAGCACGGCATCGAGACGGGCATCATCAAGCGGCTGCCGCACGGCGCGTACATCGAGCTGCACCAGCCGCTCGGCCCGGTGGACGAGCACGGCCACCCGGTCCCGCTGGCATACCAGGGCGCGCCCGTGCCGAAGCGGATGAACAAGCTCGGCTACAGCGGCTCCCCGGGCACCGGCAGCTTCCTGCGGCCCGATCCCGCCGAGCAGCACGACGCGCTGGTGGAGGCGCAGCACGCCGGAGAACGCAAGGTGCTCACCGCACTACGCGAACGTCAAGAGGGCAACGGTTCGCCCAACGGGCACGGGTCGACCGACGGCCACGGTTCGACGAACGGACACTGACGCCTGCTCGACGCGCCCTGATTCGTCAGGGCGCGTCGACGAGTTCGTGCAGCTGGCGCAGGTAGAACCAGGGAGCGACCGGCAGCGCGAGCGTGACCAGGCCCGCGACCACATACGCAGCCCAGGAGAACGCGTCGTGGCCGGCTGCCATCAGATAGGTGGCGATACCGATCGCCAGCACAGCCACGCCCATGGCCAACGCGATGACCGCAGCGCAACGCAACCACACCCTGTCCACGGCAGGCGGCAGGGTGGCGTCATACGTGCTGACGGCCGGGTGGGCGCTGCGCTGCCGGCCCGCAGCGACCGGCCTCGCGGGCGACCTGAGGGTCTGCGTGCGCGGATCGGGCGCTCTGGTGACCGCCTGAGTCCTCCCGGCCGCGGAGCCTGGGCCGCCATTGCGGCCGGCGCGCGGATCGTCGAGTGCGGCGCGTCGGGCGCGCACCAGCAGCGGAATAGCGGCAACGATGACGAGGGCCGATACGGCGATCACGCCGTAGAGCAGCCAGGGTGTGCCCGAGTCGCTGGAGGACTCCTGATGTCCGCTGCCCAGATCCACCAGCGCGACCGTGGCGGCCACCGCCGATCCCAAAGCGGCCAGCCAGATCGCCGCACACGCCGCGAGCAGGACCCGGTCGACGTTCTCGGCGTCATCCGACGTTGGATCGAACCACGAGCGCGCGCCGGAATTGGGCCGGATGCCAGTCTTATATGTCATCAGCAGCTTGTCTGTGCGGAGTTGCCGGTATTCGAGGACAATACGGTGCCGTCGCTCGTGGTGATCGAACAGTTCAGCCTGCTGACCAGAAACAGGCTGGACGCTTGCACTGAGCCCACCTCCGACTGCGAGATCGGCGTCACCGTGAGCGACCACGGGATGTACACGTTGCGCTGGGTGCGGCTGCGGCCCGACGCGTCGATGTAGGTGACGGTGATGATGTCGCCCGGCGCCTTGGTGCCGGTCACTGAATAGGTGACCTGTCGCGGACCCGAGCGCGTGGTCGTCGTCGGCGGCGGCGGAGCGGCCGACGTGGCGGGTTCCTGCGGCGCCGGTGCCGGTGGCTCCTCTGCAGGCGGTGCGGGAGCAGGAGCAGGGGGTGGCGGCTCGGTCACCGTGACGGTCTCCGGCGGCGGCGGCGGGGGCGGCGGTTCCTCCGACGAGGGTGGCGGTGGCGGCGGAGGCGGAGTCGTCGTGGTGATCTCGTCCTGAACGGGTGGCGCCGACGTGGTCGTGCTGGTTCCCGGGGTCGCGAGGTTCTCCGAATCCGTCCCCATCACCAACAACGAAACCGACACGACCAGGGAGATCGCGGCGATGATGGCGACGACGCCGACCACCCAGGGCCAACGCGGCGGCCGGCCGGCGTCGACCAGCTCGGTCCTGTCGTAGTCGTCATATTCGTAGAGCCCAGAATCCGGCGGCACATACGGCCCCGCGGTGAATTGCTCCGACTCAGGCGCCGAATAGGCCCGGATCTCGGTCTCACCGGTCGGATCCTTTACGGCGTCTTCCTCGGCGGACAACTCGCCCGGTTCGTGATCCAGATCCTCCGACTCACCGGAGTCCGACCCGGGGGGATTCGGCCCGCTCATTTACGCCTATCCTTCTCCAGCTTCATCGGCGCGACAGCAAGCGGCTGACAGCGACTAACACGGCCTCGGCCACCCTACCCAACCCTGTGAGCAGATCGAATTCGCCACCGCGATAGCTGACCAACTGTCGCCCAGATGTGACCTTTGCCCAATTGTCGGCGCGGGCCGGCGAGTCAGTGCTTCTCTGCGCCCGTGTAGTACTCGAAGACCAAACCCGCGGCCGAGGCGAGGACGAAGACGACGCCGGCCACGATCAGCCACGGCAGCCACAGCGCGACAGCCACAGCGGCGACGGAGGCCGACAGCGCGATCATGATCGGCCACCAGCTGTGGGGGCTGTAGAACCCCAGTTCGCCGGCGCCGTCGCTGATCTCGGCATCCTCGTAGTCCTCTGGCCGGGTGTCGAGACGCCGGGCCACGAACCGGAAGAAGGTGCCGGTGATGAGGGTCAGCCCCGCCGTCAGCACCAGTGCGGTGGTGCCTGCCCACTCGATGCCGCCGTACTGGAACAGCTGGGTCAGCGTGGCGTAGACGACGGCCGCGAGGAGGAAGAACGCGGTCAGGAACTCGAACAACCGGGCTTCGATATGCATGGATCCCTACCTACTCGCTTGGGGCGTCTGCTCCCCGCGCCTGGAGTCGAACGGGTGCGTGGTGGTCGCCGTCGGCGGCTGGTTGATGGCCTGCAACGCCTCGGCGTTGGTCTTCCCGGCGATGCGCTGCTGCATGTAGGCCTTGAAGTCATTGGGCTGCACGACGCGGACCTCGAAGTTCATCATCGAGTGGTAGGTGCCGCACATTTCGGTGCACCGACCCACGAACGCGCCCGTCTTCAGGATTTCGCTGATCTGGAAGACGTTGTCGGAGTTGTTGGGCTTGGGATCCGGCAACACGTCGCGCTTGAACAGGAACTCCGGCACCCAGAAGCCGTGGATCACGTCGGCGGAGGCGATCTGGAACTCGATGCGCTTGCCCACGGGCAGGACAAGCACCGGGATCTCGTTGCTGGAGCCCAGCGTCTCGACCTTGTCGTAGTTCAGGTACTCGCGCTCCATCTGCTTGGCACCGATTCCGTGCTCGCCGCCGGAGCCGGCTTCGCCGCCGTGTTCGCCTTCCAGGCCTTCCGGGCCTGCCGCAACGGCTGCCTCGCGTTCCTTGTCGACGCCGTCGAAGTTGAACGTCCCGTCGCTGAAGGCGACCTTCTGGTAGCCGAATTTCCAGTTCCACTGGAACGCCGTGACGTCGACCGTCACCTCGGGATTGGGCTCCTTGTGCAGCATCTTCTCCTGCACCACCACGGTGAAGTAGAAGAGCACCGAGATGATCAGGAACGGGACCACCGTGAGCACCAGCTCCAACGGCATGTTGTAGCCGAACTGGCGGGGAAGCTCCGTGTCGCCCTTCTTGTGCCGGTGAAACGCCGAGGACCAGAAAATCAGGCCCCACACGATCACGCCGACGACCAGGGAGGCGATCACAGAACCGATCCACAGTTCCCGGTTGATGTGAGCCTGCGGAGTGATGCCGTCGGGCCAGCCCAGGCCGAGTACCGTCGACCAGCTACACCCGCTGAGCAGCAGCGCAGCAGCGCCAAGGACAACTGCCAGTGCCGCTCTCCGTGCCACCACCCAGCGTCCGCGAGGTGTCACGTCGCAGCCTCCTAGAAGTCGGTAGAACAAGCGAATACTACGCAGCGTAGACCACCCCTGACTGCAGGTCTCGACACACCTCGGCATACTGGCGCGGTGTGCGGACTGCTGGCCCTGCTGACTGACCCGTCCGCAGATGTCTCGGAGGATCTCGTCGAGGCCGTGTCCGGCGCTTCGCACCTCATGCGTCATCGCGGACCCGACGAACCCGGCACCTGGCACGACGACGCCGTCGTGTTGGGCTTCAACCGGTTGTCGATCATCGATATCGCGCACAGCCACCAGCCGCTGCGCTGGGGACCGGCCGAGTCCCCCGACCGATACGTGCTGGTCTTCAACGGCGAGATCTACAACTACCTCGAGTTGCGCGACGAACTTGCGAGCCGTCACGGCGCGGCATTCCACACCGACGGCGACGGTGAAGCGATCATCGCCGCCTACCACTACTGGGGCACCGATGCGCTGACCCGGCTGCGCGGCATGTTCGCATTCGCGCTGTGGGACACCGTCGAGCGTGAATTGCTGTGCGCGCGTGACCCTTTCGGCATCAAACCGCTGTACATGGCCACCGGCTCGGGCGGCACCGCGTTCGGCAGCGAAAAGAAGTGCCTGCTGGAACTCGCCGGTGACCTCGGCATCGACCTCGGCATCGATGAGCGCGCCGTGCAGCACTACACCGTGCTGCAGTACGTGCCCGAACCCGAGACACTGCACCGGGGGGTGCGCCGGCTGGAGTCGGGCAGCTACGCCAGGGTGCGCCAGGGCGGCCGGCCCGAGGTGACGCGGTACTTCATCCCGAAGTTCACCGCGAAACCGTTCGGCGCGGGCTCCGAGCAGGCGCGATACGACGAAATCACCGCGGTGCTCGAGGACTCGGTCGCCAAGCACATGCGCGCCGACGTCACCGTGGGTGCGTTCCTGTCCGGCGGCATCGACTCCACCGCTATCGCGGCCCTGGCAATGCGCCATAACCCACGGCTGATCACGTTCACCACCGGTTTCGAGCGGGAGGGTTTCTCGGAGGTCGACGTCGCGGTGGCCTCGGCGGAGGCGATCGGCGCTCGCCATGTCACCAAGGTGGTCAACCAGGCCGAGTTCGTCGCCGCGCTGCCCGAGATCGTCTGGTATCTCGACGAACCCGTCGCCGACCCCGCGCTGGTGCCGTTGTTCTTCATCGCGCGGGAGGCCCGCAAGCACGTCAAGGTCGTGCTGTCCGGCGAGGGCGCCGACGAGTTGTTCGGCGGGTACACGATCTACCGGGAGCCGTTGTCGCTCAAGCCTTTCAACTATCTTCCGCGCCCGCTGCGCCGGTCGATGGCCAAGGTGTCAGCGCCGCTGCCCGAGGGCATGCGTGGAAAGAGCCTGCTGCACAGGGGCAGCCAGACGCTGGAAGAGCGCTATTACGGCAACGCCCGCAGTTTCTCCGACACGCAGCTGCAGGCGGTGCTGCCGGGATTCCGCTCCGAGTGGACGCATACCGACGTGACCTCGCCGGTGTATGCCGAGTCGCAGGGTTGGGATCCGGTTGCGCGCATGCAACACATCGACCTGTTCACCTGGCTGCGCGGCGACATCCTGGTCAAGGCCGACAAGATGACGATGGCCAACTCGCTGGAGCTGCGGGTGCCGTTCCTCGACCCCGAGGTGTTCGCGGTGGCCTCCCAGCTTCCCTTCGACCAGAAGATCACGCGATCCACCACCAAGTACGCGTTGCGCCGCGCGTTGGAGCCGGTCATCCCGCCGCACGTGCTGAACCGGCCGAAGCTGGGCTTCCCGGTGCCGATCCGGCACTGGCTGCGCGCGGGCGAACTGCTGGACTGGGCGTACGGACTCGTGGCGTCGTCAGGAGCTGGCGAGCTCGTCGACATCGCAGCCGTCCGCGCAATGCTCGACGAGCACCGAAGCGGCGCAAGCGATCACAGCAGACGGCTGTGGACCGTGCTGATCTTCATGCTGTGGCACGCGATCTTCGTCGAAGGCAGTGTTTCGCCGACGATCAGCGAGCCGACGTACCCGGTGCAGCTCTAGTCGTTCGAATCAGGCCACCACGGCAGAGCCGTGAATCAGGCCACCACGGCAGAGCCGTGAATCAGGCCAGCGCAGCGGCGATCTCGGCGCCCGCCTCCGCCCCGTAGGCGTCGGTCAGCCGCGTGATACCGGCGTCCTTGTCCCAGCTCCACTCCTGTGGGCCGGGCGCCTCGAGGACCAGGGTCGCGACGAGCGATGCGAGTTGCGCGGCCCGCTCGATGGACAGGCCCTTGTCGCGCCCGGTGAGGAAGCCGGCGCGGAACGCGTCACCGATGCCGGTGGGATCTTCCTTGTGCGTCTCGGGCACCACGTCGACGTGGATGAAAGTGCCGTCGCGCCCGACGATGTCGACGCCTTTCTCGCCCAGCGTGGTGACACGCATCTGGATCTGGCTCATCACCTCGGCCTCCGACCAGCCGGACTTCTGCAACAGCAGATCCCACTCGTAATCGTTGGTGAACAGATAGGTCGCGCCGTCGATCAGCTGGCGGATCTGCTCGCCGGTCAATCGGGCCAACTGCTGCGACGGGTCCGCGGCGAACGCCAGGCCGAGGGCCCGGCATTCCTCGGTGTGCAGGAACATCGCGTCGGGGTCGTTGGCGCCCACGATGACCAAATCCGGTGTACCCCTTCGGGATACGACGTCGGCCAACTTGATGTCGCGAGCCTGCGACATCGCCCCGGGATAGAACGACGCGATCTGGGCCATGTCCAGGTCGGTGGTGCAGACGAACCGGGCCGTGTAGGCCGAGTCCGACACCAGCACGCTGTCGCAGTCCACGCCGTGGCTGGTCAGCCAGCCCCGGTAGTCGTCGAAATCCTTACCGACGGCACCGACCAGCGTCGGGTCTCCGCCCAGAATCCCGATGGCGTAGGCCATGTTTCCCGCGACACCCCCGCGGTGGATGACCAGATCGTCCACCAAAAAGCTCACCGAGATCTTCTGCAGGTGTTCAGGCAACAGTCCTTCGGAGAACTTGCCCGGAAACCGCATGAGATGGTCGGTCGCGATCGATCCGGTTACCGCGATGGTCACGAAGTGTCACCCTTCAATTGGTTAAGCTGTCTAGATAATGTTAGCGAGCCTTGTGGGCCCGTCGGCGGCGGGCGGCTTGCGCTAACCTGCCTACCATGGCTGGTCCGTATCCGCCCCAATACGGCCCCGGACCAGTCGGCCCATCTCCCCCGCATCCCGGGCCGCCGCAGGCATACCCCGACCATCCCGTTGCGACGCCAATCTATCCGGGCATGCTGCCCCCACCGATCCCGTATCCCAAGCGCCGCCGGTGGCGGCCAGTCCTGCTGGCGCTGGTGGCCGTCGCCGCAGTCGCGGCCGCAGTGGTGGTCACGGCGCTGGCGATGCGCGACGATGACGATCCCGACTCTGGGCGGCTGACGACAGCGGCGGCGCAGACGGCGATCCAGGACTATTTGGACGCCCTGCAGCGCGGTGACGTCGAAACCATTGCGCGTCACACGTTGTGCGGGTTGTTCGACGCCGTCAAGGAGAAGAAGTCGGACCTCGCGCTCGCCGATCTGAGCAGCGATGCGTTCCGGAAACAGTTCAGCAGCGCCGAAGTGACGTCAATCGACAAGATGGTGTTCTCATCGCCGAATCAGGCCCAAGTGCTGTTCACCATGCGCGCGACACCGGCGGGGAGCCGTACCCAGCCCCCGCCGAAGGTGCAGGAACAAGCCGTCGCGCAGGTGCTTTCCCAGGACAATCAGGTCCTGGTGTGCTCGTACCTGTTGCGGGCCGGCGGCCAGTACTAGCTCAGTTGAACGAGTCCCCGCACGCGCACGAACCCGTCGCGTTCGGATTGTCGATGGTGAACCCCTGCTTCTCGATGGTGTCGACGAAGTCGATCGTGGCGCCCTGCACGTAGGGGGCGCTCATCCGGTCGACGGTCAACGTCACGCCGCCGAACTCGGCGGTCAGGTCACCGTCGAGGCTGCGGTCGTCGAAGAACAGGTTGTAGCGCAGGCCGGCGCAGCCGCCCGGCTGGACGGCGATACGCAGCGCCAGGTCGTCGCGGCCCTCTTGATCCAGCAGCGCCTTGGCCTTTCCGGCCGCGGCGTCGGTCAGGATCACGCCGTGGGTGGCGGTAGTGGTCGCCGACTCGTCCTGAACAGTCATTGCGTCTCCTGTGAATGGCTTGGTTGCGGGCCGACTAACAGCCCACCTGCTCAACGGTACCTTGTTCTGCCGCTATTCCCGAGATCGTCGGCCGTGACCTTCGCCAACCCGGCCAGCTGGTTGGCCGCGTCGTCGATGGCGAGCTGGACCGATCCTGCGTGGTCGGCGATGGCGTAGGCCGCGGTAATGCCGGCATCTGCGAGCGCGGTCTGCGGGAGTGTGACCTGCCCCGCCAGCACCAGGACGGGGGTGCCGCGCGCCGCACCCGCCAGCGCACTGACGACTTTGCCGTGCAGCGACTGGTCGTCGAATCGGCCCTCACCGGTGATGACGAGTTCGGCGGCGGCGACGGCGTCGATGAGATGCGTGTGCTCGGCAATCACCGTGGCGCCGGATTCCCGGCGGCCGCCGAGTGCCAGCAATCCGGCACCGAGGCCGCCCGCGGCGCCCGCGCCCGGTTCCTCGCTCACCGCCCGCCCCGCGACGGCGTTGAGTTCGTCAGCCCAGGCCGTCAACCGCCGCTCGAGCACCTGAACGGCCTGCGGGTCGGCCCCCTTCTGTGGCCCGAACACCCGGGCCGCGCCGATCGGCCCGAGCAACGGATGCTCGACGTCGGTGGCAGCGATCAGCTCGATACCGGACAGCAGCGCACGGCCCGATGCCAAGGTGCCGAGTGCCTCGATCATGCCCCGGCCACCGTCGGTGCAGGAGCTCCCGCCCAGCCCGACGACGATGCGCTGCGCGCCCGCCTCGACCGCGGCCGCGATCAGCTGCCCCACCCCCGTGCTGTGTGCGGCCAGCGCCGTCTCGACCGTCGGGGGACCGCCCAGCAGCGCCAAGCCGCAGGCTTGCGCGCACTCGATGTAGGCCGTGGGCCGTTCGCCGTCGTCGAACACCCAGTCGGCGGCAACCTCGTCGGTCAAGGGACCGCTGACCCGCAGCGTGCGCCGCTCACCGACGCGACCCGCCAGCACGTCGACGAAGCCGGGCCCGCCGTCGGACTGCGGGGCCAGTGTCAGCTGATCGTGGGGACGGGCCCGCCGCCATCCGTCGGCGATGGCATTAGCGGCCTGCACCGCGGTCAGGCTGTCGCCGTAGCAGTCGGGGGCGATGAGCACGCGGAGGCCGTCCGAGCCGGTCATTTCAGCAGATTATGCTGGCTGGCGTGAACCTGCTGGGCCGCAAGAAGGACAATCCGCCTCCCGACACCGAAGCCACCGATGTCGAGGCGACCGCGCCCAGCGAATCCGACGCCAAGCCCGCGGGCAGGACCGCCCCCAAGGGCAGGCCGACGCCGAAGCGCGATGCGTCGCGCCGCCGCGGCCCCGTGGCGCCTGCGCCGATGACCACCGCGGAGGCCAGACGCAGGCGCAAGGAGCTGCGGGGGCCGAAGCTGTCGCGTGAGGAACGGCGCGCCCGTCGCGCGACGATGTCCGATCGCCGCGAGCGGATGATGGCGGGCGACGATGACTATCTGCTGCCGCGCGACAAGGGTCCGGTGCGCCGGTATGCCCGCGACATCGTCGACTCGCGCCGCATCAGCGTGCTGGGGCTCTTCATGCCCGCGGGCTTGGCGTTGATTTTCGTCATGC
>LZSH01000297.1 GCA_001665255.1 Mycobacteriaceae bacterium 1482268.1 | reverse complement strand
CAGTGATCTGATCGGCGATCGCGCGCAGCGCCTCCAGGTCTGAGACGTCGAACGGCAATGACGGCACGCCGACGATCGAAACATGCGGGTTGGCGCCCGTGAATCGCGACAGCAGCCGCACCTCTCGTTTGGCGGTCCCCGCCCGGTCGGCGTGAATCCGCAGCACCGAAGCCGCCAGCGACTCGGGATCGTCGGCGTGCCGTCATTGCCGTTCGACGTCTCAGACCTGGAGGCGCTGCGCGCGATCGCCGATCAGATCACTGGGGCAGCGGCCGCAGCGTAACTTCCGGGCCGCCTAAACGGCGCTGCGATGTTTGCGCTGGGCGGTGAAGAAGTCGGCCCAAGACACCACCTCGGGGTGCTGCTTGAGCAGTGCGCGGCGCTGCCGCTCGGTCATGCCGCCCCACACGCCGAACTCGACACGGTTGTCGAGGGCGTCCGCGCCGCATTCCAAGATCACCGGGCAGTGCCTACAGATGACCGCGGCTTTGCGCTGGGCCGCACCACGGACGAAGAGTTCGTCGGGGTCGGCCTGCCGGCATCGGGCCTGAGAAACCCATGCAATCCGGGCCTCGGCCTCCGCGCCTTGGACCAAACTGCTGGGAAGTGAAGTGGTGGTTGTAGTCCTACGCGCGACGGGCCGTGTGCTCGACACCAGCGTTTCCCCTTAAGTCCAGCCGCCTTTACTTGACGGCTCGCTCCCTCTGTGTAAATCGCTGTTGCGATCTACGCCACATTGCGTCGGTCTTTGTTACCTGAATCGCACTGTAGGTACAAGCTAGGTGGTCACACCGTATTTACGCAACTGTTTGTTTGCCCCTTTTTTGGGACAACCGTCCAGACTTGCCGATCGGACGGCCGCCCGGGTTGCGGTGTGGGTGTCTTTCTGCTGGTTAGTTGGGCTCGGGGCGCGTGCCTGTCGAGTGTCTAGTTAGTCTGTAGGGCATGCCCGTGCGCCCGCCGAATCGACCGCCGGCGACGGTCACGGTCATCAAGTTGGCGTGGTGTTGCCTCTTGGCCAGCGTCGTCGCAGCAGCGTTGATGTTTCCCATTGTGGGCGGCTTCGGTCTGATGTCGAACCGGGCCTCCGATGTGGTTGCTAACGGATCAGCGCAACTCGTCGAGGGCGAGGTGCCAGGCGTCTCGACGATGGTGGACGCCAAGGGCAACGTCATCGCGTGGCTGTATTCGCAGCGCCGGTTCGAGGTGCCGAACGATCAGATCTCCGACACGATGAAGCTGGCCATCGTCTCGATCGAAGACAAACGGTTTGCCGAGCACAACGGCGTCGACTGGAAAGGCACGCTGACCGGTGTGTCGGGCTACATGTCCGGCAACGTCGACACCCGTGGTGGCTCCACCATCGAGCAGCAGTATGTGAAGAACTATCAGCTGCTGGTCCTCGCGCAGACCGAGGCCGAGAAGCGCGCCGCCATCGAGACCACGCCGGCCCGCAAGCTGCGCGAGATCCGCATGGCGCTCACCCTCGACAAGACCTTCACCAAACCGGAGATCCTCACGCGCTATCTGAACCTGGTGTCGTTCGGCAACAACGCATTCGGCATCCAGGACGCCGCGCAGACCTATTTCGGAATCAACGCCTCGGAGTTGAACTGGCAACAGTCTGCGCTGCTTGCCGGCTTGGTGCAATCCACCAGCACACTGAACCCCTACACCAATCCCGACGGTGCACTCGAGCGGCGCAACCTCGTCCTCGACACGATGATCCAGAACGTCCCGCAGGAAGCCGACGCGCTGCGCGCGGCGAAGGAGCAGCCGCTGGGCATCCTGCCGCAGCCGCAGGAACTGCCCCGAGGCTGCATCGCCGCCGGCGACCGCGCCTTCTTCTGCGATTACGCGCTCGACTATCTGGCCCGTGCGGGCATCAGCAAGGAGCAGGTCGCCAGGGGCGGCTACCTGATCAAGACGACGCTCGACCCCGACGTGCAGGCGCCGGTGAAGTCGGCCATCGACGGCATCGCGAGCCCCGACCTGCACGGCATTGCCAGCGTGATGAGCGTCATCAAGCCGGGCAAGGACACCCATCCCGTGCTGGCGATGGCCAGCAACCGGACGTACGGCTTGAACATAGACGCGGGCGAAACCATGCAGCCGCAACCGTTTTCGCTCGTCGGCGACGGCGCCGGCTCGGTGTTCAAGGTCTTCACCACCGCCGCGGCGTTGGACATGGGCATGGGCATCAGTGCACAGCTCGATGCGCCGAGCCGGTTTGAGGCCAAGGGTTTGGGCAGCGGCGGCGCGAAGGGCTGCCCGCCAGCCACCTGGTGCGTGCAGAACGCGGGGAACTACCGCGGTTCGATGAACGTCACCGATGCGCTGGCGACGTCGCCGAACACCGCGTTCGCCAAGCTGATTTCGCAGGTCGGGGTGCAGCGAACGGTGGACATGGCGGTCAAACTCGGGCTGCGGTCCTATGCGCTGCCGGGCACTGCCCGCGATTACGACCCGGAGAGCAACGAGAGCCTCGCCGACTTCGTCAAACGCCAAAACCTCGGCTCGTTCACGCTCGGCCCGATCGAAGTCAACGCCCTCGAGTTGTCGAACGTCGCTGCGACGCTGGCGTCGGGCGGCGTCTGGTGCCCGCCCAACCCGATCGACCAGGTCTTCGACCGGCACGGCAACGAGGTGTCAGTGACCACCGAGACGTGTGAGCAGGCCGTGCCCGAGGGCCTGGCCAACACGATGGCCAACGCGATGAGCAAGGACGACCAAGGGCCCGGAACGGCGGCCGGCTCGGCCGGGTCGGCGGGCTGGAACTTGCCGATGTCAGGCAAGACGGGAACGACGGAGGCGCACCGCTCGTCGGGGTTCCTCGGCTTCACCAATACCCTGGCGGCCGCCAACTACATTTACGACGACTCCGCTGAGCCCGGCGAGCTGTGCTCATTCCCGTTGCGCCAGTGCGGTTCTGGAGATCTATTCGGCGGAAACGAGCCTGCCCGGACCTGGTTCACCGCGATGAAGCCGATCGCCAACAACTTCGGCGAGGTGAAGTTGCCGCCGACCGATCCACGCTACGTCGACGGGGCGCCAGGCGGCCGAGTGCCCAGCGTCTCTGGCATGAGTCAAGAGCTCGCGCGGCAGCGGTTGAAGGAGGCCGGCTTCCAGGTGGCCGATCAGGCCAGCCCGGTCAACAGTTCCTCGTCGTACGGCACGGTGGTCGGAACGTCGCCGTCGGGCCAGACGGTGCCCGGTTCGATCATCACGATCCAGATCAGCAACGGCATCGCGCCGCCACCCCCGCCGCCGCCGGCGGGCCTTCCGGGTCTGCCGGTCGCCGGGTCGACGGTCGTCGAGATTCCCGGCCTGCCGCCGATCACGGTTCCGGTGCTCGGTCCGCCGCCACCCCCATAAACGGTGTGGGGTAGGTAACGCGCCCCGGGCGAGGTGAGGTGCGGGCAGCCGACTGGCAGTAGGCTGCCATGCATGTCCGCCGCTTCGACCCTGAAAAAATCTGCCGCCGTGGCCGCAGGCACGCTTGCGGCCGGAATCGGTTACGCGTCGATCATCGAGCGGAACGCGTTCGTCACCCGCGAGCTCACCATGCCCGTGTTGACGCCGGGTTCCACACCCCTGCGGGTGCTGCATATCAGCGACATCCACATGCGGCCCAACCAGCGGCGCAAGCAGGCCTGGCTGCGGGAGCTCGCGAGCCTGCAGCCCGATCTGGTGGTGAACACCGGCGACAACCTGGCGCATCCGAAGGCCGTGCCGGCCGTCGTCCAGACCCTCGGTGACCTGCTGTCGGTGCCCGGCGTCTTCGTGTTCGGCAGCAACGACTACTTCGGGCCGCGGCTGAAGAACCCGGCGAATTACCTGACCAACCCGTCGCACCGGTCATTCGGTCAGCCGCTGCCTTGGCAGGACCTGCGGGCCGCTTTCACCGAGCGCGGGTGGCTCGACCTGACCCACAACCGCCGCGAGCTCGAGGTGGCCGGACTGCGGATCGCCGCGGCCGGCGTGGACGACCCGCACCTGAAGCGCGATCGCTACGAGACCATCGCCGGTCCCGCCGATCCCACGGCGAATCTGCGGCTCGGTCTGACCCACTCGCCGGAGCCGCGAGTGCTGGACCGGTTCGCCACCGACGGCTACCAGCTGGTGATGGCCGGCCATACCCACGGTGGACAGCTGTGCCTGCCGTTCTACGGCGCCATCGTCACCAACTGCGACCTGGATCGGTCACGCGCGAAGGGCCCGTCGCGCTGGGGCGCCAACATGGCCCTGCATGTCTCGGCGGGCATCGGTACCTCGCCGTTCGCCCCGCTGCGGTTCTGCTGCAGGCCCGAGGCGACGCTGCTGACCCTGGTGGCGACGCCGACCGGCGGTCGTGACGCCGGAAAACGGGTGGGCCAGTCTCATCCGACTGCATCGGTGCGGTGACGGACGCGCCGACGAGCGCGACTCGCAGCCAGCCACGCGAGTGGGTGGACAACGCCATCCGGCTGATCGAGGCCGACGCGCGCCGCAGCGCCGACACCCACCTGCTGCGATATCCGCTGCCGTCGGCGTGGTGTGACGGCGTGGACGTCGCGCTGTATCTCAAGGACGAGTCCACGCACATCACCGGCAGCCTCAAACACCGGCTGGCGCGATCGCTGTTCCTCTACGCGCTGTGCAACGGCTGGATCGACGAGCACACCACGGTCATCGAAGCCTCGTCGGGTTCGACCGCGGTTTCCGAGGCGTATTTCGCGGCGTTGCTGGGTCTGCCGTTCATCGCAGTGATGCCCTCGTCGACGAGCGCAGCGAAGATCAATCTCATCGAATCACAAGGCGGCCGTTGCCATTTCGTCGCTGAATCATCTCAGGTGTACACCGAGGCCGAACGGTTGGCCGACGAGACCGGCGGGCACTATCTGGATCAGTTCACCAACGCCGAACGGGCCACCGACTGGCGCGGCAACAACAACATCGCGGAGTCGATTTACGTTCAGATGGGCCAAGAGGTCCACCCGATCCCGGAGTGGATAGTCGTCGGGGCCGGCACCGGCGGGACGAGTGCCACGATCGGTCGCTACATCCGCTACCGGCGGCACAGCACCCGGCTGTGCGTCGTCGACCCGGAGAACTCTGCCTTCTTCCCCGCCTACGCGCAGGGCCGGTATGACGTCCTCACCGGGTGCTCTTCTCGAATCGAGGGGATCGGTAGGCCGCGTGTCGAGCCGTCGTTCCTGCCCCACGTCGTCGACCGGATGATGATGGTGCCCGACGCCGCGTCGATCGCTGCCGCGCGGCATGTCGGAAACGTGCTCGGCCGCCGCGTGGGGCCGTCGACGGGAACGAATATGTGGGGGGCGTTTCACTTGCTGGCCGAGATGGTCGCCAACGGGCGCGGCGGATCGGTGGTGACGCTGATCGCCGACAGCGGCGATCGCTACACCGACACCTACTTCAGCGACGCGTGGCTGGACAGCTGCGGACTGGATCCGTCACCGGCGGCGGCCGTGCTCGCCGAGTTCGAACGGTCCGCCCGCTTGCCCTGATCCTCGCGATCCCGGGTGAGGGGACCGTCGGATGTCAGGAACAGCCACAGCGCAGCCAGGACAAAGAAACCCACGTAGATCGAGGCTCCCAACCCAGTCATCTCGCGCCTGCTTTCACAACCGATGTGCGGCTACCTGCCGTCATTCTGCACAACAACACCGACAATCAAGATTCTTCCCGCGGCGTGGCGTGACCTGCGCCGCGATTTGGCGGCACACCTGGCGGGTGCGATACGCTGTCGTGGCTTCACGCGGGGTGTGGCGCAGCTTGGTAGCGCGCTTCGTTCGGGACGAAGAGGTCGTGGGTTCGAATCCCGCCACCCCGACTGCGTTTGATCCGGTTGTTCGAGCACCGCGCGCCTGGCGTCGTCGAGCGCTGCCGATACTAGCTCGCGGGGTCACCTGCGCTGTCGGCTCAAGCAGAGGCTTCGCTCACGGCGGGTCGCCGGGCCGCATTGCCGGTCAAGTCGACCTCGACCGCCAGGTCGCGAAGTGGCGCGCGATCCGCACAGAGCAAGCCGACGGCTGACGATGCGTAAGCAGCGGACGTGGCACCGCGTCGGACAGCCCAACTGCCGCCGTGGTCGACCAAACCCCTGCGTGCGGTTACTTCGCGGCGGCAGGCGAGTTCACCTGCTGGTCGTGCTTCCTGGTGCAGCACCGCAACCGGATCGCACTTCAGCGCGGCGACGAACAGGAGTGCATCTGCTGCGCGTGAGCCAGGCACCCGAGCTGCAGGTGACCGTCGGCCACCTGCACCGCTCTTCGGGTCAGAAGCCGTGACCGCCCACGTCGGTGTGCATCGACGAGTGTGAGTCGATCGCTGCATGCGTCGCCTGGTCGTGACCCGTGTCGTACACCGGAGCGTGCGCCGACGCCTCGGGCTGCGAGTGCGCCTGCTCGGGCTCGTCGACCACATGAGTGGTCGCACTCGAGGTCGAGTGTTCGTCGAGCGTCGCCGACGGATGGCTCCCCTCGACCCCGCTGTGGGCGCCCGCGTTCGCGGCGGGTTGCGGCGCAGTGATGACACCTCCCACATGCGAACTGGCGTCCGCTCCGCCTGCGACCGAACCGGTGGTGTCGATGACGTGACCGGCGCCGGCCGCCGAACCGGACGTATCGATGACGCCACCGGTAGCCGCCGAACCATGGTCGTTGACGACGCCATAGCCGTTGTGGTTCTGCGTGTTGACGGAAGAGCCTTCGCCGGCGGATATACCGCCGTGACCGCCAGCCGCCGCCCCACCGCTGACTCCACCCCCGGCGTGGACGCCGGAGTGACCGCCAAGAATTGCGGCGTCGTCGCTGAGGATGTCGCCGTGACCGCCAGCCGCCGCCCCACCCCCGGCGTGGACGCCGGAATGACCGCCAAGAATTGCGGCGTCGTCGCTGAGGATGTCGCCGTGACCGCCAGGCCCCGCCCCACCGCTGACTCCACCCTCAGCCTGACCGCCGACATGGCCACCGAGGTTTGCAGCCTGGTTGCCGAAGAAGGCGCCACTCAGGCCAGCGTCGGCTCCCCCGGTGAGCGAGCCACCGCTGTGCAGGTTGGAATGCCCAGTGGCAGCGCTGCTTTCATTTCCAACAAGTCCCGCGGCCGCGATGTTGCCGCTCGCAGCTGCCTGCGTGCTGATCGACGCACTTCCCAGTCCGGCGGAAGCCGCAGTCGTAGCTCCGGCAGAGGCTGCGCCCGTCACGCCTGCTGACGCCGCGTTGGAGAAGCCCGCGCCGCCGCCAGCGCCGAAGCCCGCACCGCCACCAAATGCGGTCTGCTGACCGGCGGAGAAGCCATTAGAAGAGCCGGACAGCCCGGCCGATGTGGAGCTCGAGAGACTGCCCTGCACACCGGCATTGAGGCCGCTGCCGCCCGCGGACTCACCGACCGCTGAGCGCTCGGAAACGTTGTCTGCGAAGCGAACATCGCGTTGTTCACCGGATGCGGCGGTGCCCTGAACACCTGCATGGCCACCAGCTTCGGCGCCACCGCCGATTGCCGCGCCGCCTTGGATCACGCCGCCGAACTGCCCGCCGCCCTGTACCGCGCCGCCGAGTCCTGCGCCCGCATGGCCGGAGCCACCGATCTGCGCACCTTCACGAATGGCACCACCGGCTTGCGCGGTGCCGCCCAAGCCAAATTCGCCACCAAAGCCGCCGCCGGCGTGAGCACCACCGCCGACCTCCGCGCCAGCACCAATTCCAGCGCCACCCTCGACACCACCACCAGCGCCTGCGCCGAATCCGCCGCCGAGCCCGAATCCGCCGCCGGCTTCAGCCCCGCCACCAAGACCTAATCCCCCACCGAACTCGCCGCCGGCGTGAGCACCACCGCCGACCTCAGCGCCTGCACCAATTCCAGCGCCACCCTCGACACCACCGCCGAGCCCAAAGTCGCCGCCGGCTTCAGCGCCACCACCGACTCCGAACCCTCCGCCAAACTCGCCACCGGCGTGAGCACCACCGCCGACCTCAGCACCAGCACCAATTCCAGCGCCACCCTCGACGCCGCCCTCGAAACCACCACCGAGCCCGAAACCGCCGCCCAGGCCGAATTCACCACCGGCCTCAGCGCCACCACCAAGCCCAAAACCGCCGCCGGCTTCAGCGCCTGCACCGACTCCGACCCCTCCGCCGAGGCCGCCGACAAGTCCTGCTCCCAATCCGACAGCGCTTTCGACGCCTGCCTCGAGACCACCTGCGACCTGGGCGCCCAGACCGATTCCCGTTTCGACACCGGTCTCGACAGCGCCGGTGAGGCCCGACGCCAGTCCTCCGCCAACTCCCAGCCCCGCCTCGAGACCGGTCTCGACCCCGCCGCCCAAACCACCGGCAGCTCCAAGGCCGACGCCTCCACCACCGCCGAGTCCAAACTGGCTCGAGACTGCCTGCTGCAGACTGGCGACGGGATTAGCGGTCCCGAGTATCAGCCCCGGCACAGCAGTTGACGCCGCTGACTGCAACTGCGCGTCGGTCACGCCCGACAATCCGGCGTCTGCCAGTGCCGCCTCCGGATTCGCGGCGAACTGTTGGGCAGCGACCTCGTCGCTGAAGAGCTGCAGAACGTACTGGATGACGGAGTCCATGCGGGAAGACCTTTCGCGTCTAGTGGAAGGGAGAATTGCCGGATGGCCGGATCAATGTCTTTAGGCTAGGTAGCCCAGTCCTCGTCAGATAGGGGGATCCGGCCCGTGCTCATAGGTGCCGTACGGGGATCCTGTGGATTAACGCCGGTAGGGGGTTAGGGGATATCTGGGGGATCGGCAGGGCATTGCCAGCTAATTTATGGACCGAGTGGAGCGATCCCGTCGCGCGACACGACGCCGTGTCGGTTAATCGTTTGCGGCTGTGCACTCAGACCCGAGCGGCTTAGGCCTCAACAGAGACGACCACAGCGACCGCTAGCGCGCCGTCGCCGAAAAACTTGTTGGTGTGCCGCCGGCCTGAACAACGGCAGGCAACACAATTTCGAATAGAGCGTTCGGGCGCGCGACCGTGTCTTCGGATGTGTTGGTCTCCGCGAAACGCAGCGTTGAAGTCGTTGGCGCTCAGCCAATCCGGCCTGCATGCGGTTGAACGAGGCCGCTCAGCCCAGCCCGCGGTCAGTCTGCAGCACGCCTTTCCGGTGTCCACAAGCAGAACCAACGACGTCACCTGCGGGTTCGTAGCGCTGTCATCGCGGCTTTAACCAACAAACTCCCAAAAGTTATCGTTCGGGACGAAGAGGTCGTGGGTTCGAATCCCACCACCCCGGCTGCGTTAAATGGGCTAATCAATCTTGGTTTGACCGGTAGCTACGCCGGGAATCACATGCAGCGTGACGTTGGCATCACCCGTGCTCGAACCTGCGCTGCCCTGGGCAACAGGGCCGCTGTCTTCAACCGTTCTCGACCTTCTGGCCTGCCGCCCGCCGCAGCGGTCGTTCAGTCCGATCTCTCTTCCGATCGCCGACGCAGACCCCTACGGACTTGATCTCCACCTGGCCCTCTACGTCTGCTACGAGCTGCATTACCGTGGCTTCGCCGGGGTGGACCCCCGCTGGGAGTGGAACCCGGTGCTTCTGGCCGTGCGCAGCCAACTCGAAGACGTGTTTTTAGAAGCGGTCCGTCGCGACGTCGGCGACATCGCTGACGACGCAACCGCCGCAGCCGAAATGGACGCGCTCTGCGTCGAGCCGATCGACGGCACGGGCCTGTCGTACTACCTGCGCGACGAGGGCACGTGGGAGCAGATGCAGGAGTACTTCGTGCACCGCTCGCTGTACCACCTCAAAGAGGGCGATCCGCACGCCTTCGCGATCCCCCGTCTGAGGGGGCAGGCGAAGGCGTCGTTTGTGGCTATCGAGTTCGACGAGTTCGGCGGCGGCCGCGGCCGTCAGTTGCATCAGCAGTTGTTCGCCGACCTGATGCACGCCGCGGGGCTGGATCCGACTTATCTCGGGTATCTCGACGCGGTTCCCGCCGAGTCGCTGGCGGTGGTCAACCTGATGTCGATGTTCGGGTTGCACCGCGAACTGCGTGGCGCCGCCATCGGTGACTTCGCCTCGACCGAGATCACCTCGTCGCCGGGTTCACGTCGAATCGTCGACGCGCTGCGCCGGATGGGCGCACCGCTACCGTGCATCCACTTCTACGCCGAACACGTCGAAGCCGATGCCGTTCACGAGCAGGTCGTCCGGACCGACGTGGTCGGCGACATGGTGGCCCACGAGCCGCATCTGGACCGTGACGTCGTCTTCGGGATCAGGGCGAAAGATCTGATCGAAGGACGGTTGGCCGCACACATCTTGGACTGCTGGACGAGCGGCCGGTCTTCACTACGCAGGCCGCTGAGCTGACTGCCGTTTGCGGTGGCTGGTGTCGCACAGCGGATAGTTCTTTGATCGACGGCACGTACAGATCGCCACCATGAAGCGATCGGATTCGACGACGCTGCCGTCGGGCATCTCGATGCGCACCGGCCCTTCCACCATCACCGGTCCGGAGGGCACCACCCGCACGACGCGGGCGTTGTCGTTCATGCCTTGTCCGCCCTGATCACTACGAGTTCTTCTTCCCGGCGGCCCGGATCGAGCCGGCCGGTGTCTTCGAGCCATTTCGCCCGCGCCGAGAGCACCGGGCCGAACGGAATCCATTCCCAGGCAAGGATTTCGGCGTCGAGCCCGCAACTGGCCAGGGCGGCCAGCGTCTTGCGGGGCTCGGCGAACTCGGACTGTACGAGCAGCATCGTGCCGCCATCGGCAAGCAGCTCGCGCATAGACGCGCACAGCGGGTCGAGCACGAGCCGGCCGTCATAGCCGGCGTCCCATGCCCGCGACGGTCCCACGTGCGCCGGCAGATTGAGGCTCTCCATGCCCGGATCATGCGGAACGTAGGGCGGATTGGACACCACCAAGTCATACGGGCCGAATTCCGTGGCGCGCGCCCACGAACCGAGATGAACGGTGACGTCGACGCCGCTCGCCGAGACCTGCTGACGCGCGAAATGGACCGCGCGGGGGCTGATGTCGAACGCGGTCACCTCTGCAGCACCTTGATCAGCCGCCGCAATCGCGACGACCCCGCTGCCCGTGCACAGGTCGGCCACTCGGCGCCCGCGCGCCAACCCGGTCTTGTCCATGACGTCGATCAGTAGGCGGGAATCTTCCTGCGGCGTGTAAACGCCCTCGGTGACGACCCGTGCGTCCCAGTCGTTGTAGGCAGTGGTCAACATCGGCCTTTCGCGCATGATCGTGATGGTCAAGCTCTGAACTAATGCCCGATATCGGCTGTGTTAAACCAGCGCCACGTGTTTGCTCCGTGCGCGCGGGGGCACCCCGGACTGGTGCAGATCTCCGATATCGCCGCCCTACCCGTGCGACTGGGTTCCGCTGTTCGCAGCCGTCGGCTGTTCCATCCCGTCGGCGTGCTCGCCGAGGGCACGCTGGAGCGGCTGGCACCGCCCGGTGAAGGGTTGCCGATGGCCTCCTGTGACGTCATCGGCCGGGTCTCGAAGGGCGTCGGTTTACCCGGCCCACTCCCCGACATCGCGGGTCTGGCCTGGCGCATGCCTGTGGCTGACGCACCGACGTCGTGGGATGTGCTGCTGGCGTCCACGATTCGAAATCGGCTGCTGTTGGCGCCGGCCGTCGGTTGGTCTGGGGCCACCTTCTCCAGCCTCATGCCGTTTCGCCACGACGACGGAGTGTGGTGGATCCGCGCCCGGCTAACCACCGAGATCGACGTGGCAGGTTTGCCTCTCGACGCGATTCGCCGCCATCTCGGCTCGACCGGTGTCGAATTCGCGATCGAACAGGCAGCGGGCACCGGCGGCTTCCTGCCGTTGGCGCAGCTGACCCTGCGCCGTCCTCACCGCGAGGACGTCGCGTTCGATCCGATCCTGAACACTGATCCGAGCGTGCAGCCGCTGCCACAGTGGCTGGCCGACTTCCGGCGAGCCGCCTACAAGCGCAGCCGCGAGGGCCGCGACGCCTAAGAGCAGTCAGTCCGTCGGCTCTTGGTCGGCCTCGGCGACATCCGGTGTGTTCTCCCGCGTGGCCATGCCGCCGTCGCCGCCTTCGTCCGCCGGCCCCGGCCGACCGCCCTTCTTCTCACCGGCCGTCTCGTCGTCGTAAATTCCCTTGCCGCGCGTCATCTCGAGCCTCCTTCGCTCCCGGGGAGCTACCCGCGATGTTGTCGTTTCAACCGCATGGCGCCGGGTATGTCGTGCGGACACTCAACCGGCGTGAAAGGTGATGACATGGATGCTCTGACGTTCCTTCGGGAGGATCACGAGAGCGTGCTCGGCATGCTGGAGGTTCTCGACGGTGCACCCGCGGGCTCCGGTGGGCAGCTGAGCGGACTGGAAACCATGGTGACCAACCTCGTCATCGCCGAATCCCAACACGAAGCCATCGAGGAACAATTCTTCTGGCCTGCCGTCCGTGATGCCCTCGACGAAGGTGACGAGCTCGCCGATTTGGCGCTACAGCAGGAGCAGGAAGGCAAGAAGCTGCTCCAGCGCCTAGAGGACGGCAAGCCCGGCGAGCCGGACTACCACGAGGCGCTGCAAGAATTCGTCACCGTCGGCCGAGAGCACATCATGTACGAGCAGAACGTGGTGTGGCCGAAGTTGAGGACGGCGCTCGGCCACGAGGAATTGGAGAACCTGGGCCAAAAGCTGGAAACGGCAAAGAAAGTCGCGCCCACCAGGCCGCACCCCGATACGCCGCCGAACTCCATGGTGCAAAAGACGATGGGCACCGGCACAGCGATCATCGACCATGCCAAGGACGTCATCAGCGGACGCGCCGAGCAGAACCCACCCGATCCGCAGGTCCGTTGAGCGCTCACGACAAGGCCGGCGCCGAGTTTTCGGCACCGGCCTTTGTCGCGGATCAGGTTGTAGGCGTGCGTTGTTCGTGAGTGAACGGCTTTTCCGACGGCACCGCCGGTTGACCTTCCGGATTGTCCTTGTTGCCCTTGTTCTCCCGGAGCTTGCTACCCAGCCACTCCTCTTCGGGGTTCTGCACGTACTTCCATTTCATGCCATCCGGCCACGGCCCCTGGCCCTGATTCCACGGTCCACGACTGGACTTGCCGCCGCCGTTGGACATGTTGAACGCCACATTCTGGAAGCGGTCGTCACCGGCAAGGGTGCCCGGCGGGAAGTTCACCGGTAATTCGTTGAGTGCGGCGGTGAACTGCTGATAATGCGTGACCTCGCGGGTCATCAGAAAGGTCAGCGTGTCCTGGACACCGGGATCGTCGGTGAACTGCTTGAGGTACTCGTAGACGATCTTCGCGCGGGATTCGGCCGCGAGGTTGCTGCGCAGGTCGACCGTGGGATCACCGTTGGCATTGACAAAGGTGCCTTGCCACGGCACCCCGGCGGAGTCCTTGACATCTGGGCCTCCCCCGGACAGCGCGAAGTACAACGGGTTGACCGCGACCGAGTGGATGATGTCGTCACGACCGTCTGCCTTGGCGATGGCGGGCATCCAATCGCAGCGCTCGTTGGCCATCTTGAGGTCGTCGTTGAGACCGTCCAGCAGCATTGTGATCATCGACCCGACGATCTCGAGGTGGCTGAACTCCTCCGTGGCGATATCCATGAACAGGTCGTACATCTTCGGGTTCTTCTGGCGAAGGACGAAGGCCTGCGTGAAGTACTGCATCGCTGCCTTGAGTTCACCGTTCGCGCCGCCGAACTGTTCTTGCAGAAGTGTGGCGAAACGAGGATCGGGTTCGTTGACGCGCACTTCGAATTGAAGATCTTTGTTGTGGACGAACATTGGCACCTCCGAGCTGTTGAAGTAGTGCGGATCGCGCCGAGTACCCGGTAGTGCCTGCACCAAACTTTCGGACTATCCCGAAGCCGAGCGAAGTTTCTCCAGCAGCGTCCCCGCCGCCTCCTTGAGAAACACGTCCTGGCCGTCGTCGCCGATCTGGACGAGCGCAATGTCGGTGAAGCCGGCTTGCCAATACTCGCTGACGGCCTCGACGATCGCGTCCAGATCCGGCCCGCACGGGATGGATTCGGCCACATCGTCGGGCTTGACGAACTGCGTCGCGCCCTCGAAACCCGCCGTGGTCGGCAGATCGGAATTGACCGCCCAACCACCGGCGAACCAACGAAACTGATCGTGTGCGCGCGCAATTGCGGCGTCGCGGTCAGCATCCCAGCAGATAGGGATCTGACCGATCACCCTGACATCGCCCGGCAACCCGGTGGCGCGCCGCGCCTCGTGCCACGAGTCGACGAGGTCCTTGTTCGGTTCGACAGCGATGAGGTGGTCGGCCAGCGGTGCGAACAGTTCGACGGAGCGCCCCCCGGACACGGCGGCCGCGATGGGGACGGGGGTGTCGGGCACATCCCAGATCCGGGCGGAGTCGACCTCGAAGTGCTCGCCCTTCCAGTCGACGAGTTCGCCGGTGAACAGTTCGCGGATGATCTGAATCGCTTCGCGGAGCATCTCGTGTCGCCGTGCGACCGTCGGCCACCGCTTTCCGACGACGTGCTCGTTGAGGTTCTCACCGCTGCCGACGCCGAGGGTAAATCGGCCGTCGGCGAGGATTTGCAGCGTGGCCGCCTTCTGGGCGACGACGGCAGGGTGGTATCGGATCGTCGGGCAGGTGACGTAGGTCATCAACTCGACTCGCTCCGTGGCGTTGGCAACCGCTCCGAGCACCGACCACGCGTACGGCGCATGGCCTTGGGCGGCCAGCCACGGGAAGTAGTGGTCGCTGCAGACCTCGAAGTCGAAACCAACGCGCTCTGCCGAAACGGCATAACGGACAAGCTCTTTGGGTCCGC
>LZSH01000296.1 GCA_001665255.1 Mycobacteriaceae bacterium 1482268.1 | reverse complement strand
CGGGCCGACCTCTTCGACGACGCCCGCACCCTCGTGGCCGCCCAGCATCGGGAAGAATTCGGGAACGACACCGCCTGTGGCGCTGACGATTCCGGCGAGTTGGTCTGACATCACCCCGTCGCCGGTCGAGTAGTGGTCATCAGAATGGCAGATGCCGGCGACCGCCATCTTCACCAGCACCTCGCCCTCGCGTGGTGGATCGAGGGTGATCTCTTGAACTTCCCAGTCGCCGCCGACTCCGCGCAGAACGGCCCCCTGACACTTCACTTGCGGCCTCCCGGGTGCTTGTGCAGATTGGTCACCTGTCCCAGCCTCCCCGAACCGGGACTGCGTGTGCGCGAATTCGCCTACTTCACCGGAAGCGGCCTGCCGAACCGCGCATGCACGCCCGGCGAATACAGCGCGCGCAGCTGCCCCTCTGCCACGGCCACCCCGGCGGCCGCCATCAGATCGTCGTCGAACTCGAGCACCTCGGCCGTTCGCAGCGGCCATGGCCCGTGCTCGTTGGGCACCCACCAGGTCCTGCGGCTCCTGCGGGTGTGCGCACCCCATCGTGCGGTCAGCCACGTCTCGAGCGGCGTCGGTTCGACCGCGTCGCCGATCCGCACGGTCAGGTGGCTGCGCAGACCACGCCGCGGCCATCGCCGCTGGCTGTCGTAGGAGATGCGGTCGCCGGCTCGCGTGATGCGCATGCGCGCCCAGGTGTAGGGCACGCCGAGCGCGGCGCGCACGACCGGCACCACCGCGAGGCGCGCGGTCTCCAGTGAACGGAACACCACGCCGTGGCGGCCGGCGTCGTCGACCGAATACAGCCGGACATTCGTCTCGTGGAAGGCGCCGAAGTACGGCAAGGGCACCGCGGTGCCGATCGACGTGCGGCACATGGTGAACGCCACCAGCCCCGCATACGTCAGACCGTCGAAAATATCGGGACGTGTCCCTGGCGGGTACAGGTGGGCGACGGCGTCGGGCCGTACCGGCCAGTGCACGAAAGTCAGGTCGGCCCAATGCTGGTCGAACGTGACCGGGCGCGGAACGGCCGGCGCGGTGATTTGGAACCCGGCCAGAGCGTCCACATCCCCATCGTGACACGCTGACGGATGTGTCATCTTCGAAGTCAACCCCGACGATCTGGTCGGCCGGTCGCTACGACGCCGTCGGCGAACGCATCGCGCCGATTGCTGACGAGGTAGTCGCTGCCGCCCGGCGACGCGGGCCGTTCGATTATGTGGCCGATCTCGCCTGCGGTACCGGCAATGCCGCACTCGCCGCCGCGGCGGCGGGCGCCCGGGTGACGGCCGTCGACGTGACACCGGAGTTGATCGCGATCGGCGAACAAAAGGCCAAGCGGTCGAGGCGCACCGTGACGTGGGTGACCGCCGATGCTGCGGACACCGGCCTGCCCGGCGGGTCGTTCGAGGCCGTGGTGTCGAATATGGGCATCATCTTCGTCGAGCCGACCTCGCAGGTCGCCGAGATCGCGCGGTTGCTCAAACCCAATGGGGTGCTTGGCTTTTCGTCGTGGGTTCGGGATCCGGACAATCCCTTCTTCGGCCCGATCGTCGCAGTGCTGGGGCCGCCGCCCGCGTCGGGTTTCATGCCTGACCAGTGGGGTGAGGGCGACACCGTCCGCGACCGGCTGGCGGCCGATTTCGTCGACGTGGAAATCGAGCGGGGCAGCCACCCGTGGCGGTGGGCGACGCTCGACGAGGCGGTGCGTTTCGTGACAGCGGAGTCCCCGATGCATGTGTCGGTGTTCTCGTCGATCGACCAGGCGCAGTCGGACCGTTTGACCACCGCCTTCACCGACGCGTTCGGCGCGCACGTCGGCCCCGACGGCACCGTCACCTACGAGGCGCCCTACGCGATTGTCACGGCGCTGCGGCGGTGATGCCTACATCAGCGTCGCTTGCTCGGCCCGGGGCTCGGCCGGTTCGATCAGCTCGGGCCCGTTGTTGCGGATGCTGTTCACCAGCCGGGAGACCTCGCGGATCTCGATGCGGTCGAGGTCGCCGTGCCCGCGCAGCAGCCCCTCATCGATGGGCGCGTCGGGGTCGAGCCAGCGGTCCCAATCGGCCGCGCTGATGGTCAGCGGCATCCGGTCGTGGATCTGCGCCAGCGGACCCGCGGCGTCGGTGGTGATGATCGTGCAGCTCAGCAACGGCGGGCTGTCCTTCGGCGCGCTCTTGGGCCGCCACGTCGACCACAGGCCCGCCATGAACAGCGGTTCGCCGTCGGACCCGAACATGTAGAAGGGGGTCTTCGCGCCCTTGTCCCCGCGCCACTCGTACCAGCCGTCCATCGGCACCAGGCAGCGCTTGTTCTTCGCCGAGTTGCGAAACGCGGGCGAGTTGGTGACCTTCTCCGCGCGCGCATTGATCAGCAGCGGGCCCTTGGTGTCCGGCGCACCGCCCTCGGCCTCCTTGGCCCACGGCGGCACCAGCCCCCACCGCATCGACCGGACCCGCCGCGTCGACTCGTCGTCGGGCTCGGTGTGCCGCTTGACCACGGTGCTGATGGTGGTGGTCGGCGCGACGTTGTAGTTCGGACCGCCGGCGTCTTTGCCCTTGAGTGCCGCCGTGGTCTCGTCGATGGCCTGGATCTTCTCGGCGAGAAGCGCCGGATCGGTGGTTACTGCGAATCGCCCACACATATCTCCCATGGTGGCAGAAAAGCCCGACAGGGCAGGATGGCAGCGTGGAGGAGAACGTTCGCGCACGCGAGGAGCCCAAGAACGTCTGGCAGGCACCGACGACGGCGTCGCCCGTGCACGCGACGGTGACGGTGCCCGGCTCCAAATCGCAGACGAACCGAGCCCTTGTGCTGGCCGCGCTGGGCACCTCACAAGGCACGTCGACCATCACCGGTGCGCTGCGCAGCCGCGACACCGACCTGATGATCGGGGCGCTGCGCACCCTCGGTGTCGCCGTCGACGGCGAGGACGCCGAGCTGACAGTCAGCGGCCGGATCGACCCACCCTCCGACGCGACGATCGACTGCGGCCTGGCAGGCACGGTCTTGCGCTTCCTTCCGCCGGTGGCGGCGCTGTCCACCGCCACGGTCGTCTTCGACGGCGACGAGCAGGCGCGGGCCCGCCCTATCGCGCCGCTGCTGAGCGCGCTACAGGGGCTGGGGGTGACGATCGACGGCCGCGGCCTTCCGTTTTCGGTGCGCGGCGGAGGTTCGGTGGCCGGTGGCACGGTCGAGATCGACGCATCGGCGTCGTCGCAGTTCGTCTCCGGGCTGTTGCTGTCGGGGGCGTCGTTCACCGACGGGCTGACCGTCGTGCACACCGGGGACTCGGTGCCCTCCGCGCCGCATGTCGCGATGACGGTGGCGATGCTGCGGGACGCCGATGTCGACGTCGACGACACCCGGCCCAACCGCTGGCGGGTCTCCCCGGGGCCGATCTCCGCGCGGCACTGGACAATTGAACCCGACCTCTCCAACGCGGTGCCGTTCCTGGCCGCCGCTGTCGCCAGCGGCGGGATCGTGCGCATCGCGGGCTGGCCGGCTGCCAGCACGCAACCCGCCGACGCGATTCTCGCCATCCTCGAGAAGCTGGGCTCGATCGTGCGGCGCAGCAGTTCCTACCTCGAGGTGCAGGGCTCCCAGGTGTACGGCGGCTTTGACGTCGACCTGCACGATGTCGGTGAACTGGCCCCTGCGGTCGCAGCCCTGGCCGCGCTGGCCGCCCCCGGGTCGGTGTCAAAGTTGACTGGCATCGCCCATCTGCGCGGCCACGAGACCGACCGGCTTGCGGCGTTGAGCGCCGAGATCAACGGCCTCGGCGGACAGTGCGAGGAGATCGCCGATGGGCTGGTCATCACCGCCCGTCCGCTGCACGGCGGCCGGTGGAGGTCCTACGCCGACCACCGGATGGCGACGGCCGGCGCGATCGTCGGGCTCCGGACGGCCGGCGTCGAAGTCGAAGACATCGGCACCACGGCCAAGACGCTGCCCGACTTCCCGCAGATGTGGGCCGACATGCTGGCCGGCCAGTCATGATGCTCCAAGGCCCGGACGCGAGGAGGACAAGCCAGGTTTGAGCACCAGGGACTACGACGAGTCCGACGTCCGAATCCGGCCCGGTCGGGGGTCTCGGCCACGGACGAAGACGCGCCCCGACCACGCCGACGCCCAGGAGGGCATGGTCGTAACGGTCGACCGCGGGCGATGGGGCTGCGTGCTCGGCCGCGACCCGGACCGCCGCGTGACCGCGATGCG
>LZSH01000295.1 GCA_001665255.1 Mycobacteriaceae bacterium 1482268.1 | reverse complement strand
CCGTCGAACCCCGGTCTCGACGTGGTCGATCTGCACCGTCTCGCGATGACGTGCCGGGCCCGCGGCGCGACGCTCGTCGTCGACAACACCACCGCGACCCCCTTGGGGCAGCAACCGTTGTCGCTCGGGGCCGACCTCGTTGTGGCCAGCGCCACCAAGACGTTGTCGGGTCACCACGATCTGCTCGCGGGATACGTGGCCGGCAGTCACGCCGACCAGATCGCTGCGATCGAGCACGAGCGACGCGTGGCGGGCCCGATCCTCGGCGTGTTCGAAGCCTGGCTGGTGCTGCGCAGCATCGGAACGGCAGGCCTGCGATTCGAGCGTCAGTGCCAGAACGCCCTCGCGATGGCGTTGACTCTGCGGGCACATCCGGCGGTGCGATCGGTGCGCTATCCGGGGCTGCCGGACGACCCGTCACACGACATCGCCAATCGACAGATGAAGCGCTTCGGCGGAATCGTGGCCATCGAGTTGGAAAGTGCGGCGGCGGTGCACGCGATGGTGCAGAACAGCAACCTGCTCCTCTCGTCGACCAGCTTTGGTGGCATCCATACCTCGGTCGATCGCCGAGCCCGCTGGGGCGACCCGGTCAGCGCTGGATTCGCCCGAATCTCTGCGGGCATCGAGGACACCGACGACCTCGTCGACGACATCGACCAGGCGTTGCCGCTGCCGTGAATCCCCAGGTCGGGTCCGTAGATCGTGCGACTTACGATGGGGGCGGTAGCCTCTCTAGGTTGTGACTGCCCGCCACCAGCCCGGCTCCGCCGGTCGCGTCCGTGTCGCCGTCGTGTACGGCGGACGCAGCTCCGAGCACGCGATTTCGTGTGTGTCTGCAGGCAGCATCCTCCGTCACCTCGACCCGCAGCGCTTCGAGGTCGTCGCGGTGGGCATCACCCCGGAGGGCTCTTGGGTGCTCACCAACGCACAGCCGGACACCCTGGCGATCACCGACGGCAAGCTGCCCCGGGTCAGCGATACTTCGGGAACCGCCTTGGCGCTGCCTGCCGATCCCGGCCGCGGCGGCCAGCTCCTGTCGTTGGGGCGGGGCGCCGGCGAGCTGCTGGCTTCCGTCGACGTGGTTTTCCCGGTGCTGCACGGGCCGTACGGCGAGGACGGCACCATTCAGGGCCTGCTTGAACTGGCCGGGGTGCCCTATGTGGGCGCGGGCGTACTGGCCAGCGCGGCCGGCATGGACAAGGAGTTCACCAAGAAGCTGCTCGCCGCCGACGGTCTGCCCGTGGGCGACCATGTGGTGCTGCGACCGCGCCGGGACACGCTCGAATTTGAGGAGCGCGAGCGGCTCGGCCTGCCAGTGTTCGTCAAGCCGGCGCGGGGCGGGTCCTCGATCGGCGTCAACCGAGTCACCGCATGGGATCAATTGCCTGCCGCAATCGCCGATGCGCGCCAACACGACCCCAAGGTGATCGTCGAGGCGGCCGTGCCGGGGCGCGAACTCGAATGCGGCGTCCTCGAGCTACCCGATGGCAGTGTCGAAGCCAGCACCGTCGGCGAGATCCGCGTGGCAGGCGTTCGGGGACGTGAGGACGGCTTCTACGACTTCTCGACCAAATATCTCGAGGACGCGGCGGAACTGGACGTGCCGGCCAAGGTCGATGACGACATCGCCGACGATGTGCGCAGGCTGGCCATCCGGGCGTTTCACGCGATCGACTGCCAAGGGTTGGCCCGCGTCGACTTCTTCCTGACCGACGACGGGCCCGTGGTCAACGAGGTCAACACTATGCCGGGATTCACCACCATCTCGATGTTTCCGAGGATGTGGGCGGCCAGCGGCGTCGACTATCCGACCTTGCTGGCGGCGATGGTGGATACCGCGCTGGCGCGGGGTACCGGCCTGCGTTAGCGGGCGGGTGCCGGATCGAGCGGGACGGCGGGCATCGTCTTCGATATCGCCGCTGAGATCTCCTGGATGGGAGTCGGTCCCGATCCGCTCGGCAGCGTCAGGGCTATATATGCGGGGCGATCCACCGCGAACCAGGTGCTCCTGTCGCCCTCGGTCAGCTCGAACCACTGCACCGGCGCGACCACTTGCAGCGGAGATCCAACAACGAACTCCGCGGGACGGTCCAGACCGCAGCGCAGGATGACCGGCTCAGCGTCGGGCGCGGTCTGCCACGCGGCTGCGCCCACCGGTGCGGGCTCGGCCAACTGGGCACGTCGGTAGTCGCCCAACCGATCGGGCAACGCGCCCATCAACGCAGCGCATTCGGGGCTGGCCGACTTCGGCGCGGGCACGGATACAAGGGGCACCGGCTGCAGTTGTTCGGGCAGCTGCCGAACGGCCGCGATCACCAACACGGCGACGATTGCCGCGACGGCCACCACGACGGCGGCGATCAACAAGGATCGCGGCGGTCCGTCAGCGCCATCGTCGGCCGAGGGTGCCATAGAGGCAACTCTAAGGTCGTGCCCCGTTCGCGATCGGGCAGGTGAGAGTGCGGGTGATGCCGGCGACCCGCTGGACGCTCGGCACAACCGCCTGCTGCAGGTCGCTCATCGTGTCGGCCGCTATGCGCACCACCACGTCATACGGTCCGGTGACGTACTCGGCCGATACCACACCGCTCAGCTCGGCCAGCTGTTTGGCGACCACCTCGGCGCGGCCCACGTCGGTCTGGACCAGCATGAAAGCCTCGACCACCCGCTGACGCCTCCGTTCCGCTGCATAGACTCCACGCCGCAGGGACCAAAAGTACCGCACGTTTGCCCGCCGTTCAGCGCACGAGCAGCAGTCGAGTCAGCGGGCCGGAGGAGGCTCCATGGCCAACGATGAGCAGGCCGACAGCTTGGCCGGGCTCGGGGAGTTCGCTGTCATCGACCGGCTCGTCGCCGATCGGGACCAGCCGGCCGTCGTCGCCGTGGGTCCTGGTGACGACGCGGCGGTGCTCTCCGCGGGGGACGGCAGGACTGTGGTGTCCACCGACATGCTCGTGGAGGGACGCCACTTCCGCCGTGACTGGTCGACGCCGCACGACGTGGGCCGAAAAGCCATCGCGCAGAACGCCGCCGACATCGAGTCGATGGGAGCGACGGCCACCGCGTTCGTCGTCGCATTCGGGGCGCCGGGGGACACGTCGGCCGCGCAGACGATCGAGCTTGCGGATGGAATGTGGCACGAGGCACGTAAGTTCGGCGCCGGGATCGTCGGCGGCGATCTGGTCAGCGCGCCGCAATGGGTGATCTCGGTGACCGCACTCGGCGATCTCGCGGGGCGCTCACCGGTGCTGCGGTCCGGCGCGCGGGCCGGTGACACTCTGGCGGTCGTGGGCTCGCTGGGCCTGTCAGCCGCCGGATATCACTTGTGGCACACCAACATTGACGGTTTTGAGGCCTTGCGGCGCCTGCACCTTGCTCCGGAGCCGCCATACGGGCAGGGGCGGGTGGCGGCCGACGGCGGCGCGACGGCGATGACGGACGTCTCGGATGGGCTGGTGGCCGACCTCGGCCACATCGCCGATGCATCCGGCGTGCGTGTCAACGTGACCACTGCTGCACTGACGGCCGACCGCGACGTCGTCGCCGAAGCGGCCACCGTCGTAGGCGTCGACCCGTGGGAGTGGGTGCTCGGCGGCGGAGAGGACCATGCGCTTGTCGCGACGTTTCCCGGCGCGCCGCCACGGGGCTGGCGGGTCATCGGCACGGTGATCGATGGTCCGGCGCAAGTTCTGGTCGATGGCGGAGAGTGGCGCGGAAATCCGGGTTGGCAGTCCTTTCAGTGAGCGGTGCCGCTAGGTTGACATCTCGTGACTGCACGCCCCCTCAATGAGTTGGTCGAAGAGGGTTGGGCACGCGCTCTGGAACCCGTTACCGGGCAGGTTGCGCAGATGGGAGAGTTTCTGCGCGCCGAGATCGCGGCGGGCCAGCGGTATCTGCCAGCCGGGGAGAACGTGTTGCGCGCCTTCACTTTTCCCTTCGACCGCGTGCGGGTGCTGATCGTCGGCCAGGACCCGTATCCGACGCCGGGGCATGCGGTCGGGCTCAGCTTTTCGGTGGCCCCTGACGTCCGGCCCCTGCCGCGCAGCCTGGAGAACATCTATCGGGAGTACAGCAGCGACCTCGGCTATCCAGCCCCGGCCAACGGCGATCTCACTCCGTGGGCGCAGCGCGGGGTGATGCTGCTCAACAGGGTGCTGACCGTACGGCCAGGAACCCCGGCGTCACACCGCGGCAAAGGCTGGGAAGCCGTCACCGAATGTGCGATCCGGGCGTTGGTGTCGCGGTCTGCGCCGCTGGTGGCGGTGCTGTGGGGACGCGATGCGTCCACGCTGAAGCCGATGCTCGAGGGAAGCGCGTGCGTCGCGATCGAGTCGCCGCATCCTTCGCCGCTGTCGGCGTCGCGGGGTTTCTTCGGGTCGCGGCCGTTCAGCCGGGCCAACGACCTACTCGAGAAGTTGGGCGCCGAGCCGATCGACTGGCGCCTGCCGTAAGGGCGTGCGTGCGCCGAGATCGACGTTTTGGCGCGTTCTACTCGCAAAAGTTCGCCCATTTGTCGGTCTGGGCGGAATGTGTGAGAGAGCTTAGCCGCGGGTGACTTTGCCGGCCTTGATGCACGAGGTGCAGGCGTTGATGCGCTTCTTGTTGCCGCCCGGACGGGTCACGGCGCGCACGCTCTGGATGTTCGGGTCCCACCGACGGCTGGTCCGGCGATGGGAGTGCGAGACCGACTTGCCAAAGCCGGGGCCTTTCCCGCAGATATCGCAGACGGCAGCCATATCGAGAACTCCTTGGATCAGTACTTCGAGGTCTGAAGATCGCCAGGAAACCGGACGCGGTTCGACCCGACAACCTGACCAGGATACCGGGCGGGAAAACAAACGCCAAAACGTCGTCCACCGGTGCCGACCAGGCTGGTCGATGTGGCCGGCCATGTCCGGCGCAGTCGATAGGCTGGC
>LZSH01000294.1 GCA_001665255.1 Mycobacteriaceae bacterium 1482268.1 | reverse complement strand
GAGTACAGCCAACCCTTCTCCGCGAGCTGGGGGCATCTCCCCGCGAGCTGGGGGCACCTCCCCGCGAGCGTGCGTGTTTGCACACGACACGCCGCGCAATTTCAGCGCTTTGCGCACGCTCGTCAGGATTCCAGGTGCAGTGAATAGCTGTTCGCAAGATCGTCCTGGGTCACGATCGCGTCCTGCCCGGTCGTGTCGATGACGACGGGCGACGAAGGAGTACTCGTCTCGAAACGCCATCCCTGCGGTAGCGACAGGCGGCTCGCAAGGCCGCGTAGGTCGGCGAGAGTCAGATTCTTGTCGACGGTCTGGCTGTAGGTCTGCATGATCCAGCGTCCTCGATCGGGGTCGACGAGCTGGTAGATCTCCCGGCCGGCGGCGAAAGTGAACACCGCCTTCCTGTCGACCTTGTTCGCCTGATACGGCGCCGGGTTCATCGATGAGAGCGCGACGGTAGCCTGACGGATCATCTCAAGTCCGCCGAATGTCTTGCGCACCAATTCATTTCGGCCGACCTTGCCGATGCTGCTCATCAGCCAGTAGCGAGGACCGTTCAGCAGCGCGGCTACGGCGCCATTCTCGTCAGCGATCGCCTTGGCGTCCAATTTGTCCCACAGTTCTGCGGGACAATCGTTGAGCGGAAACGTGTTGTACACCGTGGCCTCTGGACCCGACTGCGTCGCGCTGACGAGAAGCACCTCGCCGTAGCGCTTGCCGTAAACGCCGTCGACCGTCGTGACATCGCCGTTGGACATGCCGCGACGGTAGCTGTCGGCCAGTCACGAGCGTGCGCAAAGCGCTGAAATTGCGCGGCGTGTCGTGTGCAAACACGCACGCTCGCGGGGAGGTGCCCCCAGCTCGCGGGGAGATGCCCCCAGCTCGCGGAGAAGGGTTGGCTGTACTC
>LZSH01000293.1 GCA_001665255.1 Mycobacteriaceae bacterium 1482268.1 | reverse complement strand
CCTGCTCGACACCCATGTCGATGAGCGAACCCTCCCGGCTGATGCCCTTGCCATAGAGGATGTCGAACTCGGCCTGCTTGAACGGCGGCGACACCTTGTTCTTGACGACCTTGACGCGGGTGCGGTTGCCGACCGCGTCGGTGCCGTCCTTCAGCGTCTCGATGCGCCGGACGTCCATGCGAACCGAGGCGTAGAACTTCAGCGCCTTGCCGCCGGTTGTCGTTTCCGGCGAGCCGAACATCACCCCGATTTTTTCGCGAAGCTGGTTGATGAAGATTGCGGTGGTACCCGAATTGTTCAGTGCGCCAGTCATTTTACGCAGCGCCTGGCTCATCAGCCGGGCCTGCAGACCGACATGGCTGTCGCCCATTTCGCCCTCGATCTCGGCGCGCGGCACCAGCGCGGCCACCGAGTCGATGACCAGAATGTCCAGCGCGCCGGACCGGATCAGCATGTCGGCGATCTCCAGCGCCTGCTCACCGGTGTCCGGCTGGGACACCAACAGCGAGTCGGTGTCCACGCCGAGCTTCTTGGCGTAGTCCGGATCCAGCGCGTGCTCGGCGTCGATGAACGCCGCGATGCCGCCCGCCGCCTGGGCGTTGGCCACCGCGTGCAGCGCGACGGTGGTCTTACCCGAGGACTCCGGGCCGTAGATCTCGACGACCCGGCCGCGCGGCAGGCCGCCGATGCCGAGCGCCACGTCGAGGGCGATGGAGCCGGTTGGGATGACGGAGATCGGCTGGCGCACT
>LZSH01000292.1 GCA_001665255.1 Mycobacteriaceae bacterium 1482268.1 | reverse complement strand
ACCCCGCATCGACACAGCTGCGCGCCATCTCGGCGTCCGACGAGAAACAGTGGAAGATCACCGCCGCCGGCGCACCCTCCGCCCGCAGCACGTCGAGCACGTCGGCGTCGGCGTCGCGGTTGTGGATCATCAGCGGCTTGCTGGTCCGCTTGGCCAGGTCGATGTGCCAGGCGAAGGCCTCGCGCTGCTCTGCGGGCGTGGCACAGCCCTCGAGCCGGCCGGGCCAGTAGTTGTCCAACCCGGATTCCCCGATCGCCACCACGCGGGGCCCGGCGGCGAGTCGCTCGATCACGGTCTTGGCCTCGTCGGTGAGCGCGTTGGCCCGCGTCGGGTGCAGCGCGACGGCGGCATACACGCGCGGATCCCAATCAGCGGCATCGGCGGCCCAGCGGGCCGAGTCCAAGTCGTCGGCGATGGTCACCACGGCCTGCACACCAACAGCGGCTGCGCGGTCGACGATCGCGCGCACGTCGTCGGCAGTCTCGGCCCCGCACGCATCGAGGTGCGTGTGCGCGTCGACCAACGGGTTCAGCGGCTCGGGAGACGGCGGCGCCGGACGGCTACTACTCACCGCCACACCATAAGGTGAGGTGGCAATGAGCGAGCCGTACTACATCACCACAGCGATCGCGTATCCGAACGGCGATCCGCACATCGGGCATGCCTACGAGTACATAGCCACCGACGCGGTCGCGCGGTTCAAGCGACTGGACGGTTTTGACGTCCGATACCTGACCGGCACCGACGTCCACGGGCTCAAGATGGCTGAGACGGCTGCGGCGCTGGGTGTTCCGACCGCGGAGCTCGCGCGAGGCAACTCCGATGTGTTCCAGCGGCTGCAGGACAAGCTGAACATCTCCTACGACCGGTTCATCCGCACATCCGACGAGGATCACTACGAGGCGTCAAAGAAGATCTGGCGCGCGATGAACGAGACCGGCGACATCTACCTCGACGCGTACAAGGGTTGGTATTCGATTCGCGACGAGCGGTTCTTCACCGAGGGTGAGACCACGGTCGGCGCAGACGGTGTGCGCATCGCGACCGAGACCGGCGCACCGGTGACATGGACCGAGGAGCAGACCTACTTCTTCAGGTTGTCGGCCTACGCCGACAAGTTGCTTGCCCTCTACAAGGACCATCCCGAGTTCATCGGTCCGGATGTCCGGCGCAACGAAGTGGTCAGTTTCGTCTCGGGCGGGCTGCGCGACCTGTCGATCTCGCGGACGACGTTCGACTGGGGCGTGCCGGTTCCCGACCATCCCGACCACGTGATGTACGTGTGGGTCGACGCGCTGACGAATTATCTGACCGGCGTCGGCTTCCCGGACACGTCTTCAGAGTTGTTCCGCCGGTTCTGGCCCGCGGATCTACACATGATCGGCAAGGACATCATCCGGTTCCATACTGTGTACTGGCCGGCGTTTCTGATGTCGGCCGGAATCGAGTTGCCGCGCCGGGTTTTCGTACACGGCTTCGTGCTCAACCGTGGCGAGAAGATGAGTAAGTCGGTGGGCAACGTCGTCGACCCGATCGACCTCGTCGACACGTTCGGCGTCGACCCTGTGCGCTATTTCTTTCTGCGCGAGGTGCCGTTCGGACAGGACGGCAGCTACAGCGAGGACGCGATCATCACCCGCATCAACGCCGACCTCGCGAACGAGCTGGGCAACCTGGCGCAGCGGTCGCTGTCGATGGTGGCCAAGAACCTCGACGGAATCGTCCCGGAGCCGGGCGATTTCACCGATGACGACCGCGCGCTGCTGGACCGCGCGGGCGAGGGTCTGCTGTCGACGGTGCGGGCGCACTTCGAGGTGCCCGCGATGCATCTCGCACTGGAGGCCATCTGGCTGGTGCTGGGCGAGGCCAACCGCTACTTCTCGGCGCAGGAGCCGTGGGTGCTGCGCAAGTCGGAGTCCGCAGCCGATCAGCAGCGATTCCGCACCGTGCTTTACACGACCATGGAGGTGGTGCGCGTCGCCGCGCTGCTGTCTCAGCCGGTGATGCCGGAGTCGTCGGCCAAGCTGCTCGATCTGCTGGGCCAGCCCGACGACCGGCGGACCTTCGCAGCGATCGGCGATCGCCTGGCTCCAGGCACGGCGTTGCCACCCCCGGTCGGCGTCTTCCCGCGCTACCAGGCGGAGTGACGCGCGTCACGTCCTGTCACGTCTCGCGCCTCGGTGGTGTCTAGAGGGCATCACCGAACATTTACGAGGAGGCATCATGACCGGGAAACGCAGCCACGTCGTCGTCATCGGCGGTGGATACGCGGGCACGCTGGCGGCCAACCACCTGCGGATGCGCAATGACGTGGACATCACGCTGGTCAACGCGCGGCCGCAGTTCGTCGAGCGGATCCGGCTGCACCAACTGGTGGCAGGCAACCACGCCGCGACGGCGGACTACGGCTCGCTGCTCGGCGAGGGCATCAAATTGGTCGTCGACACCGCAACCAAGATCGATACTGCGACCCGCACCGTGCGGTTCGCGTCGGGTCGCAGGGCCCTGCACTACGACTACGTCATCTACGCGGTCGGCAGCACCGCTGTGGCACCCGAGTCTGTCCCGGGGGCCACCGAATTCGCCCATCCCATCGGCGAACTCGAATACGCCCAATGGCTGCATGACAGCCTCGAGGAGTTGCACCCCGATGCTCCAGTGACCGTCGTCGGGGCAGGCCTGACCGGTATCGAGACGGCCTCCGAGCTGGCCGAGCAGGGCCGAAAGGTCACGCTGGTGGGTGGCGGCCTGTTGGGCCCGTCGCTGTCGGAGGCTGCGCGGCGGACGACAATCAGGCAGCTGGCCAAGATGGGCGTCACGGTGCTCGAGGAAGACGTGGTGGCCGAGGTCCGGCGGGATGCCGTCGTGTTCGCCGACGGGGCTGTGCGTCCGAGCGCGCTGACCATCTGGACGGCCGGCTTCGGCGTTCCCCCGCTGGCCGCCGACAGCGGACTGCGCACCGACGCGCTGGGCCGCCTTCTCACCGACGAGACCCTGACGAGCATCGACGACCAACGCATCATCGCCGCCGGCGACTGTGCCGCGCCGTCGGGCCAACCACTGCGGATGAGCTGCCAGGCGGCAGGGGCACTCGCACCCTTCGCAGCCGAGACGGTGTTGAGCCGCATCGCGGGTGAAGAGCCGGACGTCATCCGACCCAAGTTCGTCGGGCAGTGCGTGAGCTTGGGCCGGCACGCAGCCACGCTGCAGTTCACCCACGCCGACGACGCACCGACGAAGGTCTACCTCAACGGGCGGTTGGCCGCCTCGATCAAGGAGGCAATCTGCAAGGGCACGCTGTGGGGTATCCGCCGGGAGGCACGCAAAGCCGGATCGGCGTTCCTGTTCAAGGGCTCCGAGCGCGACGTGATGCCCGCCGCGGCGCAGCAGGTGGTCACGAACCCGTGACCACCACCTCCCGCGACGAGCATGCCGAGCGGTTCACCCATCTGCGACCGCTGCTGTTCACGATCGTCTACGAAATCCTCGGCTCCGCAACAGAATCCGACGATGTGCTGCAGGACAGCTATCTGCGGTGGGCTGAGGTCGACCTCGCGACGGTCCGCGACACCAAGTCCTATCTGGCCCAGTTGGTGACCCGCCAGGCGCTCAACGCGTTGCGCGCGAGCGCCCGCCGTCGCGAGGATTACATCGGACCGTGGCTGCCGGAGCCGCTGCTGCTCGACGAGCGGGATGCGTCCGCGGATGTGGTTCTGGCCGAGTCGGTTTCGATGGCAATGCTGGTCCTCCTCGAAACGCTCAGCCCGGACGAGCGGGCAGTCTTCGTGCTGCGCGAGGTGTTCGGCTTCGACTACGACGAGATCGCCGGAGCCGTCGGCAAATCCGTGACAAACGTGCGTCAGATGGCGCACCGGGCGCGCGAACACGTGCAGTCCCGACGCAAGCGCTTCGTGCCCGCCGACTCCACCGTGACGGCCGAGCTGACAGAGCAGTTCATGGCGGCGGCGTCAACGGGCGATGTGGACGGTTTGATGGCGTTGCTGGCGCCGGACGCCACGTGGACGGCCGACAGTAACGGCAAGGCGTCGGCGGCCCGCCGGCCCATCGTCGGTGCGCGCAAGGTCGCTACGGTCCTGGCGGCGCTCTTCCGCGTCGCGGCCGAACGCATGCCGGATGTCCGCTTCGAGACGGCGGTCTACAACAGTTCGCCGGCGATGGTGGTGTACAACGGCGACCAGCTGGAGGGCGTTTTCCTCATTGAGATCACCGACGGCCTGATCAGCCACTTCTACGCCATGCGCAACCCGGACAAGCTGCTGGGCATCACGGTCCCGCGGGAGATCAGCCGTAGCGTCTGACAAGCTGAGTCGATGCGGATCGAGCGGCTCGGCGACCTCGGCAGCCCACCCCGGGTGCTGCGCGCGGTCGCCGCGGCCGCGAACAGGCGCGGGCTGGCCCCACCCGCGGCGCTGTTCGGCGAATGGTTCGGCTCGGGGGCCGTCATTGCGCCGACGCTGACGGCGACGGCCGTGGCCGCCGACCAGGTCTTCGACGTGCCGCCGGGCGTCGCGAACACCGGAGCGGTCGGCGGCGGCTGGTTCGGGTACCTGTCGTACCCCGACGCAGGGGCCGACGGGCGGCCCGCGCGCATCCCCGAGGCGGCGGGAGGCTGGACCGACAGCGTACTGCGCCAGGACGGCGACGGCTGCTGGTGGTACGAAAGCCTCTCCGGCACAGGCCTTTCGGAATGGCTTGTCGATGTGCTGCGAAACCCGCTGCCGTCGAACGGTTTTGACATCATGTGGGGCGACGCCGACAGGGCCGCACACCGTCGCGGCGTGGTCTCCTGCCTGGAGGCGATCGCCGCGGGTGAGATCTATCAGGCGTGCGTGTGCACCCAGTTCGCGGGCAGGCTCGACGGCGCTCCGATCGACTTCTTCGTCGAGGCCGTGGAACGCACCTCGCCGGCGCGGGCGGCGTACATAGCTGGCGATTGGGGCGCGGTCGCATCGCTGTCACCGGAGTTGTTTCTGCGACGGGCGGGCGACGAGGTGACGTCGAGCCCCATCAAAGGCACCCTGCCGGGGACCGCAGATCCCACAGCGCTGCGGGCATCGGTCAAGGATGTCGCGGAGAACATCATGATCGTCGACCTGGTCCGAAACGACTTGAGCCGCGTGGCGGTCACCGGCACAGTCACGGTGCCCGAACTCCTCACGGTGCGACCCGCCCCCGGCGTATGGCATTTGGTGTCTACGGTGTCTGCCCAGGTACCGGTCGACGTGCCGATGGCCGCCCTGTTGGAGGCCGCGTTCCCGCCGGCGTCCGTCACGGGCACTCCGAAGCTGCGGGCGCGTCAACTGCTGGCCAGCTGGGAAGCAAGTCGGCGCGGAATATACTGCGGCACAATCGGTTTGGCGTCACCAGTTGCCGGATGCGAGCTGAACGTCGCAATTCGCACCGTCGAGTTCAGCGCTGACGGCTCGGCGGTACTGGGCGTCGGGGGCGGCATCACCGCCGACTCGAGTCCGGGTCACGAGTGGGACGAGTGCCTGCACAAGGCCGCGCCCATCATCGGTCGTCGCGCCCGCCGCGTTCAGTCGCGCGAGCGCAGAACCGCGTCGTAAAGCTCCCGCCGCGACGGCGCGCCGGGATTCGCGGCGACGACCTGCGCGCAGGCGTCCTTCACCCGCGCGCCTTCGTCGACAAGCGCGTTCACCTCGGTGACCAACGTCTCTAGGTCCGATTGCGGCTGCGCGCCGGCCAGCACGACGGTGATCTCGCCGAGCACACCGTCGGCCGCCCACTCGGCAAGTTCGGCCAGGGAGCCGCGGACGATCTCCTCGTGGGTCTTGGTCAGCTCTCGACACACCACGACCCGACGATCGGGTCCGAGCACTTCGACCGCGTCCTGCAGACACGCGGCGAGCCGCCGGGGAGACTCAAAGAACACGGCCGTGCGCTCCTCGGCCGCCAGCCCCGCGAACCACGTCTTTCGCGCCGAGTGCTTGCGCGGCGGGAAGCCCTCGAAACAGAAGCGGTCGGCAGGCAGCCCAGAGATCGCCAGGGCCGTGGTCACCGCTGACGGACCGGGGAGGCAACTCACCGGCAGGCCGGCCTCCACACAGGCGACCACCAGCCGGTAGCCGGGGTCGTTGATCACCGGCATGCCCGCGTCGCTGACCACCAGCACCGTCGCACCAGCCCGGACGTCGTCGACCAGTGCGGGAACCCGCGTCGCCTCGTTCTGGTCGAAGAGGCTGACGACGCGCCCCGCGATCTTGACGTCGAGCGCCTGCGCCAGTGTCCGGATCCGGCGGGTGTCCTCGGCGGCCACTACATCGGCGCTGCGCAGGCCGCTGACCAGTCGGGCTGAGGCGTCGGTGGGCAGCCCCAGCGGGGTGGCCGCGAGCAGCAATCGTCCGGGGCTCATCCCGCACAGCCTACGATCGCATCCGTGACCGCCACCGCCACCGAATCCTCGACGGCCGCGCGTTCGGTCCCTGTGATCAGCCCGGGACCGCTCATGCCCGTCGCCGACTTCGGGCCGGTCGACCGGCTGAACGGGTGGACGATGACCGCGGTCATCGTCGCGCTGGCGGCGCTGACACGGTTCCTCAACCTGAACTCGCCGACCGACGCGGGCACCCCGATCTTCGACGAGAAGCACTACGCGCCGCAGGCCTGGCAGATGCTCTTCAATCACGGCGTCGAGGACAATCCCGGATACGGGTTGGTCGTGCATCCGCCGGTCGGCAAACAATTGATCGCAATTGGCGAGGCGATCTTCGGCTACAACGGGTTGGGCTGGCGGTTCAGCGGCGCGGTACTCGGCATCATCGGGATCGCTCTGGTGGCCCGCATCGTGCGGCGGATGACGCGCTCCACGGTGGTGGGCGCCATCGCGGGTCTTCTGCTCATTGCCGACGGGGTCAACTTTGTCGCGTCGCGCACCGCCCTGCTGGACGGGTATCTGGCGTTCTTCGTGATCGCGGCGTTCGGAGCGTTGATCGTCGACCGCGATCAGGTGCGGGAACGAATGCACATCGCGCTGCTGGAGGGTCGTGCCGGCGAAACGCCGTGGGGCCCGCGGCTGGGCGTTCGCTGGTGGCGCTTCGGCGCGGGTGTGCTGCTCGGATTGGCTTGTGCGACAAAGTGGTCCGGGCTGTACTTCATCGTCTTCTTCGCTGCGATGACGCTGGTGTTCGACGCCATCGCCCGCAGGCAGTACCGGGTGCCGCGGCCGTGGCTGGGCACCCTGCGCCGCGACGTCGGCCCCGCTGCTTATGCGTTGGGCCTCATCCCGTTCGGTGTGTACCTGGCGTCGTATGCGCCGTGGTTCGCATCGGAGACCGGGGTGAACCGGTATGAGGTCGGACAGTCGATCGGACCTGGCGGCTTTCTGCCCGACGCGATCCGGTCGTTATGGCACTACACGTACGCGGCGTACCGGTTCCACGCCGGTCTGACCAATGCCGACGGGAACCACCACCCGTGGGAATCCAAGCCGTGGACGTGGCCGATGTCGCTGCGTCCGGTGCTCTATGCGATCGACCAGGACGGCGTGCCGGGCTGCGGCGTGCAATCATGCGTCAAGGCCGTGATGCTGGTCGGCACACCGACGATGTGGTTCCTCGCAGTGCCGGTCCTCGGTTGGGCGCTGTGGCGCGCGTTCATCAAGAAGGATTGGCGCTACGGCGCCGCGCTGGTCGGCTACGGCGCAGGTTTCCTGCCGTGGTTCGCCGACATCGACCGGCAGATGTACTTCTTCTACGCGGCGACGATGGCGCCGTTCCTGGCCATGATGATCGCGATGATCTGCGGCGACATGCTGCATGCGCCGAACCAGAACCCCGAACGACGAACGCTGGGGCTGATAGCCGTGAGTTGCTATGTGGCGCTGGTGATCACGAACTTTGCGTGGATGTATCCGATCCTCACGGGCATCCCGATTTCGCAGTCGACGTGGAACCTGCAGATCTGGCTCCCCAGCTGGAGATAGTCGGTTTCGTTCCTCGCATCCGCGGCCCTCCCGCGAAATAGCATTCCAGGTCGTGATCTCGCGTTATCCACAACCGTAGTTTCTCGCTCGCGGAGTGGGGCGTCAGGTCACGCATGATTCCTCGATGGGGGAAATCATTCTAGGTTCGGAGGCCGTGGCTACCGGTGTGGTCACGCGGGCTCAGCTGCGGTGGAATTATCGGACGATTTACACCGACGTCTACGTGCCGCGTGGCACTGTTCCATCGATGTGCGATCGAGCAGTCGGCGCTTGGCTATGGTCCAAGCGCCGAGCCGTCGTCACGGGCCGGGCCGCCGCAGCGCTGCATGGGGCGAAGTGGATCGACGACACCGCGCCAGTGGAACTCATCTGGGCCAACAATCACACGCCGCGCGGCGTCATCGCACGACGGGAACGCCTTTCCGCCGACGAGGCATGCCAGTTTCCAGGTGGCATGCGCGTCGCCACGCCGTCGCGTGCAGCCTTTGATCTTGGCCGCTTCCTGCCGTTCGATGAGGCAGTGGCCCACCTCGACGCCCTTGCGCGGGTTGCTGCCGTGAAGCCGCCTGCAGTGCTATCGCTGACTCAGCGCTATCGGCGCGCACGCGGCGTGCGATGTTGTCGCACAGCAGTCGACATGATGGACGCCGGCTCGCAGTCGCCGAGGAGACGTGGCTGCGGCTGCTGCTGATCCGCGGTGGCTATCCGCGGCCCGAGACTCAGATCCCGCTGTACGAGTACGGCACCGTAGTCGCTAACCTCGACATGGGCTGGCCACAAATCCGCGTGTCGGTCGAATACGACGGCGACCAACATCGCACTGACCGCAACACTTACGTCAAGGACATGCGGCGGGCCGAGCTCGTCAACCGGTTGGACTGGCTAAATATCCGCGTCGTCAAGGAAGACCGCGAAATTGACATTCTCGCTCGTGTCCGCGAAGCGTGGGCCCGCCGCGAACGAGAAGGTATGGACGTGAATTTCGCGAGATAACGACCGGGAATGCTATTTCGCGCATTGCAGCCCTGAGTGCAAAAATGTCAAATCGCGTCGCGCGCCGCCGGGCACGACATGCACCGCGGGCCACCGCGGCCGGTTCCCAGCTCACTGGCATGGATGGGCAGCACCTCGATGCCGGAATCACGAAGCCGCGCATTGGTTTCCATATTCCGCTCGTAGGCCACCACGACGCCTGGGGCCACCGCCAACGTGTTGTTGCCGTCGTCCCACTGCTCACGCTCGGCGGTGACGGGGTCCAAACCCGTCGCGATCACGCGCAGCTTCTCGATACCCATCGCATCGGCGGCCGCTTGCAAGAACGGCGCGGCGTCGTCGATTCTGACCCCCCCGGCGCCGTCGCGGTGAATCGTGAACGCCGACAACGAATCGACGACATTCGGATACATGACGACGGCGTCGGTGTCCACCATCGTGCAGACGGTATCGAGGTGCATCTGCGCGCGCCCCTGAGCGATCGGCACCGCCAACACCGTGTGTGCCAGATCATCGTCGAAAAGGCTGCGCGCCAACGCCTCTGCGCCCGCCGGCGTCGTCCGCTCCCCCACCCCGACGGCGACGACACCGGGCGCCAGCAGCAGCACGTCACCGCCTTCGACCGGCGCCGATCGCGATTCGTAGGCGCGCCGGAGACCGAGGAACCGCGGATGGTGCGCGTAGATGAGATCGGTCAGCGACGTCTCCCGGATCCGCGCGGGCAGCGCCAGCGACGTGATCGCCACCCGCGGACCGATCCAGAACGACGAGTCGCGGGTGAACAGCAAGTTGGGCAGCGGCTCGATGACGAAGTCGCCGCCGTGGTGCATGCGGCGCACCAGCGACACCTCACCGCCCGCGATCGGCAGCTCGGTGAACGTCATACCCGCCATCAGGATATGCGCCAGGGCAGCCGGTTCCAATGTCCGCAGATACGCCGAAAGCTGCTGCGCCAGAGGTAATCCGAGCCGCCGCGCGTCCACGGCAGCCGAGATGCCGTGCATCCGGGCCGCACCGCTGGCAAGCGCCTCGGTCAGCAATTCGGACAACAGCAGCACCTCGACGCCGCGTGACCGCAAAAGATCGGCGAACGCGTCGTGCTCCTCCTGCGCCTTGGCGACCCACGGCAGACCGTCGAACAACAACGCGTCGTTGTTGCGGGGTGTCAGGCGCTGCAGCTCGGCGCCGGGCCGGTGCAGGATGACCACCCGCAACGCCCCGACCTCGGAATTCACCCCCAGCGCGGTCTCCGTCACAGTAAGCACCGTATCGCGACACGTCACCTTAACTATTGTTTAGGTATGGACTTCCACGAGCTGACGCCCGGCGAAATGGCCGACCGCAGCGGCGTGGCCGTCTCGGCGCTGCACTTCTACGAACGTCAGGGCCTGATCGCCAGCCGCCGCACTACGGGCAATCAACGCCGCTACGCGCGCGAGACGCTGCGGCGCGTCGCCTTCATCCGGATGTCGCAGCGGCTCGGCATTCCGCTGGCCCGCATCCGGGAAGCATTGGCGACGCTGCCCAATGACCGCATTCCGACCAGCAAGGATTGGGCCCGACTATCGGCAGGCTGGCGCCAGGATCTCGACGATCGCATCCTGCATCTGCAGCGGCTGCGCGACAACCTCACCGGGTGCATCGGCTGCGGTTGCCTGAGCCTCAAGACGTGCGCGCTGTCCAATCCCGACGACGTCATGGCCGAACACGGACCAGGGGCGGTGCGTCTCTGATTACTCGAACGCCTGTGCGATAAACTCGCAGGCATGGAGTTGGCTCTTCAAAGCTCACTCTTCGACCCCGCCCCCGAGCGGCAGCACCTGGGCGGCGGCGCATGGGTCGAGGTGCGACCGGGCTGGCTGACCGACGGCGACTCGCTCTTCGATGAGCTCATGCAGGCGATCCCGTGGCGCGCCGAGCGCAGGCACATGTACGACCGCATGCTCGATGTGCCCCGCTTGGTCAGCTTCCACAATCTGATCGACGAGCCAGCGCCGCATCCGGTTCTCAAGCAGCTGCGCAGGCGGCTCAACGACACCTACGGCGGCGAGCTCGGCGAACCTTTCACCACGGCGGGCCTCTGCCTCTACCGCAACGGTGACGACAGCGTCGCCTGGCACGGCGACACCATCGGCCGCAGCAGCTCACAGGACACCATGGTCGCGATCGTTTCTCTAGGCGCCACAAGGGTTTTCGCCTTGCGCCCGAAAGGCGGTGGCAAGTCGCTGCGGCTGCAGCACCATCACGGCGACCTCCTCGTGATGGGCGGGTCATGCCAGCGGACGTGGGAGCACGCGATTCCCAAGACGGCGAAACCGGTCGGCCCGCGAATCAGCATCCAATTTCGGCCGCACGACGTGCGCTGAGCGTCAGGCTTTCACGGCGGACACACCCGCGCTGAGCAATTCGCCCGCGCGTTTGGTGTCGACGGGCGCGACGGGCTTGTCGGGAATGACGAGGGGGTTGGCGGTGACGATCACCATCAGCGCGCCGAATCGGGCCACATAGTTGTAAAGCTCACCCGTGCGGGTGTTTCCGGCGACCGTCGTCTGGATGACGCGGTGCGCACCGGAGGTCTGCGCGCCTTCGATCTTCGGTGCATCCACCACCTCGATGAGGCCGCGCACGGCCGGACCGGCGAATCCGACCTTCTGGCAATTGTCCGGCGGACCTTTCACGGGCACGGCTTCCGACGTCTCCACCGCAATCACGATGAATCTGTTGCCCTCACCCTCGGCGGTGATGGCGGCCATGTTGCCCTTCACGCCGGCGGGAAGGACCTGCTGATTTGCGAACTGCGCGCAGTCGGCCGGCTCGAATTTGATTTGCGCAGGCAGCTTTTGGGGTTCGAGGATTCGGGGGTCGATGGCCGTCGGGGTGATATCGGTGACGTTGTACGGCGCGGGGAAGTCCGATCGGAGGTTCTTGATATTGGCGATGTCGGCGTGGGACAGGTCAAGCTGCGCCGATTCGGCAGAGGCGCACGCGGACAGTGTCCCCACACACGCGACGACGAGCGCAGCCCTGAGGTTCAACATCGCCGCCAATGTACCCGCCGACACGCTGTCAGCCGCGTAGCGCCGACACCGTTTTGACCAACAGATCGGCGGCGAATTTCCCGCCGAGTGGCGGATTCGGCGACCCAGGATCGGTCACCACAGTGACCGACGTCAGGTAGTCATCGACGTAGGCGTTGAAGGTATACGCCGAAGACGTCGTCTCCCTACCACCCTCGACCACGGTCTTGGCGACGGTGTGCATGCCGACCGTCGTCGCACCGTCGATGGCAGGTGCGTCAACGAGGTCGACCGTGCCGCTGGTGTTGCCCGAGGTGGCCGTCCAATGCCCGCAATCGGCGGCCGCCCCCGGTTCGAGCGTGACGGGCGCCGTCGGCGAACCGGTCACCACGGTGTGCACGATGCCGCCGGGCCCCGATCCCGACCAGCCTTTGGTGGTCGACTCGTCGGTGGCCGGGCCTGCCAACACCGCGCACTGCGGCGGCTCGGTGACCCAACCGGGACCGAAACCCCAAAATGCCAGGGGCGATGCGGGACCGCCGACGTCGGCATCGAAAACCCACGTCAACCCGGCAAGGATCAGCCGGACCCGCGGCGAGCTGCCCGCCGGGTACGAAGTGGCCGCCGTCGGCGGTCCCGCATCGCCCCTGGCATTTTGGGGTTTCGGTCCCGGTTGGGTCACCGAGCCGCCGCAGTG
>LZSH01000291.1 GCA_001665255.1 Mycobacteriaceae bacterium 1482268.1 | reverse complement strand
GCCGCGACCCTGCGGGAACTGGAAACCAAACTGCAGAACGAGCCCTACATCGTCGACGCGGTGCTGACCATTGCCGAACCCGACGAGCTCGACCGGCAGCTGTAGATAGGTCAGTACTACTTCGGAACCTTGTGACGACGATTCAGCAGCGCGGCGAGTTCGTCGCGGCTGGTGGTTTCCGTCTTCAACATCGCCCGGTAGACGTAATTCTCGACCGTGCGGACAGATAGTGTCAGCCGCTCGGCAATGGTCAGCACCGCGTCGACGATGTAGGGCTCGTTCTGCAGTTTGGTTTCCAGTTCCCGCAGGGTCGCGGCCACGCTCGACTCGACGGCGTCGCCGACCAAGTCGACACTTGCCACCAGGAACAGTTGCTTGGGGCCGACGAACACCAGCCGGACGAAACGGACAGAGGCGACCTCGGGCAGCTGTTGCAGGTGGGCGATCGCGGCCTCTCTCAACTGTGGGCCTGCCGGCTCGCCGACCAGGAAGCGGCGGTTGCGGTCGATCAGCACGACCGCAACGACGCCCAGCAGCAGGCCGACCAATATCGACCCGATCCCGTCCCAGATGGCCTGGCCGGTGAGCTGGTGCAGCCCGACGCCGAGGGCGGCGATCACGATGCCGATCAAGGCGGCGGTGTCCTCGGCGAACACGGCGCGGCTGGTCGGATCCGACGTTTCCAGCACATGCGCAACGAGATCTCTGTCGAATTCGCTTGCCTCACCGCGCAATTGGCGGAACGCCTGCAGCAGCGACGACGACTCGAGAACGAAGGCGACACCGAGCACGATGTAGGCGATGAGATAGTTCTCGGAGCTCGCCTCGCCGTGGAGCAGTTCGGTGACGCCGTGCCAGACCGACAGTGTGCCGCCGACCACGAACAGGCCAACCGCTGCCAGCAGCGACCACACGTAGGCTTCCTGCCCGTACCCCAGCGGTCGTTCGGCGTCGGGCGGTCGGCTGCTTCGGCGGTTCGCGACGATGAGGAAGGCCTGATTGCCGGTGTCGGCCCAGGAATGGGCGGCTTCGGCCGTCATCGAGGCCGAGCCGGACACCATCGCCGCGACGGTCTTGGCCACGGCGACGGCAAAGTTGGCACTGAACGCGACCAACACCGTGAGCGTGCTTTCCTTTTCAGCCACCCCGCTAGTCTGCGGGCATGGCCAAAACGGGTCCCCTGGCAGGGGTGAAGGTGATCGAGCTCGGCGGCATCGGCCCAGGTCCGCACGCGGCGATGATGCTCGCCGACATGGGCGCCGACGTAGTGCGGGTTCGCCGACCTGGAGGCCTCACGATGCCGGCGGAGGACGTCGACCTGCTGCACCGCGGGAAGCGCATCGTCGATCTCGACGTCAAGAATCAACCGCAGCTGTTGCTGGACCTCGCGGCGAAGGCCGACGTGCTGCTCGACTGCTTTCGGCCGGGCACCTGTGAACGCCTCGGCATCGGGCCCGACGAGTGCGCCGCGGTCAACCCGCGGCTGATCTTCGCGCGCATCACCGGCTGGGGCCAGGACGGACCGCTGGCCATGACCGCGGGCCACGACATCAACTACCTGTCCCAGACCGGCGCGCTGTCGGCGATCGGGTACCGCGACCGACCGCCCGTCGCGCCGCTGAACCTGGTCGCCGACTTCGGCGGCGGGTCGATGTTCGTGCTCGTCGGCATCATTGCCGCGCTGTACGAACGAGAGACGTCCGGCATGGGTCAGGTGATCGACGCTGCGATGGTCGACGGCGTCAGCATCCTGTCGCAGATGATGTGGACGATGAAGGCGACGGGCTCGCTGCGGGATGAGCGCGAGTCATTCCTGCTCGACGGCGGCGCGCCGTTCTACCGCACCTACGAGACGTCCGACGGCAGGTACATGGCCGTCGGCGCGATCGAACCGCAATTCTTCGCTCAATTGCTGATCGGCCTCGGGCTGTCGCCCGACGATGTGCCCAACCAGTTCGACATCGGGGCGTATCCGCGGATGCAGGCGATCTTCGCGGAGCGGTTCGCGAGCAAGACCCGCGACGAGTGGACAGACGTTTTCGCCGGCACCGATGCCTGCGTGACGCCGGTGCTGACCTGGACAGAGGCCGCCGAAAACGAGCACCTCAGAGCGCGTGCGACGGTGATCGACGACGCCGGCGTCGAGCAGGCGGCGCCCGCCCCGCGCTTCTCCCGCACGCCGGCCGGCGCCGTAGGTACACCGCCGAAGGCCACCACCGCGCTCGACGAAATCGGGTGGTAACTGGAGAGTTGACTGCGGCCCTCGCGGCTCGAGGATTACATTTGCCAATATGGCAGTTCGAGCGTCGCGGGAGGTCGTGTTCGATGCCCCACCCGAAGCGATCCTCGATGTTCTCGCCGACATCGACGCCGTGCCGTCGTGGTCGTCGCTGCACAAGAGCGCCGAGGTGCTCGACCGGCACCCCGACGGTCGGCCGCACCACGTCAAGGCCACGCTGAAGATCATGGGCGTCACCGATAAGGAGATCCTCGAGTACCACTGGGGCGAGCGGTGGATGGTGTGGGACTCCTCGGAGACCGCCGCGCAGCGCGGCCTGCACGGCGAATACAACCTGACGCCGGTGGGTTTGGACAAGACGCGGGTGCGCTTCGACCTCATCCTCGAACTGGCCGCGCCCGTTCCAGCCTTTCTGATCAAGCGGGCGAAGAAGCAGGTGCTCGACGTCGCGACGGAGAGCCTGCGCCACCGAGTGATGGCCCGGGTGACGTAGGAGAGCGGCGTGGCCGTCCGAGCATCACGCGAGATTGTGATCGAGGCACCACCGGAAGCGATCATGAATGCACTGGCCGACGTCGGCTCGCTGCCGTCGTATACGCCCGACTTCAAATGCGCCGAAGTTCTGGACACCTACCGTGGCGGGCGTCCCCACCACGTGCACACCACGGTCAAGGTACGGGGCAGGGTCTTCGACGACGTTCTCGAATACCATTGGGGGCCCAATTGGTTGGTGTTCGACTCGGAAAAGAGCACACAGCGATACTCGCAGCATGTGGAGTACTCGCTGCGGCCCGACTACACCCGGACGTCGACGACCGTGGGGATGGAGGCCACCGCCGAAACCGACTCGCTCATCCCGGAATTCCCGATCGAGCGAGTCGGCAAGTCCGTGATCGACACGATGCTAGCGGGCCTACGCCGACGGGTGTTCGCGGACAAGCCTTTCGATCAGCGTTTGTGAATCGGACGACGGAAAACGCCAGAAAGTGTCGTCACATTCACAAACGAAGTACGCCGAGCCGGCGGATGGCTTCGTCGAGCGTGTCGTCCTTCTTGCAGAAGGCGAAGCGCACCAGGTGATTCCACGCTCCTGCGTGCTCGGCGCCGGGGTCGCAGAACGCTGACATCGGGATCGCGGCCACGCCTGCCTTCTCCGGCAGCTCGGCGCAGAACGTCGTGCTGTCGTCGAAGCCCAGCGGCCGCGGATCGGCGCACAGGAAATATGTACCGGAGCTGTCGTGTACCTCGAAGCCGAGGTCGGTCAGGGCGCCGGCCAGCCGATCGCGCTTCGCCTGCAACGACTCCCGCAGCGCGGCCACCCATGCCTGCTCGGTGTTCAGCGCATGGGCCACCGCGGGTTGGAACGGCGCGCCACCGACATAGCTCAGATACTGTTTGGCCGCCCGCACGCCATTGATGAGATCCGCCGCGCCGCAAGCCCACCCGATCTTCCAGCCGGTGACATTGAACATCTTCGCCGCGCTCGAGATGGTGATCGTCCGGTCGGCCATGCCGGGGTAGTTGGCCAGCGGCAGGTGGCTGCGACCGTCGAACACCAAGTGCTCGTATACCTCGTCGGTGATGACGAGCAGATCCGCGCTCACGGCGAGGTCCGCGATGGCAGCGAGTTCGGCGTCGCTGGCCACCATGCCCGTCGGGTTGTGTGGCGAGTTGACGATCAACGCCTTGGTGCGTGGAGTGACGGCACGGCGCAGACCGTCGATGTCGATCGCGAAGCCGCGGCCGTCGGACACCATCGGTACGGCGCGGCGCTCGCAGCCGGCCATGGCGATGACGGGGGAGTAGGAGTCGTAGAACGGCTCGATCAGCAGCACCTCGGAGCCGGGCTCGACGAGCCCGAGGACGGCCCCGGCAATGGCCTCGGTGGCGCCGACGGTGACGAGCACTTCGGTGTCGGGGTCGTAGTCGGTGCCGAAGTGCCGCTTGCGCTGTGTGGCGATCGCCTCGCGCAGCGGCGCGATGCCCAGCCCGGGCGGGTACTGGTTGACGCCTTCGGCGATGGCGTTCTCGGCGGCCTTGAGCATGGCCTGCGGGCCGTCCTCGTCGGGAAAGCCCTGACCCAGGTTCACCGCGCCGATGCGGGCCGCGAGCGCCGACATCTCGGCGAAGATCGTCACCGCATACGGCTGCAGGCGCTTCACGGTCATGGCTGATGAGCTTATTTGGCGCCGAGATCGACGTAATGGCGGCCGCTTCTCGCACTTTTGCGCCCATGTGTTGGTTTGGGCGAACTGATGGTGCTCGCCCGGGGGTGACGGACCTCCCAACCAACAGGTTGGGTGGGGCTGTTAGGCTGGGCTGCAGAGGACTACCGCCCATGCGGGCAGGTCTCCCACCCCCCACCTGAACAGGAAATATCTTCATGTCTGAAGAAGCCTTCATCTACGAGGCGATTCGTACGCCTCGCGGCAAAAACAAGGGCGGCGCACTCAACGAGGTCAAGCCCGTGAACCTGGTCGTCGGCCTGATCGACGAGCTGCGCACCCGCTACCCCGACCTGGACGAGAACCTGATCAGCGACCTCATCCTCGGGGTCGTCTCACCCGTCGGCGACCAGGGCGGCGACATCGCCCGCACCGCCGCGCTGGTGGCCAACCTGCCCGAGACCACCGGCGGCTTTCAGCTCAACCGGTTCTGCGCCTCGGGCCTCGAAGCCGTCAACACCGCCGCGCAGAAGGTCCGCTCCGGCTGGGACGACCTGGTGCTGGCCGGCGGCGTCGAGTCGATGAGCCGCGTGCCGATGGGCTCCGACGGTGGCGCGTGGGCGTCCGACCCGGAGACCAACTACCGCATCGGCTTCGTGCCGCAGGGCATCGGCGCCGACCTGATCGCCACCATCGAAGGCTTCTCGCGCGAGGACGTCGACCGCTACGCGCTGCGATCGCAGGAGAAGGCGGCCGCGGCATGGTCGGGCGGCTACTTCGCCAAGTCGGTTGTGCCGGTCAAGGATCAGAACGGTCTGGTCATCCTCGACCACGACGAGCACATGCGGCCCGACACCACGCTCGAGGGCCTGGGCAAGCTGAAGACCGCGTTCGACGGAGTCGGCGCGATGGGCGGCTTCGACGACGTGGCGCTGCAGAAGTACCACTGGATCGAGAAGATCGATCACGTCCACACCGGCGGCAACAGCTCCGGCATTGTCGACGGCGCCGCGCTGGTGCTCGTCGGCAGTGAAAAAGCCGGCACCTCACAGGGTTTGACGCCGCGGGCGCGCATCGTGGCGACCGCCACCAGCGGCGCCGACCCCGTCATCATGCTCACCGGTCCGACGCCTGCCACCCGCAAGGTGCTCGACCGCGCCGGGCTGACGGTTGACGACATCGACCTGTTCGAGCTGAACGAGGCGTTCGCGTCGGTGGTGCTCAAGTTCCAAAAGGACCTGAACATCCCCGATGAGAAGCTCAACGTCAACGGTGGCGCCATCGCGATGGGTCACCCGCTCGGCGCAACGGGCGCCATGATCACCGGCACCATGGTCGACGAGCTCGAGCGCCGGGGCGCGCGTCGGGCGCTGATCACGCTGTGCATCGGCGGCGGCATGGGCGTCGCGACCATTATCGAGAGGGTTTAAGGCCATGGCAGAGAACACCATCACGTGGGACAAGGATGCCGACGGCATCGTCACCCTGACGTTGGACGACCCGACCGGCTCGGCCAATGTGATGAACGAGCATTACAAGGAGTCGATGCACAACGCGGTCGAAAAGCTTCTCGCCGAGAAGGATTCGATCACCGGCGTCGTCATCACCAGCGCGAAGAAGACCTTCTTCGCCGGCGGAGACCTCAAGGGCATGATGAACGTGGGCCCCGACAACGCCGCCGATGCGTTCGCAGAAGTCGAGGGCATCAAGGCCGACCTGCGCAAGCTGGAGACGCTGGGCAAGCCGGTCGTGGCCGCCATCAACGGCGCCGCGCTCGGGGGCGGGCTGGAGATCGCGCTGGCCTGTCATCACCGCATCGCCGCTGACGTGAAGGGCTCGGTGATCGGTCTGCCCGAGGTGACCCTGGGCCTGCTGCCCGGCGGTGGTGGCGTGACGCGCACGGTCCGAATGTTCGGTATCCAGAAGGCCTTCATGGAGGTGCTCAGCCAGGGCACCCGGTTCAAGCCGGCCAAGGCCAAGGAGACCGGGCTTGTGGACCGGCTCGTCCAGTCCGTGGAGGAGCTCATCCCCGCCGCCAAGGAGTGGATCAAGGCCAACCCCGACAGCCACACCCAGCCGTGGGATGCCAAGGGCTACAAGATGCCCGGCGGAACCCCGACGTCGCCGGCTCTGGCGGCCATCCTGCCGTCGTTCCCGGCGCTGCTGAAGAAGCAGCTCAAGGGCGCGCCGATGCCCGCGCCGCGGGCGATCCTGGACGCGGCCGTCGAGGGCGCGCAGGTGGACTTCGACACCGCCAGCCGCATCGAGAGCCGCTACTTTACCCAGCTGGTCACCGGGCAGACTGCCAAGAACATGATCCAGGCGTTCTTCTTGGATCTGCAGTACATCAACGGCGGCGGATCGCGCCCGGAGGGCATCGCCAAGCAGGAGATCCGCAAGATCGGCGTGCTGGGCGCAGGCATGATGGGCGCCGGCATCGCCTATGTGTCGGCCAAGGCCGGCTTCGACGTCGTCCTCAAGGATGTCAGCCTCGAGGCCGCACAGAAGGGCAAGGGCTACTCCGAGAAGCTGGAGGCCAAGGCGCTCGAGCGCGGCAAGACGTCGCAGGACAAGTCCGACGCGCTACTGGCTCGCATCACCCCGACGGCGGACCCCGCCGACCTCAAGGGCGTCGACTTCGTCATCGAGGCGGTGTTCGAGGATCAGGACCTCAAGCACAAGGTCTTTCAGGAGATCGAGGACGTCGTCGAACCGAACGCGCTGCTGGGGTCGAACACCTCGACGCTGCCGATCACCGGTCTGGCGACCGGCGTGAAGCGCCAAGAGGACTTCATCGGGATCCACTTCTTCTCACCTGTGGACAAGATGCCGCTGGTGGAAATCATCAAGGGCGAGAAAACCTCTGACGAAGCGCTGGCCCGGGTGTTCGACTACACGCTGGCCATCGGCAAAACCCCGATCGTCGTCAACGACAGCCGCGGCTTCTTCACCAGCCGCGTGATCGGCACGTTCGTCAACGAAGCGCTTGCGATGCTCGGCGAGGGTGTGGCGCCGGCATCTATCGAGCACGCCGGTTCGCAGGCCGGTTACCCGGCCCCGCCGCTGCAGCTGTCCGACGAGCTCAACCTCGAGCTGATGCACAAGATCGCCGTCGCGACCCGCAAGGGCGTCGAGGATGCCGGCGGCACCTATGAGCCGCACCCCGCCGAGGCGGTCGTCGAGAAGATGATCGAGATCGGGCGGCCCAGCCGCCTGAAGGGCGCCGGTTTCTACTCCTATGTCGACGGCAAGCGCACGGGTCTGTGGCCCGGTCTGGCCGAGACGTTCAAGTCGGGCAGCGCCGATATTCCGTTGCAGGACATGATCGACCGGATGCTGTTCGCCGAGGCGCTGGAGACGCAGAAGTGCCTCGACGAGGGTGTGCTGACGTCGACGGCCGACGCCAACATCGGCTCGATCATGGGCATCGGCTTCCCGCCCTACACCGGCGGCAGCGCGCAGTTCATCGTCGGCTACCAGGGTGCCCTCGGGACCGGTAAGGACGCCTTCGTCGCGCGCACGAAGGAGCTGGCCGCCCGCTACGGCGATCGATTCGCCCCGCCGGAGTCGTTGACCAAGTAGCCCGCCCTGCAGTCGCAAGGCCCCCGAAACGGGTTTCGGGGGCTTTTGCGTTGGTCTAGCGGCATGATTGCGTCATGGCGTGTCCAGCCTGCGGCAATGACATCCGCGCCGACGCGAAGTTCTGTGACGAGTGCGGCGTCGCCGTGTCGTCCACCGCAGCTGCTGAATACAAGCAGGTGACTGTCCTGTTCGTCGATGTTGTTCATTCGATGGACATCGCCGCAGCAGTTGGGACTGAACGCTTGCACGAACTCATGTCGGAACTGTTCGACCGTTGTGCCGACGTAGTGGAGCGCTACAGAGGAACAGTCGACAAGTTCACCGGTGATGGACTGATGGCGATCTTCGGCGCGCCGGTGGCACTGGAAGATCATGCAATTCGGGCGTGCGTTGCGTCGCTCGAAATGCAGACACGCATCCGCGAGCTCGCCGACGAAGTACTGCGTAGGGACAACATCGATCTCAAGTTACGGATCGGGCTGAACTCGGGCGAGGTCATCGCTGGCGATGTGGGTTCGCGCGCAAAGAGTTACACCACGGTAGGTGGTCAGGTGGGCATGGCACAGCGGATGGAATCCGTTGCGCCGCCGGGCGGTGTCATGCTCAGCGAGTCGACCGCACGGCTAGTCGCAGATGAGGCGATCCTCGCGGAGCGTCAGTGGGTGCAGATAAAAGGTGCGGCCGATCCTGTTGCGGCGTACTTGCTTCAATCCATCACGGGCAAGCACTACGATTTGGCGACACCTGTCTCCGCATTCGTCGGACGTGAATGGGAACTCGCCGCGCTGAAGGCGCTGCTCGACCGGGCAAATGTGGGGCACGGGTGTGTAGTGGGCGTGGTCGGTCCGCCTGGGATCGGCAAGAGCCGTACCACGGCGGAGATGGTCGCCATCGCCAAACAACGTGAAATGCCAGTCATTTCAACGTATTGCGAATCGCATACCAGCGACGTGTCTTTCCATGTGGCCGTCCGCTTGTTGCGTTCCGGATACGGTGTCGAGAATCTTGCGGATGAGCCGGCGCGCGCCCGGCTGCGCCGGCAACTACCGGACACTGATCCCACCGATCTGACTCTGCTGCAAGACGAACTCGGTATCCGTGATCCCGCCGATGCTCTTCCGGACATCGCCCCCGAGGCGCGCCGCCGCCGGATTACCGCACTGGTGAATGCCACGATGCTCGCACGCGAGGAATCCATCCTGTTCGTCATCGAGGATGCCCACTGGATCGACCCGGCTAGCGAAGGATTGCTGGCTAGTTTCCTGGGGATCGTTTCGCGTACCCGCTCGATGGCGATAGTCACCTATCGCCCCGAATACGCAGGCGCGCTCACCCGCAGTCCGGGTGCACAGACCATTGCGCTTGGACCCCTGGACGATTCACAGATCGGCGGTTTGATCGACGAGGTGCTCGGTGTGCATCCTTCACTCCACGGACTGACGCGCCACATCGCCGAACGCGCCTCGGGCAACCCGTTCTTCGCCGAAGAAATCATTCGCGACCTCGCTGATCGCGGTGTCTTGCAGGGCGAGCGGGGCTCCTACTCGTGCGCGAACAAGGCGACGACCGTCGATGTGCCGGCCACCCTGCAGGCAGCGATCGCCGCCCGGATCGATCGGATGATGCCCGGAGCGAAGAGAACGCTCAACGCCGCCGCGGTTATCGGCCTGAGGTTCGACGAAACTTTGCTCACAACGCTCGTCGACGACGCAGATCTGGACGCCCTGGTGCAAGCCGAACTCATCGATCAGGTTGCATTCGTCCCTCGTGCCGAATTCGCCTTTCGTCATCCGCTGATTCGCGCCGTGGCCTACAACTCGCAGCTGACATCGGTGCGCCGCGATCTGCACCGGCGTTTGGCGGCGGCATTGGAGGCGCGCGATCCGGCGATGGCCGTCGAACGTGCCGCGCTGATCGCCGAGCATTACGAGTCTGCCGGCAATCTGCAAAAGGCGTACGAGTGGCATATGCGAGCGGGCGACCGGTTGATATTCCGCGGCATCCACGCCAGCCGGCTGAGCTGGCAACGGGCCAGCCAGGTGGCGGATAAGTTTCCCGTCCAGCACCCCGGGCGGGAGGCGATGCGAATTGCGCCTCGCACACTCATCGTCGCGAGCGACTTCCGCACGAAAGGTCCAGTCGACGACGAAGGCTTCGAAGAACTGTGCCGGTTGACCGGTGCCGCCGGCGACAAGTTGTCGTTGGCCGTCGCGATGGCGGGGCGTGTGTTCGCGCTGGGTTTTCGGGGTCGGTATCGCGAGTCATCTCAACAGGCGGATGAACTGATCGGTCTTGTCGAGTCCATCGGAGACCGCAAATGGGAGCTGATCCTGTTGGCGGGCACGCCGATTGCCAAATTCATGTGCGGCGACATCACCGAGGGCCTCCGGTTGGCGGATCGGTTGATCGACATGGCCGACGGCGACTTCCGCAAGGGCAGCTTCATAATCGAATCGCCCCTATCAGTGGCCGTCATGTCGCGCGCGGCCGGACATATGTGTATCGGAGCCGCGGGCTGGAAGCGCGAGATGGACGACGCGGCGGCGGCATGTGGGGAGTTCGCCCCGTTCGGCGAGTCCGTCTCACTGACATGGAAATACGGATTGTGCGTCGCGATGGGGGCTGCCCGCGTCGACGCTTCCGTCGTCGGCGCCGTCGCCGACCTCTTGGCACGGTGCGAACTGCGCGGCGATGACCTGTCGTTGGACACGGCCCGCTTCCTGTACGGCTTGTGCCTTGCCCAGTTGGCCGGACCGGAACGAGAGCACGGGCTCGAACTGCTTGTGGCAGTGAAAAAGGCAGTGCTGCAGGAGAATCGGAGTGTCGCCGCAAGTCTGCCTGTGATCGAATTGGAATTGGCCAAGGACGCCGCGCGCAACGGCGATGTTGACGGCGCAATTGATTCGCTGTCTAGCATGATAAGTGCCGAGGCCGCTCTACCGCGGGTCGGAGTCTACGGCTTGGCCACCGAGGCGATGGTGGACATCCTCTTGGGTAGGGGAAGTAAGGTCGACATCGCCGCCGCGGAGAAGGCGGTGGCGCGGATGTCAGCGCGAACAGGCGAATCCGAGATCGTCCTGAACGAGCTTCTGCTGCTGCGGCTCAACGCCCTGGTGGCCAATGCCCATGGGAATCGGCAGCGCTGTCACGACTACACCGAGCGATATCGCGCAATGGCGATCGAGTGCGGGTACGAAGCCCACATCGACAAGGCCGAATCGATGCAATGACGGCTTTGTATGGTCAACGCGTGAGCGAAGGCTTTACCGAAAGGTTCGCAGCAGGGCTCGCCGGCTACGGCGACGGGCAGTGCATCGAGTTCGAGGGCCGGTGGTACTCCGGCAACGACGTGACGGCGTATGCCGACGCCCTCGCAGAGGTGCTGCGCGCCGCCGGGGTGGCCGAGGAGGTACCGGTCGGACTGGTGGTCCGCAATCGGCTGCCGCATGCGGCGGCGATCCTGGGATTTCTGGCCGCCGGACGTGCAGTCTCGATGATCTACAGCTTTCAGTCCCCCGAAGCGATCGGCCGTGACATCGAGGCGTTGAACCTCTCGGCTATCGTCGCCGACGAGCAGGACTGGACCGACGCGGTCATCACCGCGGCCATGCGGGCGGGAAGCGCGGGGGTCGCGCTCTCGATGCGGCCGCCCACCGTCGCCCCCGTGCCCGGCCTGGAGAGGCGCGACCCCACCCGCCGCCACACCAAGGCCGAACCCGGTGTGGCGCTGGAGATCCTGACCAGCGGCACCACCGGCCCGCCGAAACGGCAGTCGATCAAAACACGCGTGCTCGAACGGACCGTCTTCAGCGTCACCAGCGGCGAGGCCGCGCCACCCGGAGCGCCACCCGAATTCTCGTATTGGCAGTTCGGCGGCATCGGGGTGTGCCAGCTGATCGCGGGCGCCTACAACGGCAGGCGGATCGTGATCCTGGAGCGGTTCTCGGTCGAGGGCTGGGTGAACGCGGTGAAGACGCATGGCATCAGACGCTCGGGTGTGCAGCCAGCCGTGATCCGTATGCTGCTGGACGCCGACGTGCCCGCCGAGGACCTTGCCTCACTGGACTTCCTCATCAGCGCATCGGGGCCGCTGGACCCGCATACCCGCGACGAGTTCGAGGCACGCTATGGAATTCCCGTCAAGTTGGCCTACGGGGCAACGGAATTCGCCGGCTCCCTGTGCGCATGGACACCGGAGATGGACCGCGAATTCGGCGCGTCGAAGCGCAACAGTGTCGGCAGGGCGCTGCCTGACACTGAACTGCGCATCGTCGACGCGGACACGGGCGCGGAGCTGCCCGCCGGTGAGCGCGGGCTGTTGGAAGCCCGAATCACGTCGATAGACGACGACTGGATACGCACCACCGATATCGCGTCGATCGACGATGACGGGTTCGTCACCCTGCACGGGCGGGCCGACGGCGCCATCAACCGCGGCGGATTCAAGATTCTGCCGGAAACTGTTCGGGCAGTCCTCATTTCGCATCCGGCGGTTCGCGACGCCTGCGTCGTCGGCGTGGCTGACGCGCGGCTCGGCCAGGTGCCGTTCGCGGCCGTCGAGGCCGCGCCGGGTCAGCCGGTACCGTCAGAGGACGAGCTCAAAGAGCTTGTCCGCCAGGCGCTTCCGGTGTACAACGTGCCCGTCGCATTCGCCGTTGTCGACGAACTTCCGCGCAACCCAGCCCTCAAGGTGAGCCTGCCGGCCGTCGCCGAACTCTACGAGGCGCGCTGAAAGACGTAGTAGCGCGCGGCGTCTTTGCCGCTGCGGTCCATCTCGGATTCGCTGCCCGACGTCAACAGCGTCCAGCCCGTGGCGAACCGGCGCTTGACCTCGTCGGGCTCGATGCCGGGCACGCCGTACGTTGCACCGGGAATGAAGGCCACGATGTGGAGACGTGCGTCAGGCGCTGCAGCGGCCGTCACCTCCCGCACGTAGTCGCACCGGTCGTCATCGCTCATACCGTGCAGACAACCGCTGTCAACGATCAAGCCGAAATTCGCGCCGAGGCCCGCCGAACACAGGTCGGTGACATCGGCCTGTTCGAAACGGATATCGACGCCTTCGGCGGACGCCTTGGCTCGCGCCTTGTCCACCGCCCTGGCCACATAGTCGACACCGGTGACTTGCCAACCGAGCCGGGCCAGGTAGATGGAGTTGTCGCCGGTGCCGCATCCGACGTCGAGGGCGGTGCCTGCGGGCAGGGCGTGGGCGCCTTCGATGAGGTCGCGCAGGCTTGTCGCGATCGGATGGCCGTCCCACGGGGTGAAGCCGAATCGGTAGAGCGTCTTGAACACCAGCTGTCGACCACCCATGTCACACCGAGCCGAGATCGGCCGACAACCAATGCTGCGGCTTCATGTAGATCGTCACGCCCTCTCCGTGCTCACGGCGCGCGAACTCGAGATAGGGATCGACTTTATCGGCCGGAAGGTAGCGCTTGACCATCTCGACAAGCTGCTCATCCGTCGCGGGTTCGATGCGGCTGACCGGCCCGTCGACCGCGACGTAGCGCACGGTGGGTTCGGCTCGATCGACCATCAGCGTGAACTCGCCCTGCGTCTCGATGAGCCGGTGCTTGCGCGAGCCGGCGCCGGTGTGAATCCACGGCTCACCGCCTGGGCTGTACTGATACCAGATCGGCACGGTCAACGGGCCGCGCAGGTCACCGGCGCTCACCGACAGCGCCGCGATATGTGGTTCGGCCAGAAACTGTTCGCGTTCTTCCTTGGAAAGGGCCATATCCGACAGGCTAGTCGCGCGACCACGGTGCCTGGAATGGCCGAAACCGACCTGTGCCACCTGATGGTGCACAACCTGACGGGGTGGCCCGCGGTCGTGGTGCGTTGCGGCACTTGGCAGGACGCCACTGCCCTGGCGGTGGCGGCGCATCTGGAGAAGGTCTTCGGAGGCTGGCAGCCTTCGGATTCCGCGGCCTAGAGTCGGTAGTCATGCGCTTTGGCTTCTTCATCCCGCAGGGCTGGCGGCTCGACCTCGTCGATATTCCGACCGAACGGCATTGGCAGGTCATGCGTGACCTTGCCCAATACGCCGACAACGGGGCGTGGGACTCATTGTGGGTGTACGACCACTTCCACACCGTGCCGGTGCCGACGGACGAGGCCACCCACGAGGCGTGGTCGCTGATGTCGGCGTACGCGGCCAGCACATCACGAATCAAGTTGGGCCAGATGTGCACAGCGATGAGTTACCGCAATCCGGTGTACCTGGCGAAAGTGGCCGCCACTGCCGACGTCATCTCGGGTGGACGGGTGCAGATGGGCATCGGCGGCGGCTGGTACCAGCAGGAGTGGGAAGCCTACGGCTATGACAGCGCTACTGGCTTTCCCTCAGCCGGCGTCCGGCTGGGTCGCCTCGACGAAGGTGTCCGGATCATGCGCGACGCGTGGCGCGACGGCCGAGTTACATTCGAGGGCAAATACTTTCAGGCGAAGGACGCCATTGTCGCGCCGAAGCCGTTGCAGGAGGGCGGACCTCCGCTGTGGATTGCCGGCGGCGGCGAGAAGGTGACATTGAAGATCGCCGCAAAGTACGCGCAGTACACGAACTTCACGTCCGAACCGGACGCGTTCAGGCACAAATCGGAAGTTCTGGCGCGTCACTGCCGCGACGTCGGGACGGATTACGACGCCATCGTCCGGTCGGCGAACTTCAACGCAGTGATCGGCGAGTCCGAAGCAGACGTCGAGGACCGCATCGCCAGGATCAGAGCGAAGCAAGTTACCGTGGCGAACGAAAAGGCCGTCGACTCGATGCTCAGGGCGGTGAGGTCGCCCGATTCCGCCACCGGCACAACGGAACAGGTCGTCGAGAAGCTGAACAAAATGCGTGACCTCGGCTGCGAGTACGCCATCTTCTTCTTTCCCGAGGCCGCCTACGACCGGTCGGGAATCGAGTTGCTGGAGCGCGAGGTAATCCCAGCGCTGAGCTGACTACGGAATCCGTAGGCCGAGAGGGCCAGAGCCCTAGCGGTCTTGGTCGAGTGAATCCGCCAGCGAACTGCAGTGGGTCCTGGCTGAAGGCTTCGGACACCCGCGATCGTGGAGTACAGCGTGCTCGACACCGAGGTGATCGAAACCGACGCCTAGGGCGTCGCAGGTGCGGCCGGGCCAGCTGGAGGAGTGTCGAAATACCCGGGCGGCGGCGGACCGTCCAGCGGATAGTAGCCAGGAGGCAGCGGCGGCCCGCCTCCGGAGGGCGGCGCCGACGGCGGGGCTTCGGATCCCGGGGCGTTCAGCGACTTGAATCCGGGCGGCAGCTGTGGCGCGGGACCCGCCCCCGGCGGCGGGGGATGGCCGCCGGGCATCTCGCCCAGCGGCGTCTCGGCGAGACCGTACGGGTCCTTCGCCTGATGCCAGGCATCCCGCAGAAAGCCCAGCGGCCCACTCGAATGGCCCGACCCGTACTGCGGATTCTGTATCTCGGGCACCGGCGGAGCACCGATCGGCGGCGGGGCAGCTGCGGCGATCGGCTCACTGCCCGGAGCTTCGATCACCGGCTGGCCCGGTGCGGGAGGCTGACCTGGTACCGGGGTCGGCAGCGGCTCTGCCGCTGCGTGGCCTGCCCCGCCTAGCGCACCAAGCCCGATGACCGTGCCCGCGACCGTCGCGGTGACGATTCTCCGTCGTGTCATGAGTGACGAGGCTAGCCCGTTGCCACAAAGCGCGCGTGTTGACCCGACGAAGACGGTGCGCCGCGCGTTCATGTGAACTCGCGATGACGTCAGGTGGTCAAAATCACCAACGACCAGTGAACTGCCGAGTCGCGGAAAGTCGCGCCCTCGGTCATGATCCTGACGTGACAGCCTCCACTTTTCGGATAAGCCCATTGTCGCGGCCTGCACATGCCGCGGATGTGGCTCAGGCGCGGCTTCTGATGCAGCTGCTGCAGTGTGAGTTCGACGAGTTGGAGCAGCTCATCCATGTCGCCGAAACGCGCTGGTTAGAGCGTTGCGCGCGGCGCGATGGGGAGTTTCACCGGCCTCCGGACTCGTTGCAGCGTTTCCGTGAGCGAATCGCAGAGGTGCAGAAACTCATGGAAAACTTGCGCACGCGCTTCCTAGATGGCTGACTTCCGATCATCGTGAATTGAACGTTCGGCGGCAAACGGGATGCGGGTCGGTCCTGAACACGCGATAACTCGACTTGCGGCCCGCTACCGGTCTTGCTGGTACTGCCGATGACGAGCATCGTGTGTTCTGGTGGTGTCGAAGGGGGTGCCGGGAATGAACAAGGTTTCGCTGACCGCGTTGGCGCGTGAGCAGCTCGAGATCGCTCGGGCGACCAACAGCGGCCGCAGCTCGCACACGGTGTACGGCGGCCATGAGCATTCGCTGCGTCAGACGCTCATCGCGCTGAAGGCCGGCTGCGGTTTGGATGACCACGAAAGTCCAGGGGAGGCGACCTTGCACGTGCTCAACGGCCGGGTTCGCATCACCAACGCGGAGGTGCATTGGGACGGCAGACCGGGCGATCACATCGTCATCCCGCTGTCGCGGCACGGGCTGCAGGCGATCGAGGACTCTGCGGTGCTGCTGACGGTCGTGAAACCCGTTGGGCCGCACGTCTAACCGACGTCTGCCCGCGCCGTACGTACATTGCGCGCGATGTTGTCGAGGTGCGCGTCCCACGTGCCGCAGCAACCACCCCAGATATCGATGTGCGAATACTGCTGCGCCAAGCCGCCCATCAGTTCGCCGAGTTCAACTGGGTCGCCGGACTCCAAATGCCCCAGCGTGCACAGCGAGATCTTGTCCATCATCGCCGCGTTCGGCCGCAGACAGCGCACCCGCTCGAACCACGGCGCCGGCTCGATCACAGGCATGAACTCCAACGGATGCGAGCAGTTGATGCCGTAGAACGCCGGCCTCTCGTCGCCGGTCTGAGCGTCGACCGTTTCGATTGCCTCTTTGAGGGACAACCCCGACGCCAATCGGCGCGTGCTGTTGTCGAGGGTGAACGACACCGACAGCGGTAGCCCGGCTCTCGCCGCTGCACGCGACAACCCGACCACTTCGGGGACAGCGTTGAACGTCATCGCCTCGACCAGGTCGACTCCTGCTTTCGCGAGCGTGGCGAGTTGCACGCTGTGGTAATCCTCGGCCTCCTCGGCGGTGATCGTGCGGTTGAGCTGATAGGCGTCACCACGCGGTCCGACGATGCCCGCATAGCGCACCTCGCGCACCTGACCTTCATACGGCCGGGCGACATCGCGTAGGAATTCAATTGAGCGCAACTGCATTTCGGCGAGCGCAGCGGAAGAGTAGCCGAGTAAGGAAGCCCAGTCGGGGCTGGCGCGGTAGTCGAGCCCGCCGATCAGAACGCCGAATTCGTGATGCGCCGCCGTCTCGAGATAGCGCGTGTACATGGTGCGGAGTTCGGCGACCGCGCGGGGATTGTCGAGCAGCGGGAACATCGCGAACTCGGGGAGGTCGAACCCGTACTTGTACATGATCTCGGTCTCCTGCCCCCCTTCTGTCAGGTAACTGAGGCCGGGCTGTTGGCGTGGGAAGGTACTCATCTGCGTCTCCTACGGTTGATTGGGCATAAGGAGTCGATACGTCGCCGATGCGGGCTGGTACTCGACGAGCTGCGCCGCGACCATGCTGTCGAGCAACGCCCGCACATGGCCCTCGTCGACGCCTGCGACGTCGGCAATCTGCATGCTCGTCGCCGGCGGCAACTGCACGAGAGTGCCGATGAGCCCGGTGTGGTCTGGTTGTTGGACCGTCATGCTGTCCTCCTCGTTGGCGATGTGTAAACGCTATGGCGACGAGGAGGCGCGGATCATCGGCGAAATGGTGTGACCTGCTCGCGGCCGATGTGGGTCAAATGATGTAGATCTACGGGCTCGGCGCCCTGGGTTCGACAACCTTGTTGGCGTAGGCCCAGGCGACGGCGGCGGTCCGCGACGAGACGCCCAGCTTGGTGAAGATATTGGCCAGGTGCCGCCTGACCGTCTTCTCGCTGAGGAAAACCTCTTCGGCGACTTGCTGATTCGTGGCCCCGCCCGCAATACGGGTCAGGATGTCGACCTCCCGCTCGGTCAGTCGACCGGGCGGTCGGCGCGGCTGGTCTCGGTCCACTCCGAGTTGGCGGTAGATGGATGCCGCGGCGGCGGTGTCACCCGCGGCGAGTTGGTGCTGGCCCTGTGCGGTGTGCACCACCGCCATCGTTTCGTAGACCTCGGCGATTTCGTGCCGGCACTGCTGGGCGCGGTAACCGCATAGTGCGGTGTGCAGCATCTCCAGCGCCCGATCGTGCTCTGCCTGACCGGCCAGCAGCCGTCCTCGGGCGTGCGCGGCCCAGGTCCGAAAGCCCGGGGTTCCGAAATCTTCAGCGGTAGAGTCCATTTCGCGGCAAAATTCTTCGGCCTCCGCCATGGCCCCGCGGTCGAGTGCGATGTTGACGGCGGCTGGTAGCAGCCGCATACGTCCGATACGGTCGCGCCACGCCAGCGCCATCTGCAGAGCGGTCCATGCCGACTCGCGGTCGCCACGCTGGCTCTGCAGCAGCGCCTCGCCGGGTTGCGGGTCGCAACCCAGCTCGCGGGCACGACTGAACGCCCCAGCCGCCCCGTCGAGATCCCCTCGCAGCCGGCGGATCTCGCCGAGTTGGTAATACCCTTCGGCCGCGGCGAAGGTATTGATCTCTTCGAGGCGGGTGCTCGTCGAGTGCAATAGATCTTCGAGCGTGCGGTAGTCGTCGGTCGCAACGTGCAGCTGCAACCGGTAGACGTCGCACAGGCTGCCGTAGGCGGGAGAGGCGGCGACGTCCTCGCACCAGCGCTTCATCGAGAGGGTCCAGGCGTGCATGCGCTGCAGGTCCGCTACACGGTGGCAGTGGTGCAGGACAAGGCAGTAGATGTCGCCTGCCCATTCGAGCGGCACTTCATCGGCCAGGACCGGCAGCATCGCCTCGTCAATGAGTCGGAACGCTTCGGTCATTTTGGCTTGCTGGATCGAGGCAAGGGCTTGGGCCACGAGTCCGAGCGCCGCGACAACCGGGGTGTCGAGCCGGTCGGCCATCTCCTGCAGTGCGCTGACACGCTGAGTCAGCGCATCCGAGTCGCCGACGAGGTCGGCGATCCACGCATCGAGGTAGGCCAGGTAGGCGTGCGTGGGAGATTCCGGTTGGGATTCGAGCAGGCGCCGTGCCCGGTTCATCCAACCCTGGCCGATGTTGAGGTCCCCTCGGGTGAGCCAGGAAAGTGCCAACTCCACGGCCTTGCTGGCCGCCGCCGTCGGGTCCGTGCGCGCCAAGGTGGAGAAGACCTGCTCGGCAAGCTTGACCGATTCCTTGCACCGGCCCAGCCGCCAGGCAGCCGTGGCCATGGCATCGAGATCGACGACGTCCAGCGGAGCGATCTCCAGGGCGCGGGCGAACCCGTCGTAGCTGGCCTGCCAGTCACGGCCCTGGTGCGCTTGACGCGCGGCGACGACGAGCTCGGAGGCACCGCTGCTTGCCTCGGAAGTCACAAATCAACGGTATTCGCACCTGGTCGGCCGCAGCGGGCAAATGCGCTAGATCGCAGGCCCCAGCAGGTCGTCGGCATCCTTGATCACGTAGCCGTACCCCTGCTCAGCGAGGAAACGCTGACGGTGTGCGGCGTACTCGGCATCGAGGCTGTCGCGTGACACCACCGAATAGAAGACGGCACCGCCGCCGTCGGCCTTGGGCCGAAGCAACCGGCCCAGCCGCTGTGCCTCCTCCTGCCGTGAGCCGAATGTCCCCGAAACCTGCACCGCCACACTGGCTTCCGGAAGATCGATGGAGAAGTTGGCCACCTTCGACACCACCAAGGTGGAGATGTCGCCGCGCCGGAACGAGTCGAAAAGGGCCTCGCGCTCGGCCGTCTTGGTCGATCCCTGGATCACCGGGGCATTGAGCTCCTGGCCCAGCTCGTCGAGCTGGTCGAGATACGCGCCGATCACCAGCGTCTGTTCGCCGGGATGGCGCTCGAGGATCGACTTCACCACCGCGATCTTGGTATGCACCGTGGAGCACAGCTTGTAGCGTTCGTCGGGCTCGGCGGTTGCGTACAGCATCCGCTCGTTGTCGGTCATCGTCACCCGCACCTCGATGCACTCCGCGGGTGCGATCCACCCCTGCGCCTCGATGTCCTTCCACGGTGCGTCGTACCGCTTCGGCCCGATCAGGCTGAACACGTCACCCTCACGGCCGTCCTCGCGAATCAGGGTGGCGGTCAAGCCAAGTCGGCGTCGCGACTGCAGATCGGCCGTCATCCGGAAGACGGGGGCGGGCAGCAGATGCACCTCGTCGTAGATGATCAGCCCCCAGTCGCGGCTGTCGAACAACTCGAGGTGGCGGTACTCGCCTTTGGTGCGCCGGGTAATCACCTGGTACGTGGCGATGGTGACGGGACGGATCTCCTTCTTCTCACCGGAGTACTCGCCGATCTCGTCCTCGGTCAACGACGTCCGGTTGATCAGTTCACGCTTCCACTGCCTGCCCGCGACGGTGTTGGTGACGAGGATCAGCGTCGTCGCCCCTGCCTTGGCCATCGCCGCCGCGCCGACGAGCGTCTTGCCTGCGCCGCACGGCAATACGACGACCCCCGAGCCACCCTCCCAGAACGAGTCGGTGGCCATCTCCTGATAGTCGCGCAGGTGCCAGCCATCCTGCGCGAGGCTGATGGGGTGCTTCTCCCCGTCGACGTAGCCGGCCAGATCCTCCGCGGGCCAACCGATCTTGAGCAGCATCTGCTTGACCCGGCCGCGCTCGCTGTTGTGCACGACGACGGTGTCGTCGTCGATACGGGCGCCGAGCATCGGCGCGATCTTCTTGTTGCGCAGTACTTCCTCGAGCACCGCGCGGTCGAGGCTGACCAGCGTCAGGCCGTGTGCGGGATGCTTGACCAACTGGAGACGGCCATAGCGGGCCATGGTGTCGACGATGTCGACGAGCAGCGGCTGCGGCACCGCGTAGCGGGAGAAGGACACCAGCGCGTCGACGACCTGCTCGGCATCGTGCCCCGCGGCGCGGGCGTTCCAGAGCGCAAGCGGCGTGATGCGATAGGTGTGCACATGCTCGGGTGCGCGTTCCAGCTCCGCGAACGGGGCGATAGCCGCACGCGCTGCGGCAGCTTTTTCGTGGTCGACTTCGAGCAGCACCGTCTTGTCGGACTGCACGATCAGGGGGCCATCAGTCATAACTCGTCCATTATCCCGATCGCTCCGACGACGGTTGCCACGAGCGTGCGTGAACTGCTGTTTTTCAGCGGCGTGTCGTGCGCAGACTCCCCCTTGCACGCGGGGAGGTGCCCCCAGCACACTCGCGGGGGAAGGGGGAGGTGACCAGAGGGTCAGGCCTCGTCGGCGGACACCACCGACGTGACGCGGTGGATGGCGAAGTCCCTGACCCGGCCGGTCGCGGGATCGAAGGCCGTCAGCTGCCCACCCCGGATGCTGATCGGCGCGACGACACGCTGGGTGGCGACTCCGGCGGCGTCGACGTAGCCGATCACCACCGAATTTTGCAGCCGGGCCGCCTCCTGCAGCTGCGAGATGGCGACCGCCGGGTCGATTCGCATGTTGGCGAAGGGCTGCGCGGCCACCTTGCGCAGCACGGCGACGATCGCGCCGAGTGTCTGGCTCGTCGGCGGTGCCAGCTGACGCGCGATCCGGCGATGCGGGGGCGCGGGCACCCGCGCACCGCGGGCGCGGATGTCGACGATCGTCCCGGTGGAGTCTTCGGCCGCGGGGGCGAAGCCCGCGGTGCGCAGTGCCGCAAGTACCTCCGAGATCGGCGCCTGCGATACGGCGACGGTCGGTGCGAGCAGACGCATTTCGAGCGGCTCGGCGGCGGGCGACCCGACCGCCTGCGCCAACAGCGCGGGGTCCTCGCACCGGACGAACGACGCAGCCATCCCGACACGCAGTTGCCCGTGCCTGCGCGCGACATCATCGATGAGATAGGTAAGCCCTTGTGGCACAGGTGTTTTCGAGTGACGCTCGAACAGGGCATGCAACTCGCTGGCGGTGCGCCCGGTATCGAGCGCCCGCCGGATCGACGCTTCGCTGATCCGGTAGACCATCGCGGCGCCCGCCGATTCGACCGTCGCCACCGACGCCAGTTGTTCGGCGAGGTCGCGCTCCAGTGGTCCCGGCACGATCACGGTCAAATCGGCCTGCAGCAGAAAGTGGTCGATGGGGTCCGGCAGCACGCGGGCCATCGCGTCCACCGCATCGGCGTCGCCCGCGAGCAGCTTGCGGCCGGGCTTGGTGATCGCACCGCGGCCGACGATGCCGAGGATGTGCGCCTCGGTCAGCAGATCGCCGACCGGTTGGGGTTGGAGCCGCACAGCCCAGCGGGGCCGCCGCCAGATCATCGCCTTCGATGCCTCGGCTGCGTCGACACCCGCCCCGCCGGGCAGGTCGGCGAGCACGCTCAGCAGCAACCGGCGGTCCAGCGGGGCGGCCGTCGAATACAGCGAATCTGACAGCGCCGCATAGGGTTTGCCATCCGGGCCGCGGCCACCGATCAACGCCGGCCGGGCGGGCAGATCCAGCCAGGTGGAAGCAAGCAGGTGCCAACGCGCGGCGACCGTCGACTCGATGAACCTGTCCGCCGCGACGGTCGGCGCCCAGTACGGCCCGGTGCCGGCGTCGGCGGGTTCGGGGTCGGGCAGGCCCACCGCGATCAGCCCCGCGGCCGCCGACACCTCGAGCAGCAGGCCCAGCCGACGCTCGTCGATGGCGGTCAGTTTCGTCAGCCGCTTGACGTCACGTACCCCGAGACCGCCGCTGCGGAGTTCGGGAACCGGTGTGGCACCGAGGGTTTCGATCAGTACCTCGACTTCGCGTAGCAGGTCGATGACTGCACCCGCGGCGACGGCGTCAACGTCGGCGAGGGTGGTCGTCGACACCACGGGGTCCGGTGGCGTCAGCTCGAGCGGCCCTGGAACCTCGCCGCGCAGCAGCTGACCAACCAGCCGCGGCAGGATCACGGTGTCCGCGTCGACCTGCCGCAGCAGCCCCGCCGCCAGCAGTCGCTGCACCGGCCGGTCGGGCGGCGTGCCGGGCGCGGCGTCGCGCGTGCGGCCCATCGGCGAGCCCTCCGTCAGCCGATGCAGCAGATCGCGCTGCGCCTCGTCGATGTCGGCGAGCCTCGCGGCGATCTGCTCGCTGGCGTACTCGGCGCCCTCGAGCACCGCTTGACCCGGGTACCAGGGCAACCCGGCCGATGCCTCCGCGGCCACCCTGACCGCCGAGTCGCCCCATACCAGAGCCCGCTCGCGCAGATCGTCCACTGCGGCGGCGACGGCGTCGTCACCGGCACGGTCGCCGATCAGCGCGGTCAGTTTGGTCAGCGGGACCGGCGTCGTCTCGGCATGCAACGTCAGCAGCGCGTCGAGAACCGCCAGATGCAGGAAGTCCAGCTCGTCGGTGGCGGCCTTGACGGACTGCCGGGCCTGCGCCCGGGCGGCCAGCGCCGCGATGCTGCCCGGTGGCGGCTGGGTCAGGTCGGGCCGCAGCTCCAGCAGCCGGATCAGCCGCTCGTCAGGCAAATCGGCAAGCCAGGCGCCCAGCGGGGTGCCCGGAGTGTGTTCGGACATTACTGACCAGCGTAAAGCAGCCTTACCCCCGCCTTGCTCCTCGCGTCCGCGGTGCCCTTCTTGCTCCTCACGTCCGCGGCCGTTTTCGCACCTTGCGTCCACGGTGTCTCGCGACCGGTCGCGGCGCCTGCCACAATATGGGGCGTGGCAGATAAGAAGAAGAACCGCTATGTCGACAACGGGTGGCCGGCAACAGACGGCGAACACGATCACGCCGTCAGCGAGCTGGCCGCCGATCGGACCGGAGCGCTGTCGCCCTTCGGCGATCTGACTTTCCCGTTGCCCTCAGAGGATCTGCCGTACACGCACCCAGTCACCGTCGTCAACAGGTAACGGTGGCCGACGCCGATCAAGGGCGGCTGTCGCACCTCGACGAATCGGGTGCGGCGCACATGGTCGACGTCACGGCCAAGGACGCCACCAAACGCACCGCGGTCGCGGCGGGCGTGCTGCGCACCCGGCCCGATGTCGTCGCCCTCATCGCGGCGGGCGGCCTCCCCAAAGGCGACGCGCTGGCCACCGCCCGCATTGCCGGCATTCTGGCGGCGAAGCGCACCAGCGACCTGATTCCGCTGTGTCACCAGCTCGCCCTGACCGGAGTCGACGTGGACTTCGACATCGGCGAGGCCGAGGTGAGCATCACCGCGACGGTGCGCACGACCGACCGTACGGGCGTGGAGATGGAGGCCCTGACAGCGGTCAGCGTCGCGGCGTTGACGCTCTACGACATGCTCAAGGCCGTCGACCCGGCGGCGAGCATCGACGACATCCGGGTGTTGCACAAAGAGGGCGGCAAGACAGGTGCGTGGACCAGATGACGCGGACGGCGCGGGTGATCATCACCTCCACGCGTGCGGCGACAGGCGTGTACGAGGACCGGACGGGGCCGCTCATCGTCGACTGGCTGACGCAGCGCGGTTTCGACGTGCCCCCGCAGACGGTGGTGCCTGACGGCGGCTCTGTGCCCAAGGCGCTGCACGCCGCGTTGGGGGAGCGGCCCGGCGTCATCATCACCTCGGGCGGCACCGGCATCTCACCGACCGACGGCACCGCCGACGCCACGGCGAGCGTCGTCGACTACCAGATCCCCGGCCTCGCCGACGCGATCCGGCGCTCCGGGCTGCCGCACGTACCGACCTCGGTGCTGTCGCGCGGCGTGTGCGGCGTGCGGGCGGGCACGCTGATCGTCAACCTGCCGGGCTCGACCGGAGGCGTGAAAGACGGACTCGGCGTTCTCGACGATGTGCTCGAGCATGCGCTGGATCAGCTTGCGGGCAAGGACCATTCGTCATGAACGCGACCGTGCTGCGCGCCGATCTGACCGAGCACACCATCGAACTCGTTGAGCACGAGGGGATCGTCGCGCATCAGGCCGCAGGTGCGGTCGTCGGTTTCGCCG
>LZSH01000290.1 GCA_001665255.1 Mycobacteriaceae bacterium 1482268.1 | reverse complement strand
GGCGGCGGCGCGTATTGCAGCGGAAACCCTGGCGACGGCTCGACCGTGGTGCGGTACCAGAGGAAGCCACCGAGGGCGAATGCCACTGTCAGACTGAGGATCCCCGCCATGTCACTTAGCGAGGTACCGAAAATCCGGTCCCAGGTGTAGGGCCAGAGGAGTTCGTCGCGCGGCGGGGTCGGCACATCGACACCGGCGCGCACCGTCACCGGTGTACGCGCGCCCAGGTAGCTGGCCGACAGTCGCACCGTGTTTCCGGTGACGGTGAGATCGCTACACGGCGCGCCGACGCCGAAGCCGACCGAACACGCAGCGCCGGTGACGTCGTCGGGCAGCGTCACCGAGACGTCGACGTGTTGCATCCGGTTGTTCCACAAGCCCGCGACGACGTTCCAGAAGAACACCGACTGCGCGGTGGTCTGGTCGCCGGTGGCGTTGGCGAACCGCCTGTCGCTGCCGGTCGTGCCGGGATCGAGCACGCCGTGAACCGTGTAGCGGATCTCGAAGACGTGAGTGCCGAAACTCAGATACTCGTCGGGATCGCCGATTTTGGCGATCCGGAACCGTTTGCCGTCGCTCCACCGCATGAGATACGGCGCGGGTGCGCCGTCGACCGTCACCGAGGTGACATCGGGTACCTGCCGCACGAACGGATGGTTCGGGTTGGCCGTGTCCCACCACTGGAAAAGGCCGTGGCGCCCGCCCGGGAACTCGGCGGTGATGGTTTCCACCGCGTCGAGCCTGCCGTCGGCGTCGATTCGGAAGTCTGCCTTGAAATTGCTGAACACGACGGGGTCGTCGGCGGGCAACGACTCATCGCCGCCGGTGAAGACGAGCGGCCACAGAAGTCCAAACGCGATGAGCAGCAACGGAATCGACCAGCCGATGACGCGCCGCATGCCACCTCCCGACTAACTCCGCTGCCGGATTCTCGCACTACCCTATGTGCAGCGGGTCGATTTGCACCCGAACCGGCTGCTGATCGTGGCGAGCGCTGAGCACCCCGGCGGCCCGCCGCAGCGCGGCGGCCAGCACCAGGCCCTCGGTGCGGGGCACCCGGACCAGCATCCGGTGGACCGGGCCCGCAGCGGGCGTGCCCGGCGGCCTGCGGGCCCCCGACGGCAGATCGACGGGGCCGAGAAGCTGGGATGAGTCGGGCAGTTCGGCGGCTTCCAGCAGTGCCGCCACGGCCTGCGGCGCACCGTCGACGGCCGCCATGTGCACGCCTGGCGGTAGGCCCACCTCGTCGCGCGCGTCGAGCTCGGCCTCGGCATGCCCGACCGGATCCCAGCGGATCAAGGCCTGCACCGTCGGCACCGCCGACTCGGCGACCACCGCGACCACGCCGCCGTCGTCGCGGCTACGAACCAACGCCGATGCCGCCATCCAGCGGCGCAGCGTGTCCTCTGCCGCGCGCAGATCCTGTCGGCCCAACAGTGCCCAGACGTCGAGCAACAACGCGGCGCCGTAGCCTCCGTCAGCCACCGGTTCGGCGCCCGGCGTGGCAATGACGAGTGCCGGATCACCGGACACGGCCGACACCACGCTGTCCCCGCCGGAGGTGACGACGGTGACGCCGGGGAATGCCCGGCCCAGCTCCTCGGCGGTGCGGCGGGCGCCGACGACGACGGCGCGGACAGTGTCGGATCCGCACCGGCTGCAACGCAGCGCGGGTTCCTCGCGGCCGCACCACCGGCACAGCGCACCGGTGGCGTCCCGGTCGGGCAGCGACAGCGGGCCCGTGCAGTGCCTGCAGCGGGCAACGGTTCGGCACCGACCGCAGGCCAGCGCGGGCACGTACCCCCTGCGGGGTACCTGCACGAGAACGGGACGGCCCGCGTCGAGCGCCGCGCGCGTCGCCTGCAGCGCCATAGACGGCAACCGGGCGCTGTGGGCGGCCGGGTCACGCTCTTGGGCATAGCCGCTGCCCTCGAGGGCGATCACACGCGGCGCCCTCGACCGCACCAGCGGTCTGGCCGCGACCAGGTCGTGCGCCCACCCGCTGCGCACCATCGCCTGCGCCTCGGCGGTGCGCGAGTATCCGCCGAGCATTGCGGCACAACGCAATTGGTGTGCACGCAGCATGCCGACCTCGCGCGCGTGCGGATAGGGCGCCCGCGGTTCGGCCAAAGTGTCGTCACCGTCGTCCCATACCAGTACCAGCCCCAGATCGGCGACCGGGGCGAACACGGCGCTGCGCGTTCCGATCACCAGCCGGGCCGCCCCGCGCAGCACCGACAGCCAGCGTCGATACCGCTGCGCCGGGCCGAGCCCCGCCGACAGCGCGACCACCCGGCCCTCGTCGACAAGGCGGACGCAGGCATCGCGCAGCGCGTCGACATCGCGTTGGTCGGGCACGATTGCGAGCACGCCGCGCCCAGCCTGCACCGTGGCGGCGGCGACTTCGGCCAGCCGGTCGGCCCACTGCTCGCCGGGCAGCGCCTGCCAGACAGCCCTGGCTGCGCGACCGTCGCGGAGGGCGGCGAAAAACTGCTCGCCCCTGCCGTATTGGGCCCACGCGGCGATATCGACCGATGCCGCGGCGACCGGTGCCGTTTCGGCGGGCGCTTCCTTCTCCACGTTGGCGTGCCTCGGCGGAATGGCCAAGCGGAGCACGTCGGCGCGGGTGCCCGCGTAGCGGGCCGCGACAGCATCGACCAGCCTGCGCACATCTGAAGTCAGCACGCGCTCGGCGGAGACCACCCGGTCCAGCCAGCCGAGCTTTCCGACATGGTCTGTCTCCGAACGCCTTTCGAGAATGAAAGCATCGACGAGACGGCCATGGAAGCGCACCCGCACCCGCACACCGGGCTGCGCGTCATCGGACTGCTCGGTGGCGACGAGGTAGTCGAATTCGCGATCGAGGTGCGGCACCGTGAGCATGGGCAGCACCCGGGCGACGGGTTCGTGCTCCGCGGCGGTCTTGCTCACACCTACCGTCTAGCAGATGGGTCAGACGTTCGGCCGAAAAAGAAGCCCGCGGTGATCAACATCAATGAGGCGGCATATGCCCACCAGATCGGTACCGCCAGCGCCTCCGACTCCAGCACGAACTTGTTGATGCCGATCATGGCGTCCGACACCGCGAAGCACACCGCGCCCACTGCCGTCCACGGTGTCGGCAGCCGGGCGAGCAGCGCCGCGCCAACCATGGCACCGAGAACGGCGATATAGACCGTCACCGGGATCGCCATGCCGTCGGCGATCAGCTTCGGCCAGAACCAGACGAGCAGCGCGATGCACGCCGCCACGACCACCGCGGCCGCAACCGACCTCGGCGCTGACCTCGCGCACAGCGGCACCAGCGCGGCGAGGAAGCACAGGTGGGCGATCAGGAACGCAGCCAAGCCGAGCACGAACGACGGCTCCCACCACGGAATCGCCAAAAGAAAGTCGCCCGCGGCAGAGGCCATCAGTGCAGGTACCAGCCAGCGCCGCTCCCTGACGACCGGGTGGGTGAACGCCGCGGCCGCCAGCAGGACCGCCGGTGCGGCCTTCACAGCCGGCTGCAACCAGAATTGTCCCGTGAGCTCGGCGCCGGAGGACAACCAGAAGGCGGTGATGGCCAGGAAGACGCCGTAGCAGACGGCGACGGCCACGGCTGCCAGCCAGAGGACGCGCGTTCGTCGCTGGGGGTTCGTTACCGAGGAGAAGCCGGCCACCCCGGCATCGGTGGACGCCATTCTGGTGAAGGTACGCGACCTCGGACTATTGGCACCCGCCAGGGCGTTTCCTTTCCAATGAGTACTGAAAAATCCGTGAACATCGTGCATGCCTTCTGGGACGAGGTCTGGAACGCCCACGATCCTGCGGCGGCGGATCGATTTGTCACCGACGACTTCGTCATCGTCAGCGGCGGCGAGCCGATCCGCGGACGCGAGAATTTCAAGACGTGGATCGCAGGCTTCCTGGCACAGGTGACCGACCTGCATCTGGAAGTGATCGAGTCGTTCCAGAACGCCGACGGCAGCCGCGTGACGTCACGGTGGCTGTTGACCGGGAAGAACAACGGAATGTTCGGAACCGAGCCCGACCAGCAGGACATCGCGATGACGGGTACCGCAGTGTGGGCCGTCGACCCGGAGGGCAAGCTGCTGACCAACTGGGTCGAGCGGGCGGCGTGGGAGCAATTTCAGCGGCTTACAGTGGAGGCGACCTCGTAAGGAAAGGGCGATGCGGATGATCAAGCCAGTGCCCGATCACGACACGGTCATCGTCGGTGCCGGATTCTCCGGTATCGGCACTGCCATCCTGCTCGACAAGTCGGGCATGGGTGACTACCTGGTGATCGAGGCCGCCGACGCGCCGGGTGGGACGTGGCACTGGAACACATATCCCGGTATCGCCGTGGACATTCCGTCGTTCTCCTACCAGTTCAGCTTCGAGCAGAGCCCGCACTGGACTCGCACCTACGCACCCGGCCGCGAACTCAAGGCTTATGCCGAACACTGCGTCGACAAGTACGGCCTGCGAAGCAGGATCCGGTTCAACACCTTGGTGCACAGCGCCGCGTATGACGAGCAGACCGACCTGTGGCACATCGAGACCGACGCCGGTGACCGCGTCACGGCGCGCTTCCTGGTCAATGCGGGCGGTGTCCTGACAACGCCCAAGCTGCCCGATATCGACGGCGTCGACTCGTTCAGCGGCGTGACCATGCACACCGCCCGTTGGGACCACCGCCAGGACCTGGCCGACAAGCGCGTCGCGATTATCGGGACCGGCGCATCGGCGGTTCAGGTGATCCCCGAAATCGCGCCAATCGTCAAGCACCTCACCGTTTTTCAGCGCACTCCGATATGGTGCTTTCCGAAGGCCGACCTTCCGCTGCCCCCCGCCGCCCGACGCATGATGCGCCTTCCCGGTGGGATGGCCGTGCAACGGCTGCTCAGCCAGGCCTATGTCGAGTTGACGTTTCCGCTTGCCGCGCAGTATTTCACGATGAATCCGATGGCCAAGCGAGCGCCAGAATTGGGCAAGGCGTTTCTCCGCAAGGAGGTCAAGGATCCGGCCGTGCGGGACAAGCTGACGCCGCGATACGCGGTGGGCTGCAAGCGGCCGGGTTTCCACAACACGTATCTGTCAACGTTCAACCGCGACAACGTGACCCTGGTCACCGAGTCGATCGACAAGATCACCGGTTCCGGTGTCGCCACTGCCGATGGAGACTCCCACGACGTCGATGTGCTCATCCTCGCAACGGGTTTCAAGGTGATGGATGCCGACGAGGTGCTAACCTACTCGGTCACCGGGCCGGGCGGCCGCACCTTGAGCCAGTACTGGAACGACCACAGGCTGCAGGCATACGAGGGCGTCAGCATTCCGGGCTTCCCGAACTTTTTCACCGTGTTCGGTCCGTACGGCTACGTCGGCTCGTCCTACTTCGCGTTGATCGAAACACAGAGCCACCACATCGTGCGGTGCCTCAGGCATGCGCAGCGCCGTGACGCCACCCGCGTCGAGGTGACGCAGGAGGCCAACGACCGCTACTTCGACGAGATGATGCGCAAGCGGCACCGCCAGATCTTCTGGCAGGACAGCTGCGCGCAGGCCAACAGCTATTACTTCGACCGCAACGGCGACGTGCCGCTGCGGCCGGCCAGCACGGTGGAGGCGTACTGGCGCAGCCGCCGCTTCCCACTCAGCGACTACATCTTTTCCTCTTAGCGCCCAAACCAACACATGGGCGCAAAAGTGCGAGTAAAACGCGCCTTTTCGTCGATCTCGGCTTAGTTAAACCGAAGCCTTCAGGTCCTCGACTTTGTTCAGCTGCTCCCACGGCAGCTCAACATCGGTACGGCCGAAGTGGCCGTAGGCCGCCGTCTGCGCGTAGATCGGCCGCAGCAGGTCCAGGTCGCGGACGATCGCGCCGGGCCGCAGGTCGAACACCGACGTGATGGCCTTCTCGATCCGGCTCGGGTCGACGGACTCGGTGCCGAACGTCTCGACGAACAGCCCGACGGGCGCGGCCTTGCCGATCGCGTAGGCCACCTGGACCTCGATGCGCTCCGCCAGGCCTGCTGCGACCACGTTCTTTGCCACCCAGC
>LZSH01000289.1 GCA_001665255.1 Mycobacteriaceae bacterium 1482268.1 | reverse complement strand
CTGAGAGCCTGGCGATGACCTACTTTCACACGGGAATCCGCACTATCATCGGCGCGGAGTCGTTTCACGGTCCTGTTCGGGATGGGAAGGGGTGGTACCGACTCGCTATGGTCACCAGGCTATGACTTGTTGCCACGTTGACGGGGTCAACGCGACCAATATGGGAATGTAGATTTGGGGTTGTGAGTGATGTGTATCAGGCACAAGGCGGACCCAGCCGGAAACATACCGGTTATAGGATCAAGCCGCACGGGCAATTAGTACTGGTTAGCTGAACGCATTACTGCGCTTCCACACCCAGCCTATCAACGTCCTGGTCTCGAACGACCCTTCAGGGAGATCAAGTCTCCAGGGAATCCTCATCTTCAGGCAAGTTTCCCGCTTAGATGCTTTCAGCGGTTATCTCTTCCGTACATAGCTACCCTGCGATGCCTCTGGCGAGACAACAGGTACACCAGCGGTACGTCCACTCCGGTCCTCTCGTACTAGGAGCAGCCCCCGTCAAGATTCCAACGCCCACGGCAGATAGGGACCAAACTGTCTCACGACGTTTTAAACCCAGCTCACGTACCTCTTTAAATGGCGAACAGCCATACCCTTGGGACCGGCTACAGCCCCAGGATGAGATGAGCCGACATCGAGGTGCCAAACACCGCCGTCGATATGAACTCTTGGGCGGTATCAGCCTGTTATCCCCAGAGTACCTTTTATCCGTTGAGCGATGGCCCTTCCATACAGAACCACCGGATCACTATGTCCTGCTTTCGCACCTGCTCGACTTGTCGGTCTCGCAGTTAAGCACGCTTTTGCCATTGCACTTTAGGTACGATGTCCGACCGTACCAAGCGTACCTTCGAACTCCTCCGTTACACTTTGGGAGGAGACCGCCCCAGTCAAACTGCCTACCATGCACTGTCCCCGACCCGGATTCACGGGCCAAGGTTAGAACCTCAAACAAACCAGGGTGGTATTTCAAGGACGGCTCCACCGAAACTAGCGTCCCGGTTTCAAAGCCTCCCACCTATCCTACACAGATCGGTTCAAAGTCCAATGCAAAGCTACAGTAAAGGTTCATGGGGTCTTTCCGTCTAGCCGCGGGGAGATTGCATCATCACAAACACTTCAACTTCGCTGAGTCTCGGGAGGAGACAGTGTGGCCATCGTTACGCCATTCGTGCAGGTCGGAACTTACCCGACAAGGAATTTCGCTACCTTAGGACCGTTATAGTTACGGCCGCCGTTTACCGGGACTTCAATCAAGAGCTTGCACCCCATCATTTAATCTTCCGGCACCGGGCAGGCGTCACACCCTATACGTCCACTTTCGTGTTTGCAGAGTGCTGTGTTTTTATTAAACAGTCGCAGCCACCATTTTATTGCAACCCCTTCGTCCTTCTGGCGCGAGCCAGTCAAACTACAAGGGCGTACCTTATCCCGAAGTTACGGTACCAATTTGCCGAGTTCCTTCTCCCGAGTTCTCTCAAGCGCCTTAGAATACTCATCTCGCCCACCTGTGTCGGTTTGCGGTACGGTCTCGTATGACTGAAGCTTAGAGGCTTTTCTTGGAACCACTTCCAATTGCTTCGCGACCTAAAGTCGCTCGCCCCACACCCTTGAATCACGCACCCGGATTTGCCTAAGTGCCATCTCCAATGCAGGGACCGGGACATCCAACACCCGGACAACCTTCCGCGATCCGTCCCCCCATCGCATCATACGACGGTGCAGGAATATTAACCTGCTTCCCATCAGCTACGCATCTCTGCCTCGCCTTAGGGGCCGACTCACCCTACGCCGATGAACGTTGCGTAGGAAACCTTGGGCTTACGGCGAGGGGGCCTTTCACCCCCTTTATCGCTACTCATGTCAGCATTCGCACTTCTGATACCTCCAGCATCCTTTACAAGACACCTTCACAGGCTTACAGAACGCTCTCCTACCATGCACTTACGTGCATCCGCAGCTTCGGTATATTGCTTAGCCCCGTTACATCTTCCGCGCAGGACGACTCGATCAGTGAGCTATTACGCTTTCTTTAAAGGGTGGCTGCTTCTAAGCCAACCTCCTGACTGTTTTAGCCTTCCCACTTCGTTTCCCACTTAGCAATATTTAGGGACCTTAGCTGGCGGTCTGGGTTGTTTCCCTCTTGACACCGGACGTTAGCACCCGATGTCTGTCTCCCGTGATTGCACTCTTCGGTATTCGGAGTTTGCTATGGCGGGGTAATCAGCAATAGACCCCCCAACCATGACAGTGCTCTACCCCCGAAGGTGAGACACGAGGCACTACCTAAATAGTTTTCGGAGAGAACCAGCTATTTCCAAGTTTGTTTAGCCTTTCACCCCTATCCACAGCTCATCCCCTAACTTTTCAACGTTAGTGGGTTCGGTCCTCCAGTACGTGTTACCGCACCTTCAACCTGGCCATGGATAGATCACTTGGTTTCGGGTCTACACCCAGCGACTGAACGCCCTATTCGGACTCGCTTTCGCTACGCCTTCCCTAATCGGTTAAGCTTGCCACTGAATGTAAGTCGCTGACCCATTATACAAAAGGTACGCCGTCACCCGTTTCCAGGCTCCGACTGTTTGTATGCATGCGGTTTCAGGATCTATTTCACTCCCCTCCCGGGGTTCTTTTCGCCTTTCCCTCACGGTACTGGTTCACTATCGGTCGATTACGAGTATTTAGCCTTGGAGGATGGTCCCCCCATCTTCAGACAGGATTTCACGTGTCCCGCCCTACTTGTCGTACACCTAGTTCCACAATACTGTTTTCGCATACGGGGCTATCACCCACTATGGCCGGACTTTCCATTCCGCTTTGCTAACAATACTGCTAAAGAGTACAAGGCTGATCCCATTTCGCTCGCCACTACTTTGGGAATCTCGGTTGATTTCTGTTCCTGCAGCTACTTAGATGTTTCAGTTCACTGCGTTCGCTTCCCTTGCCTATGTATTCAGCAAGGGATGACCCATTCGGGCCGGGTTTCCCCATTCGGATATCTGCGGATCAAAGCTCGTTTGCCAGCTCCCCGCAGCTTTTCGCAGGCTACTACGTCCTTCATCGCCTGTAATCGCCAAGGCATCCACCACATGCACTTATTCGCTTGACCCTATAACGAGTATGTCTCGCTATAGGCTGAGTTCTCGCGTTGTGCCGTATTCCAAGACAATCTCATCGATTGCTCTGGTAATACTGGTTGATACAATCACAACCCAGTGTCGCGTTTTATATGTGCGCCTCATCAACGCACCGCGACACCTTTACTACATTCCATATTGTTAAAGAACAGCCGAACTTTTACGCTCGTCTTGGCTAGGCCAAACGCAAACACCATCGACACCGCGTCGATGCTTGCGTTTGGTAACCAAAAGGTAATGGTGGAGGATGACGGGATCGAACCGACGACCCCCTGCTTGCAAAGCAGGTGCTCTCCCAGCTGAGCTAATCCCCCAGTCACGGCAGAGAACATCTTCCACCGTCCGTAACTTGGTGGGTCTGGTAGGACTTGAACCTACGACCCCCGCCTTATCAAGACGGTGCTCTAACCACCTGAGCTACAGACCCTTGGCTGTAACATCAAACAAACCGATAAGTGTGGACGCCTAACGTCGGATGCACGCTCTTAAAGGAGGTGATCCAGCCGCACCTTCCGATACGGCTACCTTGTTACGACTTCACCCCAGTCATGAACCCTACCGTGGTAATCGCCCTCCTTGCGGTTAGGCTAACTACTTCTGGTAAAGCCCACTCCCATGGTGTGACGGGCGGTGTGTACAAGACCCGGGAACGTATTCACCGCGGCATGCTGATCCGCGATTACTAGCGATTCCAGCTTCACGTAGTCGAGTTGCAGACTACGATCCGGACTACGATGCATTTTCTGGGATTAGCTCCACCTCGCGGCTTGGCAACCCTCTGTATGCACCATTGTATGACGTGTGAAGCCCTACCCATAAGGGCCATGAGGACTTGACGTCATCCCCACCTTCCTCCGGTTTGTCACCGGCAGTCTCTCTAGAGTGCCCTTTCGTAGCAACTAGAGACAAGGGTTGCGCTCGTTGCGGGACTTAACCCAACATCTCACGACACGAGCTGACGACAGCCATGCAGCACCTGTGTCCACTTTCTCTTTCGAGCACCTAATGCATCTCTGCTTCGTTAGTGGCATGTCAAGGGTAGGTAAGGTTTTTCGCGTTGCATCGAATTAATCCACATCATCCACCGCTTGTGCGGGTCCCCGTCAATTCCTTTGAGTTTTAATCTTGCGACCGTACTCCCCAGGCGGTCAACTTCACGCGTTAGCTACGTTACTAAGGAAATGAATCCCCAACAACTAGTTGACATCGTTTAGGGCGTGGACTACCAGGGTATCTAATCCTGTTTGCTCCCCACGCTTTCGTGCATGAGCGTCAGTGTTATCCCAGGGGGCTGCCTTCGCCATCGGTATTCCTCCACATCTCTACGCATTTCACTGCTACACGTGGAATTCTACCCCCCTCTGACACACTCTAGCCGTGCAGTCACCAATGCAATTCCCAAGTTAAGCTCGGGGATTTCACATCGGTCTTGCACAACCGCCTGCGCACGCTTTACGCCCAGTAATTCCGATTAACGCTTGGACCCTACGTATTACCGCGGCTGCTGGCACGTAGTTAGCCGGTCCTTATTCTTCCGGTACCGTCATCGACCCCAGGTATTAACCAGAGCCATTTCTTTCCGGACAAAAGTGCTTTACAACCCGAAGGCCTTCTTCACACACGCGGCATTGCTGGATCAGGCTTTCGCCCATTGTCCAAAATTCCCCACTGCTGCCTCCCGTAGGAGTCTGGGCCGTGTCTCAGTCCCAGTGTGGCTGATCGTCCTCTCAGACCAGCTACTGATCGTCGCCTTGGTGAGCCTTTACCTCACCAACTAGCTAATCAGACATCGGCCGCTCCTATAGCATGAGGCCTTGCGGTCCCCCACTTTCACCCTCAGGTCGTATGCGGTATTAGCTAATCTTTCGACTAGTTATCCCCCACTACAGGGCACGTTCCGATGTATTACTCACCCGTTCGCCACTCGCCATCAATCTAGCAAGCTAGATCATGCTGCCGTTCGACTTGCATGTGTAAGGCATGCCGCCAGCGTTCAATCTGAGCCAGGATCAAACTCTTCAGTTCAATCTGCTGTTTTCGCTCTTTACGAGCGGTCGCTCACTCTCAGAATCTGACTTGAACTTTCGTTCAAACCTTACTTCTGTGCGAGCACTTCATTACTTGTTAGCTAGCGGATCGAAATCCGCCGCACCCAGTATTAAGCGCCCACACTTATCGGCTGTTTGCTTGTTAAAGAACTTCGCGATTAACTTTGTTCACCGCGTCGCTGCATTGTCTGCAGCAGAGAAACGAGATTATGCAGAGCTTTTTTGTCGCTGTCAACAACTCGTCGAAGAATTTTTATCCACCAACGCGCCGCCAACCACCACCGAATCCCCAGCCAACCGTCAACCACCCAATCGACCGCAAACCCGCTCTACACCTGCTTCTCCACCACTCAACACCACCACCGTCACCTGCGTTTCGGCGCTGTGTTTTGCAGCGAGGGGCGAA
>LZSH01000288.1 GCA_001665255.1 Mycobacteriaceae bacterium 1482268.1 | reverse complement strand
CACCCGGCGCGGCACCGTCCGGCACAGCACCTGATGCACCGCCTCCAGGTGCACCGCCACCGCCCGCACCGCCACCACCGCCCGCACCGCCGGCTCCGCCAGCGGTGGCTCCCACGGTGGACTCCGGCGGTGCCGTGGCCGTCACCCCAAGCTCCTTCGACGCCAACACCTCTACGTCGGGCCCGTTGGTGGCGGTGGCGCACTACGACCCGCAGACCGGGCAGTACGCGACGCCCGACGGCCAGGTCTACCGGCAAACTGACCTGGCGGCCGCGCCGAAGTCGTGGCAGGATCTAGTCTTCAAGGCAGACGGATGATGTTCTGGCTCTTGCGTATTGGCATGGTTGCCGTGGCAGCCACAGTGGTCGCCGCGCCGATGTCGCACGCGGATCCCGGCGACGGTATCGCCATCAACGGCACCTACACCGCGTTCTCCGATGGCCAGTGGGCGAAAACGCAGGACTCCTATCACGACGAGCGAAGCGTCACCCAGACGTGGACCATCACCTCGTCCTGCAGCACCTATCAGGACTGCACCGGCCGCGTGGTCAGCGACCAAGGCTGGAGCGGCGATCTGGTGTACATGAGCGGTCGCTGGGCCGTCAGCCGCACCATCGACAACTGGGAGCCGTGCATCGACGGCACCGCGCAGCCGGGAAAGCAGACGTTCACGTTCTGGAAGGGCTGGCCCGATCCGGCGCTCAAGGGCTGGGACATCACTCTCGGGCCGAGCGGGGCATGCGGATACAACAAGCAGCTGAATATCCAGTTGCCCTTCACCCTCACCCCCGTCGCCTGAGTGCGATTTCGGCGTCGCTCGTTGCGCGCAGCGCAACTCAGCACGCCGAAATCACTGCTCGAGAAGCCGCCCGAGGTTCATCGGTCGCTGCGCGTCGCGGCCGCGTTCATGCCGCGAGGCAAGGGCGTGGTCACTCGACGACTTCGGTTGTCTCGCATTGGCGTCGCGGCGGCTGAGCCAGTACTGGGTCTCCGCGGTGTCGAAGTGGCGCAAGTTTCGCCGACGGCACACGTGCGAGTCCACCGTCACCGCGGTGGGAGTGAGCCGGCCTCAGCGGTGTTGTGGATCCACGGCGGTGGCTACGTGCTTGGATCGGCACGTCTCGAGGACCGTACGTGCCGGCGAATGGCCGAGAGCCTGAGCGCTGTGGTGGTAGCGGTTGATTACCGCCTCGCTCCTGAACATCCCTATCCTGCGGCGCTCGACGACTGCTACGCCGCGCTGACGTGGCTTGCAGCACGTCCAGAAGTCGATCCTCACCGCATAGTCGTCGCCGGGGTCAGTGCGGGCGGCGGCCTTGCCGCTGCACTGGCCCTGAGATGTGTCGATGCAGGGTCGGTCGATCTTGCCGGTCTGGCGCTTCAGTATCCGATGCTCGACGACCGCACGGCCGTCGGCTCGTCGCCGCCCGCGCTGGGGTGGACTCCACACGACAACAGGTTCGGGTGGCGTTCGTACCTGGCCACCGATCCTGGCGCCGACGGAATAAGCGCCTACGCGGCGCCTGCTCGCCGGACCGACCTCACCGGTCTGCCTCCGACGTGGATCGGCGTCGGCACGGCGGACTTGTTCCACGATGAAGACGTCGATTACGCGCGTCGTCTCCGAGTCGCAGGCGTGCCCACGAAACTCGAACTCATCCGCGGAGCGTTCCACGGATTCGATGTCACTCCGGGCAGCGGCCTGGCGCATTCCTTCAAACGAGCGCGATTGGCCGCAATCCGTGACTTCTTGGGTTAGGCGTGGCTGGTTGCGCTCAGCGCAACTGGGCACGCCGAACTCGCGCGTCACGCCGGGTTGAATGCTCCGCGCGGAATCGTCAGCGGCAGGTCAACCGAGCTGAGCAGACCCGGTTGTGCCGCAACGACATACGGCACAGCATTGACGACGCGCATCGCCGTCGCGACCATCGCTCCCGCGCCTGACGTCATGCCCTCGATGCCGGCCTTGCGCCGATCGCGAAGCGTGACGTCGAAAGCGCAATCGATATCGGGCTGTCCGGTGATCACCACGCGGTAGCCGAGGGCGTTGGGCAGCGTCGGCCAATCCGGCGCGACGTCGGGGGCCAGTCGGGTGACATGCTCGATGACGATGGCTTCGCGACCGTCGACGACACCGATCGCCTGCATCCGCAGCGCGCCGCAGGTGCCGGCCTCCACGGTGCCCATCGCGACCTCCAGCGTCCGCTCAGTGACCGCGCGGTCGAACGTCTCGCGGATCTCCTGCACCTCGACACCGAGCGCCTCGGCGACCATCCGGATCTGCCCCTGCCACTCGCCCGCGATCGCACCGGGAAAGCCGATCCACGGCTGATAGTCGAGAGGACGACCGAATCCCATTGCGTCGCTCATGATGTCGGGAACGCCGTAGTCGTCGTACAGGCCGATTTCGTAGGAGTGGATTTTCTCGATCTGCGAAGATTGCGTGGCCAACACGAGCGGCAGATAGTCGGCGGCGAACCCGGGCTCGATACCCGACGCGTATAGCGAGACCTGGCCCTCTTTCGCCGCGGCGATCAATTGATCGCGCCACTCGGCCGGCTCGTAGGCGTGCGGGTTGACCAGACGCGTCGTGCTCGTCGTCACCACGTTGATTCCGGCCTTCAGGAGCCGCAGGTAGTCCGGGACCGCGCCGGCGTCGCGCTCGGGACCGCTGGCCG
>LZSH01000287.1 GCA_001665255.1 Mycobacteriaceae bacterium 1482268.1 | reverse complement strand
CCTCATGTACACAGACCAGCGGCACGCCGGTCCCCTCTTGGAGGACCTCCACCGGGACGAGCTGCAATGCGCTGTCGTCTCGGCCCAGCTGCTGACTCAACCCGCGCACCGACGGCGCATGAAACAGGGTGCGCACCGCAAGATGGGCGTCCAGCGTCCGGTTGATCACCGAGATCAGCCGCATCGCCGACAGCGAATTGCCGCCCAGGTCGAAGAACGAGTCCTCCACCCCGACCCGGTCGAGCCCGAGCACCTGAGCGTAGATGCCGGCCAGGACCCCCTCCACCGGGTTGGCGGGGGCCACATACCGATCGGCGTCCTGATATTCCGGTGCCGGCAAAGCACGAATGTCGAGTTTGCCGTTGACCGTCAACGGCATCGCCTCAAGCCCCACCACCGCCGCGGGCACCATGTAGCCGGGCAGCCGTTCCGTCAGCTTCAAGCGCAGCTCGGCCGGATCAGCTGTCCCGGTCACATAGCCAACTAACCCCTTGTCACCCGGGCGATCCTCGCGGGCGATCACCACCGCCTGCTCAACCCCATCCAAAGCGCTCAGCGCCGCTTGGACCTCGCCAAGCTCGATGCGATACCCGCGGATCTTGACCTGCTCATCCGCCCGCCCCACATACCGCAGCTGCCCATCAGCGCGCCACGCCACCAAATCCCCGGTGCGATACATCCGCCCCCCGGCACCACCGAACGGACACGCCACAAACCGCGACGCCGTCAACCCCGCCCGCTGCCAATACCCACAGCCCACCATCGGACCGGCCACATACAACTCCCCCACCACACCAACGGGCACCGGCCGCAACCAACCATCGAGGACGAAAAAGGCAAGTGGCGCCAACGGCACGCCGATGGGGCTAGCACTGTTGTCGACATCGCCGGCAGCGATCTCGCCGAAGGAGGCGTGCACGGTCGTCTCGGTAGTGCCGTACAAGTTGAGCAGTCGAGGTACTTCAGGATGGTGTTCGAGCCATGGCCCAAGGCGCTGCGGTTCCAAAGCTTCGCCGGCGAACACGACAGCTTCCAGCGCCAGTCGAGTTCCCACCTCGGGCTGCAATGCATCGGCGGTTTGCAGTGCGTAAAACGCCGACGGGGTTTGGCTTAATACGGTGACCTGTTCGGCAGCCAATAGAGCGTGGAACTCTTCCGGTGAACGTGCCATTGACTCGGGTACTACTACCAGCCGCCCGCCGTGCAACAACGCACCCCACATCTCACACACCGAGACGTCGAAGGCCAACGAGTGCCACTGCGACCACACTTGTCGGGGCGATAGCTCCACCTCGGCATCCAGCGCCTCCAGCAGGTGGGTGACGTTGTGGTGGGTGATGGCGACGCCTTTGGGGACACCGGTGGTGCCTGAGGTGTAGATCAGGTAAGCGAGATTGTCGGGGGCCGGCCCTGGCAACGCTGTGCTGGGCTGGGTGTCAATGCGGGGGTCGTCGATATCGATGACTGGCACGTCGTGCCCATGCAACCGGTCGGCCAGCCCGGTGGTAGTGAGCGCGGCGGTCGGGGCGGCATCGGCGAGGATGAATCCGATCCGGGCGTCGGGGTGGGCTGGGTCGATGGGGAGGTAGGCTGCTCCGGTTTTGAGCACGGCGAGGATCGCGACGATGGCTTCGGCGGATCGCTCCAACAGCAGCGCCACCCGATGGGCCGGGCCGACGCCCTGAGCGGTCAGCAGGTGGGCTAACCGGTTGGCGGCCTCGTCGAGTTCCCGGTAGGTCATCGAGCGGCCCTGGTAGGTGACCGCCGCAGCGTCGGGCGTGCGCTGGACCTGCGCGGCAAACAGCACGGGAATCGATGCCGACGTGGACTGCGGTCGGGCTAGTACTGCCCGGTTGGCCCACTCGTCGAGTTGAGTGTGTTCGGTGCTGTCGAGCAGGCCGATGGAGGAGAGCTGTTGTGTTGGGTCGGTGGTGATGGCAGTGAGTACGCGTTGCAACCGTCGGATCAGCACGCGGATGCTGGCGGTGTCGAAGACATCGGTGCGGAACACCACCTGCCCGTTTATCCCTTCGGGCTCACCGGCCTTGTTCCAATTCTCGGCGAGATCAAACGTCAGGTCCATGCGGGCGGTGTGGGTATCAGACCGCAGCGGGGTGACCTGCAGATCGGCAAAGGTCAACCCGTCCCCGTCCCCGCGGTCCTGCCAGGACATGTTCTGCCAGGTGAGCTCCACCTGCACGAGGGGGTGATGGGCCAGGTTGCGGGTCGGGTTGAGTCGCTCCACCAGGACTTCGAAGGGGATGTCTTGGTGTTCGTAGGCGGCCAGGGTGCGGCCGCGCACCTGGGTCAGCAGCTCAGCGACAGTGGGGTCGCCGGCCAGCTCGACCCGCAACACCAGGGTGTTGACGAAGAACCCGACCAGGCCATCGAGGGCGGTGTCGCGGCGCCCGGCGATCGGGAAACCTACCGCCACATCGTTGCTGGCGCTGAGCTTGGCCAACAGCACCGCCAGCGCGGCCTGCACCACCATGAAACTGGTGGCGTTGTGTTGGCGGGCCATCTGAGCAATCCGCTGCTGCAGGTCGCTCGGCCACTCGAAGGCGATGGTTGTCCCGCGGTAATCGGCGACCGCCGGATAGGGCCGATCGGTGGGCAGCTGTAGCTGGTCGGGCATCCCGGTCAGGGCCTGTTCCCAGTAGCCCAGTTGCTGGTTGATACGGCTGTGGGGGTCCTCGAGATCGCCGAGCTGCGCGCGCTGCCACAGCGTGTAGTCGACATACTGCACCGGCAACGGCGCCCAGCCGGGGGCCTGTCCGGCGCACCGGCTGGCATAGGCCACTCCCAGATCGGTCACCAGCGGGGTGATCGACCAGCCATCAGCCGCGATGTGGTGGACCACTGCGACGAGGACGTGTTCGTTGTCAGCGGTGGTGAAAAGTTGTGCGCGCAAAGGGATTTCGGTGGCAACATCGAAGGGGCGACCCACGACTGCGCCCACTGCCTCTTCCAGCCGGCTGGCCGGCCAGTCGGTGGCATCGATGACCTGCCAGCCGAAATCGGCCCGCTCAACCGGCACCACCAGCTGCTGGGGGATGCCCTCGGGTGCCACAAACAAGGTGCGCAGGCTCTCATGGCGGCCCACCACATCGGCCAGCGCGGTACCCAACGCCTCCACATCAAGGCGCCCGTCCAACCGCATCGCCAACGCCGTGTTGTAGATCGGCGACGGCCCCTGCAACTGCTCGATGAACCACAACCGCTGCTGGGCAAACGACAACGGCACCACCGCCGGGCGCTGCACCGCCACCAACGGCTCCAGCCCACCCGCCGGCCCCCCGATCAACGGCGCCAGCTGAGCGACCGTAGGCGCCTCGAATACGGCGCGAACCGAAATGCCGACATCGAACGATTTGTTGATCGCGGCGATGACCCGCATCGCGGCGAGCGAGTCGCCGCCCAGGTCGAAGAACGAGTCGTCGATGCCGACTCGCTGCAACCCCAGCACCTGGGCGTAGATTCCGGCCAGAACCTCTTCGGCCAGTGTGGCGGGAGCGCGGTAATCGGTGCCCTGGTATTCAGGTACCGGCAGGGCGCGGGTGTCGAGTTTGCCGTTGACGGTCAGCGGCAGCGCCTCGAGGGTCACGATCGCGGCGGGGATCATGTAGGCGGGCAGCCGCTCAGCGAGTTGGGTGCGGATATGGGCCGGGTCGGCGGTGCCGGTGATGTAGCCGACGAGGCGTTTGTCGCCGGGGCGGTCCTCGCGGGCGATGACGGCAGCCTGTTCGACGCCGTCGATGGCGTTGAGTGCGGCGCGGATGTCGCCGAGTTCGATGCGGTAGCCGCGAATTTTGACTTGTTCGTCGGCACGTCCGAGATAGCGCAGCTGTCCGTCACGGCCCCACGAGACCAGGTCCCCGGTGCGATACATCCGGGTGCCGGGGCTACCGAAGGGGCAGGCGACAAACCGTGATGCGGTCAATGGGGCTCGGCGCCAATACCCCACTCCGAGACCGGCACCGGCGACGTACAACTCTCCGGCCACGCCCGCGGGCACGGGTTGCAACCAGCTGTCGAGGACGAATAGCGCTGCTTCCGACACCGGGGCGCCGATCGGGGGCGTTCCGGTGCCGATCTGGAGGGGGGCGCTTCTGGCCGCACCCACGGTGGTTTCAGTGGGGCCGTAGCCGTTGATCATGACTCGTCCCGGCGCCCACCGATCGACCACCTCGGCTGGGCAGGCTTCACCGGCGACCAGCAATGCGGTGGAGTCGAGCCCGTCGGTGGGCAGCATCCCCACCGCCGACGGGGTCTGGATGAGCATGGTGACCTGTTCGCTGACCAGCAGGGTGTGGAAGTCCTGCGGCGAAGCGGCCACCTCTTCGGGCACCACCACGACCCTCCCGCCGCGCAACAAGGCGCCCCAGATTTGTTCCACCGAGGCGTCGAAGGCATAGGAGTGACACTGCGCCCACACCCCTACGGGCGGTAAGTGGGCGTCGAGGGTCGCCATCAGGGACGCCATCATCCGGGTGACGTTGTGGTGGGTGATGGCCACCCCCTTGGGGGTCCCGGTGGTGCCAGAGGTGTAGATGATGTGGGCGATGTCGTCGCCAGCGGGTGCGGGCAGAGGAGTGCTCGGTTGGTCGGCGATGGCGGGGTCGTCGACATCGACGATGGTCAGGTCGTGGCCCGTAAACCGGTCGGCCAGCGCGGCCGTGGTGACCGCGGCGACCGGCGCGGCGTCGGCCAGCATGAACCCAATGCGGGCGTGGGGGTGGCCCGGGTCGATCGGGAGATAGGCCGCTCCAGTCTTGAGCACCGCCGCAATGGCCACCACGCCTTCGACGGAGCGTTCCATCAGCAGTGCCACATACTTACCGGGTCCGACGCCGTGGCCGGCCAACAGGTGAGCCAGCCGATTGGCGGCCTCATCGATTTCCCGGTAGGTCATCGAGCGGCCGCCGCAGGTGACCGCCGGAATGTCTGGTGTGCGGGCCACCTGCGCGGCGAACAACTCCGGGATCGACGCTGCCGTCGTGGCGGGACGGGTCAGGACCGCGCGGTTGCCCCACTCGTCGAGGCGGGTGTGCTCGACGGCGTCGAGCAGATCGATCGTCGAAAGCCGTCGTGTCGGGTCGGCGGTCAGGGCGACCAGCACCCGCTCCAACCGCTCGATCAGCATGTGGATGGTGTCGGGGTCGAATACGTCGGTGCGGAATTCGATTTCACCGGCGATGCCGGCGGGCTGCCCGTCGTTGAAGTGTTCCCCGAGGGACACTGTCAGATCCATCCGCGCGGTGCGGGTGTCGGCCGCCAGCGGGGTGACTTGGGCATCACCCAAGCTCAACCCAGCAAGGTCACTGTTTTGCCCGGCGAAGTTCTGCCACGCCAGCGCCACCTGCACCAGCGGTGCATGGGTCAGCGACCGGGTCGGGTTGAGCCGCTCCACCAGCACCTCGAAGGGCACATCCTGGTGTTCGTAGGCCGCTAGGCTGCGCTGCCGCACCTGGGCCAGCAGTTCGGCGACAGTGGGATCACCGGTCAGGTCGACTCGGAGCACCAACGTGTTGACGAAGAAACCGACCAGGGCTTCCAGGGCTGGATCGCCACGCCCGGCGATCGCGAACCCTACGGCCACATCGCTGCTGGCGCTGAGCTTGGCCAGCAACACCGCCAGCGCCGCCTGCACGACCATGAAACTGGTTGCGTCATGCGCGCGCGCCGCCGCAGCCACTTGCTCCTGCAGCTGGGCCGGCCAATCCACGGTCACCCGGGCGCCGCGGTAGTCGGCCACTGGCGGATAGGGCCGATCGGTGGGCAACTCCAACCGTTCGGGCAGCCCGGCCAGGGCCTGTTCCCAATAGCCGAGCTGGGCGGCGATGCGGCTATCGGGGTCGTCGAGATCGCCGAGCTGGGCACGCTGCCACAGCGTGTAGTCGACGTACTGCACCGGCAACGGGTCCCAGTCCGGGGCCTGCTCGGCGCACCGACTGGCGTAGGCCATTGCCAGGTCGGCCACCAACGGCCGCACCGACCAACCGTCAGCGGCGATATGGTGCACCACCGCCACCAACACGTGCTCGTCATCACCGAGACGGAAAAGCTTGGCCCGCAACGGAATCTGGGCCGCCAGGTCAAATGGTTCGCCGACCGCGGCCTCAATGGCCTCTTCCAGTCGGGCGTAGGGCCAACCGGTGGCATCGACCACTTCCCACCCTAGGTCGACCTGCTCGACCGGCGTCACCACCTGCTGGGGGACGCCGTCGGGCGCCACGAACACCGTCCGGAGACTTTCGTGACGGCTCACCACATCAGCCCATGCCGCACCTAAGGCGTCGGCATCGACATGGCCGTCCAGCCGCAATGCCACGGCCATGTGGTAGATCGCCGACGGCCCCTGCAACTGATCGGTGAACCACAACCGCTGCTGGGCAAACGACAACGGCACCACAGCAGGCCGCTGCACGGCTACCAACGGCTCCAGTCCGCCGCCGCCACCACCCACCCGCGGCGCCAATCGCGCGACCGACGGCGTCTCGAACAAGGCCCGCACGGACAGTGCGGTATCGAACGAGGTGTTGATTGCCGCAATTACCCGCATGGCCGACAGTGAGTCGCCGCCGAGTTCGAAGAAGGAGTCGTCGACTCCGACGCGTTCGAGGCCTAGGACTTGGGCGTAGATGCCGGC
>LZSH01000286.1 GCA_001665255.1 Mycobacteriaceae bacterium 1482268.1 | reverse complement strand
CGGCGCTCCGCCGGTGCAGATCTTCTGCGGCGAGCAGGCCCACGCGACCATCTACCGGGCGTTACGCCAACTGGGGCTGGGTGCCGCCACTCCTGTCCGGATCCCGGCCGATGAGCAGGGCCGGATGCGACCCGACGCGCTGACCGACGCCCTCACCGCGTCGAGCGGCCCGGCGATCGTGTGCGCGCAGGCGGGCAACGTCGCCACCGGCGCCTTCGACGCCTTCGACCCGATCGCCGACGCGTGTGCCCGCCGCGGCGCTTGGCTGCACATCGACGGTGCCTTCGGCCTGTGGGCCGCCGCGGCGCCGTCCCTGCAGCACCTGACGGGGAGCGTCGAGCGCGCCGATTCGTGGGCCGTTGACGCCCACAAGTGGCTGAACGTGCCTCACGATGGAGCCATGGCAATCGTCGCCGACGCCGACGCCCACGTCGCCGCGATGAGCCTGGCGGGACCGTACCTCGTCGCCGATCCCGGTCAGCGCGACAACACCAACTACGTGCCGGAGAGCTCACGGCGGGCCAGGGCCATCCCCATCTACGCCGCGCTGAGATCGCTGGGCCGGTCCGGCGTCGCCGAACTGATCGAACGCAACTGCGCTCAAGCCCGCCGAATGGCGGAGCGGCTGAAGCGGATTCCCCGTGCGCAAATCGTCAACGATGTCGTACTCAACCAGGTGCTGCTGCAACTGCCAGGCGGCGACGACGCCAACCGGGCCGCGGTCGCGGCGGTTCAGCGTGACGGCACCTGCTGGCTGGGTGGGACGACGTGGAACGGCCGCTACGTCCTTCGGGTTTCGATATCCAATTGGGCGACGACCGACGACGATATCGACCGTTCAGCGAACGCGATCGCAGCGGCGGCAGCAGCTGATTTCTCAGGATAGAAGCGCCGAAACTTTGCCGAAGAAAATATCTGTCGTCGAGTACCGATCTTGATGCCTGCAGCATTGGAGTAAGGGTTTTTCGCCTGGGCAGCTCGCTATCAGCACATTATTACCAAATTTTAGAAATTTCCTCTGCCGCCGCGACATTATTCAGCTATACGGCGTTTTCACGCCGTTCATGTTGAACGAGGAGCACGAAATGAAAATTGCACAGCGCAAAACGGTCACGACAGTAGTGTTTGCGCCACTCGCCCTGGGGGCCATCGCGCTTGCGGCGCCGGCGGTCGCGGCCCCGGCATTCATGACCGATGAGGTCAGCGGCTGCCCCCAAGCACAATTTGATGGTGGTGAGCCGGCGGGCGGCACCGGTGTCGATACCGGTCCGCAGACAGCTCCCGATGTGCCAGGTATACCCGAGGGATCATGCGTCGCCGATTCCTCGGCCGTCGGTCAGGATGCGGGCGGCACTGGCGACGATCCCGGACTGGTGGTGCCGCCCGACACTTCGTCCGGTCCCGGCCTCAACGATGGAGGCGAGCCCGCAGGCGCGATCGGTTAGGCGCACTTATGCAGGTGCTGCGCCAGATCGTAGCGGCGCGAGCAGAGCATTGAGCCCGTAGTCGAAGACGGCGTCGTAATCGGTCGGGGATTGAAGCGCCTCGACGAGCGACCGGTCGGGCCAGTCGTCGGTCCACAGCGAGGGATCTTCTTCGTCGTGCTTGGCGCCGCGAACGGCCGAAAACTGCATCACCGCAGAAGAAATCACGTGGACCTGTATCGCGCGCAGGATGAGCGCGGCCTCGGTTCCGGTGACCCCTACCTGTGCCAGCTCGGAGGCCAGTGCCTGCTGAACGGGAAGAAACAGACGCGGCGTCCGGTCGCGTTCGTGGGCGATGGCGAGAAGGTGCTGTCGCTCGATCAGCACCGTGCGCTGCGAACGCGCGAGCGACGCGATGCGCTCGACGGGATCGGCACCGTCGACCGGCAGATGCGCCATCTGGCTCAACAGGCGGTCGACCAGGTTGTCAAACAGTTTGTCTCGGCCTCCGACATGCCAGTAGATGGAAGTGACTGCCACGCCCAGGTTTTCGGCGAGACGACGCATGGTGAAGGCATCGACACCGTCGAGCTCTATCAAGCGAGCCGCGGCGTCGAGAATCGTCTCGGCGTCGACTCCTTCCTTCAGGGCGTCTCACCTCCCATCATCCGCGCGGACTCCGGAAGATCCAGATAGCGTTCCAGGTTGCGGTGGGTGTTGATCACACGGCGTTCCTCGTTGGAGAGCGTCAGGTGGGTGAGCCCGGGCTGGTGCAGCCCGCGCTGAAGCCCCGCCAGCACCCCGATGTCTTGGGTCAGGACCAGGCCGGGGTGCGCCTCATCGGCCGTCATGTGCATATCGACGGGCTTTGTTCGCGGCGCCCCGGGCGCCATCCGAGCCCATAGGATCATCACCAGTTCACCGTGGTCGGGGTCGGGCCCCGGGCGCGCCGCCAACACCGTCAGGTGATCGGCGTTGGTCAGCAGCGACATGTTGGGGAAGACGTTGTACTGCTGCAACTCCATGATCTGGTTGGTCGACGCCCAGCTCAGATCGACCCCGCGCCCCGCGGCGAAAGCCCTTGTGCAGTCGGCAATCACATCCTTGACTGTTCGACCGAGCTCATCGCCGGGATATGGCGTGCCCTCCTCGACCCCCATCAGCGCACCCTGTGTGGTCACATAGGCGTCCCACACCTCAGCGTCGGCGATCGGTTCCTTGATCCGCGGGCTCGCTACCCCATACATCTGCTCGGATTTGCCGGTGTGCCCCCAGATCACCTGCGGCGCATACACATCGTCCATGCACCTGTGCAGTTCCGGGTGCAGGGTCTGGATGTGATAGGTCTCGCTGAACCCATCGGCGATCGTCTTCCAGTTGGCGTCGACCTCCACCGTCATCGTGGCGTAGCAACGGAAGTCGCCGAGGCCGCACCACGCGATGTCGTGCGGTAGGGCTTCCAGGTAGTCGGCCAGCGGCAGGGCATCGATGTCCAGGTTGACGAACACGAGTCGTTCCCACTCGTCGACACGGGCGGCGAGCAACGGGAAGTCCGCCATGGCCAGTGAGCCGAATCCCTTGCGGTTGGGAACGCGCTTGAGTGCCCCGGCGAGATCCCATGTCCATCCGTGATACCCGCACTTCAGTTCCCGCAGGCCGGCGCCGG
>LZSH01000285.1 GCA_001665255.1 Mycobacteriaceae bacterium 1482268.1 | reverse complement strand
TGACGTCATCCTGGCCGGGCGGGCCGACCGTCAGCCAGCGGAAGTCGCCCATCTCGGGAAGCGATACATCCTCGCGCACCTCCATGCCGACCTTCTCGGTCCAGAACTTCAACGCGATTTCTTGATCATGGACCCACAGGTGGGCGCTACCGATTCTCATCATGGATCCGACGCTACGGTCGATCGTCGCTGCCAGTCTTCTCCCCGTGTGCTGTCTTCACTCTGCTATCGGGCAGCGGCCGGGTGTCGCGCGCGAGGATGCAGCTCGGAACCCGCGCGTACATCACCGCGGGCGGCATGCTGGCGCGGTAGGCGGCGGGCGGCAGGCCGTACACGCGGGCGAAGCTCGTCGTGAAAGACCCGACGCTCTGCAGGCCCACCATCACGCAAATGTCGGCCACCGACCGATCGGTATAGCGCAGCAGGGCAGCGGCCCGCTCCAACCGGCGAGTCTGCAGATAGGACCGCGGCGACTCGCCGAATGTCCGGGTGAACATTCGGCTGAAGTGTGCTCGCGACAGACCTGCGGCGGCCGCCAGATCGGCCACGGTGATCGGTTCGGCGTAGCGCGAATCCACCAGATCCTTGGCCCGTTGCAGATAACGAGCGGGAACAACCTGCGTCATCTCCAATATTATGAATGGGCGAACGAGTTGGCTGGGCGGCCGCGGACCTGATGGTTCGAGGAAAGTCCGGACTTCACAGAGCAGGGTGATTGCTAACGGCAATCCGAGGTGACTCGCGGGAAAGTGCCACAGAAAACAGACCGCCACTTCACGGTGGTAAGGGTGAAACGGTGCGGTAAGAGCGCACCAGCATCCCGGGTGACCGGGATGGCTAGGCAAACCCCACCCGAAGCAAGGCCAAGAGGCCGCACCTGGTGCGGCTGCGCAGGCGCTCGAGGGTTGCTCGCCCGAGCCTGCGGGTAGGCCGCTCGAGGTACCCGGTGACGGTGTGCCCAGATGGATGGTCGCCGCCTCGGCGCCGTGGTAATTCGCGGCGGTGAGGAACAGAATCCGGCTTATAGGCCAACTCGTTCGCCCGCTCCGGCCTAGCGCGCCTTGCGCACCGACTTGTCCAGCTTCTTCAGCGCCTTGTCGAGTTGCTCACGCGCGTCGCGGCCCACCGCGTCTTCCCGGGCGTACAACAGCCCGTAGGTGAAGGTGTCCTCGCCGGCGGAACGAGCGGCTTCGGCTTGGTGACTCAGATGTGTGCGGCTGACGACGCTGTCCTGATGGTCACCCAGCAGACTCTGGATGCTCTTCGCCCGATCGGAGACCTTGTCTGCGCCAGTCGCGGCCGCAGTGTAGCGAAGACGCTTGGCGCCCTTGCGGATTCGATGCAGCGCCTCGTCGCGGTCGCTCTCGGCGGCGTCAGCTGCCCGCTTGGCGGCTTTGCGCACGCGCTTGTAGGCCGACTCGATGGTGGCGGTCTTCGGGTCATCGCCATCGGCGGTTGCCGCCGGTTCCGCGGCGACGAGCCCCTCGAGCGCGTCGAGCAACCGGAAGTAACGCTGCGAGCGCATCGCGATATGTGATCGCCGCAGACCCGACGCGTAGCGCCGCTTGGCACCGTCCACCAACCGCTTTCGAATCGGCCCGCGGACGAGCTCCTCAGGCAGCTCGTCGAGTGCCTTCTCATAGCGTTCGGCCAGCACCTCGGCGTCACGGGCGACGCCGAGCACGGCTGCGAGCTGGCGCAGTTCGTCGAGCACCCACGCGTCGTCGGAAATGCCGAAAGCCTCCTCCGAGGACTGGAGCAGACTGCGGATCTTCCGCGTCGTGACCCGCATCTGATGCACCGAGTCATAGACGTCCGCCCGGACTGCCCGGTCCCACTCGATCAGCTCGTCGATCTGCTCGGCGACCGCCCGATGGATCGGGTCGGCCGGCGGCTGCGGCTCTTCGTCGTCGGTACTGGCCAGCACGCGTGCGAGCTTCGAGCCGTGCCCGGCGGGGACTGCGCCGGCGTCTTGCAGGCGGTTGGCCAGCCGCTCTAACAGATCGTCGGGCGTGGCCGCCCCTTCTACCAGTTCCAGCTCCCACTCGCGCCACTGCTGCTGATCCCCATCGCCGGCTGATGCGGTCACCTGGTCGTCGCTGAACTCGGCGATCGCCGAGCCCTCAGCGTCATAGAGGACGGTGAGGGTCCGGTACGTCGAGATCTTGGCCACCGGGCCCAGCGGCCGGTCCCGGACGATGGCGAGCACCACGTCTTTCAAGTCGTCAGGCACCGTCTCGTCCTCGCCCTCGCCCAGCGGAGCCCGGACCTCAGTTCGGGTGTCGGGACCCGCGGGCAGTTTCAGATGCCAGCCCGCGTCGGTGCCGCCGGTCCGCCTGCGCAGCGTCACATGGTGGGCAGCGAGGTCGTGGTCCGGCGTGTCGTAATAGACCGCCTCGAGGTGGTGCACAGGCGCCCGTTCGGCTCGCGCCACGGCCGAGAGCCCCTCGAACGACGGCGACACCGTCGATTCGACCACGTCGAACTTCCGCTCGGCCTCGGTGTGTCGGGACGTCTTCGATTTGCTGGCTGCCATCTGAACCTTCGTCGTGAATGTCTCGGGGGCAACTCAGCGTGCCATACACAGGTGAACGCGGGAATGGGCCTATGCGCGACGGCGGCCGCAGAGGCGCAGATACAGTCCAGGTGTGACCGAATACCAGACCATTACGCTCGAGCAGTCCGGCCCGATCGCGCGGCTCACGCTCAACCGGCCCGACGCCGCAAACGGCATGAACGACATCATGACTCGTGAGCTGGCCGATGCCGCTGCCCTGTGCGACAACAACGCGACGAAGGTCGTGGTGCTGACGGGTGCCGGCCGATTCTTCTGCGCGGGAGGCGATCTCAAGTCCTTCGCGACGGCCCCGAGCCGCGGCAGCCACATCAAGGGGGTCGCCGACAGCCTGCACCGGGCGATCTCGACCTTTGCCCGCATGAACGCGGTGCTGATCACTGCTGTCAACGGCACGGCCGCCGGAGCCGGTTTCTCGCTCGCGGTCACCGGCGACCTCGTGCTGGCCGCCGAGTCCGCGTCGTTCACGATGGCCTACACCAAGGTCGGGCTCAGCCCCGACGGCAGCTCGTCGTATCTCCTGCCCCGGCTGATCGGCGTCGCGAAGACCAAGGAACTGATGCTGACCAACAGGGTGCTCTCGGCGACCGAGGCGTCACAGTGGGGACTGGTCACCGAGGTGGTGCCCGACGATCAGCTGTCCGCCAGGACTGATCAGCTCGCGGCCCAAATGGCCTCCACCGCAAGCGGTTCCAATGGTGCGGTCAAGGAGCTGATGCTGGCGACGTTCTCCAGCGGTCTGGAAGAGCAGATGGAGCTGGAGGGCCGCATCATTGCCAGGAGCGCCGAATCCGCCGACGGGCGCGAAGGGATCGACGCTTTCATGACCAAGCGCAAACCGGAATTCAGCTAGTCGGACAGCCCGAGCCTCAGTAGCTGTGCTCCTCGGCGGGGAACGCCCCGCTGGCGACTTCGTCGGCGTATTGCGTTGCCGCGCGGCCCAGTTCGACGCCGACGTCACCGAAACGCTTGACGAACTTGGCGGTCTTACCGCTCGTCATGCCGGCCATGTCCTGCCACACCAGCACCTGCGCATCGCAGTTCGGTCCAGCGCCGATGCCGACGGTGGGGATCGTCAGCTTGCCGGTGATCTGGGTGGCCAGTTCGGCGGGCACCATCTCCAGCACCACGGCGACCGCCCCGGCTTCCTGGACGGCGATCGCGTCGTGAATGGTCTGCTCGGCGGCATCCCCGCGACCCTGGACCCGGAACCCGCCGAGACCGTTGACGCTCTGCGGCGTGAACCCGATGTGGGCGATCACCGGGATGCCCGCCCGCGTCAGCGCCGCGATCTGGTCGGCCACCCGCTCGCCGCCCTCCAGCTTGACCGCGTGCGCACCGGTCTCCTTGAGGAAGCGCGTCGCGGTCTCCAGCGCCTGCTTGGGTCCGGCCTCGTAGCTGCCGAACGGCAGGTCGGCGACCACCAGCGCGTGCGGCGCACCGCGCACCACACCGCGCACAAGCGGGATCAGTTCGTCGACCGTCACGGGCACCGTGGTGTCGTAGCCGTACACCACATTGGCGGCGGAGTCGCCGACCAGAAGGACCGGGATGCCGGCGTCATCGAAGATGCGGGCGGTGGAGTAGTCGTAGGCGGTCAGCATGGCCCACTTGTGGCCTTCCGACTTCCACTTGTGGAGGTGATGGGTGCGGACTTTGATCCGCGCCTTGCACTCGGCAGCACCGTAAACAGTCTGCTCAGACATCGTTGTCCCTTGTGTCTGTTCGGTCGATCCTCGTGGCCCGTTGCGGGTCCCCGGGTTCGTCTGACCACCTCAGTGTGCCACCACCCGACAAGTAAGGTGAACTTCGGGTTAAGTGGATTTCCTCACATTACGATCTGCCATATGCAACGGCTCAGTGGACTCGACGCCAGTTTCCTGTACCTCGAGACCGCAGCACAGCCATTGCATGTGTGCTCGATTTTGGAGCTGGACACCTCCACGATGCCGGGCGGTTACACGTTCGACCGGCTGCGCGACGAGCTGGCGTTGCGGATCAAGGCCATGCCGCAGTTCCGCGAGAAGCTCGCCGACAGCCGGTTCAACCCGGACCATCCGGTGTGGGTCGAGGACGACGACTTCGACGTCGACCGGCATCTGCACCGGATCGGCCTTCCCGCGCCCGGCGGCCGCCAGGAGCTGGCGCAGATCTGCGGTCACATCGCGTCGCTGCCGCTGGATCGCAGCCGCCCGCTGTGGGAGACCTGGGTGATCGAAAACATTGCGGGCACCGATGCGCACGCCGGTGGTCGGCTGGCGGTGATGACCAAGGTCCACCACGCCGGGGTGGACGGTGTCTCGGGCGCCAACCTGATGTCGCAGCTGTGCAGTACCGAACCCGATGCACCCGCCCCGGACCCGGTCGAGGGTGTCGGTGGCGGCAGCGAATTGGAGATCGCGGTCAGCGGCGCGGTGCGGTTCGTCACCCGCCCGCTCAAGCTGGTCAACGTGCTTCCCACGACGCTCAACACGGTCGTGGACACCGTCAAACGGGCGCGCGGTGGGCTGGCGATGAAGTCGCCGTTCACGGCGCCGAAAACGGCGTTCAACGCCAACGTGACCAGCCACCGCAATATCGCATTCGCCCAGCTGGACCTCGAGGACATCAAAAAGGTGAAGAACCATTTCGGGGTCAAGGTCAACGATGTGGTGATGGCGCTGGTGTCGACCACCTTGCGCAAATTCCTCGACGACCGGGGCGAATTGCCGGATTCGACCTTGGTGGCGATGGTTCCGGTGTCGGTGCACGACAAGTCGGATCGCCCAGGGCGCAACCAGGTATCGGGCATGTTCTCCAGCCTCGAAACCCATATCGATTCGCCAGCCGAACGGCTCATGTCCATCGCGAAGGCAAATTCCGTTGCCAAGCAACACAGTTCGGCGATCGGCGCGACGCTGCTTCAGGACTGGTCGCAATTCGCCGCCCCCGCGGTGTTCGGTGTCGCGATGCGGTTGTACGCCACGACGAAGCTGGGCGAGGCGAGGCCGGTCCATAACCTGGTGATCTCCAACGTGCCGGGCCCGCAGGTTCCGCTCTATTTCCTGGGCTCGGAGGTCAAGGCGATGTATCCACTCGGACCGATCTTCCACGGCTCCGGGCTCAACATCACCGTGATGTCGCTGACCGGGAAGCTGGACATCGGCATCGTGTCGTGCCCGGAACTCCTGCCCGATCTGTGGGACCTCGCCGACGACTTCGAGGTCGCGCTGTCCGAACTGCTGTCCGCCGCGGACTAGACCCGCCGGAGTAGCGGTCTGCCAGGACCGATGCCAGTTCATGGCAGCATGTAGCGCCATGAGCTCTCCGAAGACGATCGCGAGTGAGGATCGCTGGGCCCACGCCCGCAGGGCAGGGGACGAGGTACGAGCGAGGACCGGAGCGAGCGGGAGTCGAGGCATGAGCTTGAAGAAGGGGATCCTTGCGACCGCCCTGGGCGTGATTCTTGTGGCGGGATGCAGCAAGGTGGTCGACGGTCGCGCCCTCGTTGCGGTGCCGCCGCCCGGGTCACCTATTCAATGGGGCCCCTGCAAGTCAGACAACCCGGTGGTGCCCGTACCGCCGGACGCCGAATGCGGCAAGCTCTCGGTTCCCGTGGACTACAGCAAGCCCGACGGCGATGTCGCTCAGCTGGAGATGATCCGCTTCAGGGCTACGGGCGCCAAGATCGGCTCGCTGGTGATCAACCCCGGCGGACCGGGCGAATCCGGTGTCGAGTCGGCCGTCAACCTCATCGGCACCATGCCGCAATCCGTGCGCGAACGC
>LZSH01000284.1 GCA_001665255.1 Mycobacteriaceae bacterium 1482268.1 | reverse complement strand
TCCAACGGCATCGGCCAGCGGGTACCCTTCCTCGCCTGCGGCGGCGCTGATTATCGGGTCTCCCATGACACTTGCCGAAAGGGACTGCCAGGCCAAGATCTGGCTCAGCCGCCAGCGGTCACCCAGTGCACGCGCCACATCGAGCGCCTCGGCAAGATACGGCCCCGAGGCCTGGATGTCGAACGTGGCCGCACCGACGCATGCCGTTAGTGCGCGCGCCAGCAGCACGCGGTCGTCGAGTTCCCGTGCGATGGCGAGCGCTTCTTCGGCCGGCTTGATGCTGGACGTCTCGACGGTAAAGGCCCCCAGCACGGCGCTGTCGGCGAGTGCCCGTGCGCGCGTTGCCGCGTCGACGTCATCCTTCAGGTCTTCGATTTCGCTGAACGCCGCGTCGAACCACGACACGCCCTCCTGTGGCCTGGCACCCAGCAACCACAAGGGATACAGCGCACAAACGATCTCCAATGCCCGGACGAATTCACGGCGTTCGATACTCCAGGCGAATGCGGCACGGAGATTGTCGATTTCGGCTTCGGCGCGGGCAAGCAGCGGCTCGTAGCCCGCGGGCGTGACGGCCTCGAACTCAAGAGCGATCGACCTATAGTGGTCCCGGTGGCGATCCCGCACGGTATCGGCTTCCCCGGACTCGCCGAGCTTCTCCATCGCGTACTGGCGCACCGTTTCCAGGAGGCGGTAGCGCGTTCGCCCGCTTGCGCTTTCGGCCACCAGCAGCGACTTATCGACGAGCAACGTCAACTGGTCGAGGATCTGGTGCCGCGGCAGCCCGTCGTCGCTGCACACTTCCTGCGCCGCCACGAGGTCGAACCCGCCCATGAACGCCGACACGCGCCGGAACAGGGTGCGTTCGGGTTCGGTCAGCAGCGCATGCGACCAGTCGACCGACGCCTCCAGGCTCTGCTGTCGCCGCACCGCCCTGCGCGATCCTCCGGTCAGCAGGCGGAACCGATCGTGCAGGCTGTCGAGGATCTCCGTCAGCGTCAGCGATCGAACGCGCGCGGC
>LZSH01000283.1 GCA_001665255.1 Mycobacteriaceae bacterium 1482268.1 | reverse complement strand
CAGCGTCGAGGTGACCGACAGCAGCGTCATCGGAAAGTTCTCCAGCCAGAACGCGTCCATCCCCAAAGAGGATGCCAATCCCTGCTTCGCGCGACTCTAGGCCCTACCGCGCGATGAGGCGAAAGACGGGGATCGTGCGCCCGGCGGCGTCGGTCGTCTTGAGGTAGTCGCTCCACCCGGCGTACACCTGCTCGGCGAGTCGGTACAGGCGGTCATGCTCGTCGGGGTCGGTGATTTCCTTTGCGATGAAGGGCTCGTCGCCGAATTCGCACTGGGGGTTTGCCTTCAGGTTGTAGTACCACTGCGGGTGTTTGGCTCCGCCATAGTTCGACGCCGTCAGGATCGGGTCGGGCCCGTCGTGAAAGTAGGTCAGCTGGTGTTCGCGTCGCACGCCCGACTTGGCGCCGGTGGTGACCAATGGGGCGGTCGACATGCCGCCGAAGATCCACGGATAGCGGCCGCCGGTCTTGCGGAACAGCCACGGGTCGATGTGAACGAAGACGTGACGCGCCACGAACTGCCCGGCGGGCGAACGGCTCCACCTTTCCAGGGCCCGGTATCGGAGGCCGTGTTTCTTGTGAGGGTCCACGTAGTGGAGCGGCATGGCCCGGACGATAGCGCCGCCATCGCGTCACAGGACATGATCGGACAATTCAGCGGCGGGCCTAATCGAGGACGACGGCGATCTCGCGGCCCAACTGGTAGCCCTGGGTCAACGGCAGCAGGTCGCCGCTCCAGAACTTGCCAGGGTCGAACCAGCTCGAGTGCTTCTCGGTTTCCAACAACCCCATCTCCTCGTAGGTGATCGCGACGGTCTCGGCGCAGTACGCGGTTTCCAGGCCGACCTTGCGCGCATCGGCCTTTCTGCGTCGGACCGAATCGCGAACCTTCTTGTCCACGAGGGGGATACCTCTGGTCCAGTCACTCGCGGTAGGAACACGGCCACGGAACCACCGCCCCGTCAACCGGGCGGTGCTGGGAAACGGTGTGCCGTCCATCCGCGCGATGACGCGGAGCACCTGATCTTCCTGCTCGCGTGTCGCGAACGGGGTGAGCTCACGCAACCAGCAGCGCTGCCCGTAGTTGACGATCCACCGCTCGACGGCCGCCCTCGCGTCGTTGAGTTGGACGCCGCGGTGGTTGGCGCCCGTCCACAGGTCGGGCAGCTTGTCGCCGAGTTCGGCGTGCCACATCAGCGGCGGCAGGTCGTCGATCGCCACGGTCATCCCGACATGGTTGACCGGTGCGTTGGTCATCGTCTGGATCGCGCGATCGGGACCCGAGTCGCCGCGGAACAGCCAAATGTCGCCGGTGCGGGTCTCGTCGAGGGCGCGCTCGAGGGTGACCGTGTTCGCATCCACCAGCGCAGCTTAGGCACACTGACGGGCATGCACAGCATCTGGAAGTGGGTCGGGCTGGCCGGTGTCGCGGGTGTCGTCGCCGGTGGCGTGCTGGTCGCGCGCGATCAGCGGCGCCGCAACTCCTACACGCCTGAGGACATCCGGGCCCGGCTGCACCAGCGGCTCGCCGAGTCGGAGAAGAAGGCTTAGCTGAACGGGTGGGCGGCGTGTTCGCCGACCCATCCGATTCCACCCAGTATCGCGATGCCGATCCCCCCGACCGTTTCCCAGAAGCCGGGATTTGCGGATTCGGGGGCAGGCTGCGGCTGCTCACCGTCTTTGGGCAGATGGACTTTCATCGGCTCGCGGCCGTCCCCGAAGTTGATGTCGACGGTTGTTCCGCCGGACGAACTGTCTTCCCGGATGCCGATCCGCGTCCCGTCGGACAGCACGCTCTCGGTTCCCTTGTAGCTGCTCGGTGGAGCAGGAACCCCGTTCTGAGCCAGCCAGTCATAGAGCGCTCGGATCTGTTCTGACGTTGGTAGCTCACGAACGTGCGGCTGCTTACCCGGTGGCAGCGGGTCGACGATTCTGAAAACGTCGTCAGCGTTGTGCGGACCCTTTCCGTCGACGGGAGTCAACGGAGGACTGCCGCCGATTCCGAAGTCCAGGCTCTGAATACCGTCGGACGACTTCTTGATTTGGTCTGCGACCCGGCGGTCCGTCGCGGTCAGTTGTTGTGCGCTGTCCCATATCTGGCGTGCCATGGACGTGGCCTGCGTGCGCTTGGTCGCCGAGGCCGGCGTCCCGTCGTCGTCGTAGGAGACGCTCAGGTCGTCGCCGACATGAAATCCTGCCGTCCGCGCCACGTTTACCGCAGCCAGCACGCGCTGACGGGCCGAGGCGAGTGCGTCGGCCCCCGCACGCGCTTGAGCCGACGTCATCCGAAGGTGTTGGGCAGCGGCGTTCACCTTCGTCCGGTCGGCCAGCGCGCGTTCCTGGGCGGCGGTGGCCGCGGCGCCTTCCCAGATGCTCCCGCCGGGGCTGTACGACTGGCGAACGACTTCGGAGAATCCGTCTTCCCAGCGGGTGGCGGCGGCATCCCACCATCCGGCCGCTGCGGTGAGGTGTTCGGTATCCCACGATTCGATCTCCGATAACCGCGGCATCGCCCCGCCGGAAGTGGCGGCCATGTCTACCGCTTGTCCGGCACTGCTGCGACGGCGGTGGTGGACTCGCGCTCGGTTGCGGCAAAGTCAGTTGCGCCCGAGAACATGGCAGTCGCAGTCGAACGCAGGCGGCCTGCGATGGTCTTCTCGGCCGCCGCAGTGGCCGCGAGGGCGGCGTTGACGGCGGCCGTCGTGGACTGAGCGCTTCTCACAGGAACCGCAGGTGTGCCCGTCCCCGTGAAAGTCGAAGCGACGCCGCCGATTTTGTCAGCGGCGGCATGTAGTGCCGCAGAATCGACGTGAACTGACGACATAGGACAACCGTAGCGCTGTCAGCGATAGGCAAGCTGCACGAAACTTGGTGCACTAACGCGGGAGAAAGTTCGGTAGCGTCGGCAGCATGTCATGGGCGCGCGACGAGGTGCTGTTTCGGGCGCAATTTGGCCTGTTGGGCCTGCGGGCCGTGCAGAACCTGCTGTCGAGGGAGTTTCGCAGCGCCGACGAGGCGGCAGACCCGGAGGCCATTCAGAGGGCGCTTGTCGAGTTGGTGGGTTCGCTGATCGATGACGGGCTCGTCGTCGTGGGTGATCGCACACAGGGCGGATTCGTGCCTTGGCAATTCTCCGTCGTTGACGGGCTGGACGGCCGCGAGGGGTGGCTACAGCTGACCGAGACGGGACGGGCAGTAGCGCGGGAGATTCCCGTCGGCGCCGTTGGTGAAGGCCCGAACAGTACTGTGAAGCAATGGGATTGGCCCTTCGCGCAAGCCGCGGCGAAGGTGCTGGTTTACGGTACGATCGACTGGGTCGAACTGGGCCAGATTCATTGGCGTGTCAAAGAGGTCAGTCCAGATGCGCCGATCGATACGGTGCAACAACGGACGCTCGACCTCATCTCAGAGCTCGTCAGTGGCGGGCTGATGGTGGTCGGCTCGATCGACACCGGCGCTCACGGGTTCGTTCCGTGGGACTGCTCGGTAGCGGAGGCGCTTAGTCGTATTCGCTCCGTCTATGTCGACAGGTACGATGACACCGCCGGGTGGGAGTGGTTCTGCTTGCTCGAATTGACGCGGCAGGGCACCGTGCTGGCGGGGGCGATCGAGGCGCAGACGGCGCGTTAGGCGACCGCGTACAGCCGGTGCTTGCCTGAAAACCCCTTCAACTCGACCTCGCGGCCGTCGTCGAACGCGATGTCGTCGTGACCGTCGAGCGAGTCCCGCACCGACTCGCTCACCAGGGTCTGACCACCGTCGGCTTGGGCGGCAACGCGTGCCGCCATCGCGACATTGCGCCCGAACAGGTCGTCGCCGCGGCGCACCGACTTACCGGTATGGATTCCAATGCGCACGCGAATACCGTTGGGCCGCCTGTGGAGTGCGCGTTGGACAGCAATGCTGCATCTCACCGCCTGCTCGGGTTCGGCGAACGCAACCATGAACCCGTCGCCCTGGCTCTTGACGACGTGTCCCCGGTGGTCGTGCACCAGGCGCCGGATCAACTTGTCGTGTCTGCCGAGCAGCCGGACCCAGGCGCGGTCTCCGATGCGCTCGTTGTGCGCCGTCGACTCCACGATGTCGGTGAACAGAATCGCCACGTTGCCGTCGGGCGTGAGCCGCGCCAGGTCGGGGCGCTCCACCTCTGCCCAGTCGGCGAGATCCTCGATCGAGGAACGCACCGCAGCGCCGAAGCCCTCTTTGCGGATGATGTTGGCCGTCTGCCACACGGTCTTGACGGCTTCGCGGCCGCCGGTCAGCAGCATGTTGCGGGTGTCCACCCGGCCGCGCAGTTCCTCGGCTTCCCGACGGGCTCGGGTCAGAAGCACCCAAAGAACGCCGAGCGCGACGGCCTCGGCGACGGCGAGCGCCGCAATGGCGTAGACGGCGATCTGCATCCCGGTCACCGCTCAAGTATTGGATGCTGGTGCCGTGAAGCGACAGCCGCCCTACTACGAGAGCAGATTCATCCGCGCCAACGACCCCGAGAACGCGCGGGCGCTGTGGCTGCGCTCGACCCTGTTGCTGCCGACGGCGGGCGTGCCCGTCGCTGACTCCTGGGTGATGCTCTTCGACCCTGACGGCTCTGGCAATCGCGCGTTAAAACATCCCTTTCCCATCGACCAGTCCGCCTTCCAGGACGACACCTGGACCGCGCGCATCGGCGCGACCAGCATCGACGACCACTCGGCGAGCGGCTCGGTCACCGGCCCCGGCGGGTCGGCGCGGTGGGACCTGCAGATCGCTCCCGGCGACGAAGCGCCCGTCAAACTGCTCACCGACCGCGGGTACAAGGCGAAATTCCCGACCGCCAAGATCATGGTTCGTCACCCGCTCGCTCGGTTCGACGGACACATCGAACTCAAAGACGTCAGCGTGCAAGTGGACGGGTGGAGGGGAAGCGTCAACCACAACTGGGGTCGACGCCACACCCCGGCCTATGCGTTCGGTCAGGTCTGCGGGTTTGACGGAGAGCCGGCATCAAGCCTGGAGATCGTGACCGCGCACGCCGCCGTCGGGCCTGTCTCGCTGCCCGCAGCCACGCTCCTCGTGCTGCGTCATGATGGGCGCGAGGTGGCAGTGCGCTCCGTACTCGCCACCCGCCACACCCGCGGGGATTACCGGCCATTCAGTTGGACATTCGGCGCGCGTGTAGGCGATGTGACGGTCGACGGCGAGATCACGGCATCACCGCGCGAGATCATCGGTCTCACCTACACCGATACCAACGGTGAATCGAAGTACTGCTACAACTCCGCGCTCGCGACATGCCGTATCCGCCTGTCCGGCAGCGGAATTGCGTCGACAGAACTCAGCGCCACCCGGCGTGCGATGTTCGAGATCCTGACCGACACGCGCGACGACCAGGTTCGGCTGTTGGCCTAGCTGAAGGCGTTGGTGATCGTGGTCATGTCGAAGTAGTCACGCCAGGCCTTGATCTGGCCGTTTTCGATCTCGAAAACCCCGGTAACGGGCAGCGGTATCGGCTCGCCGTCCTTGCGACGCATGACGTCGGTGCGCTCGTTCATGACCACGTCGCCGTCGCTGACCTGCCGATGCACCTGGAACTCGATGCCGTCGAAGCCGGCCAAAAATCCCGCGATGAATTGCTTGATGGCGTCGCGGCCCTGCACCGGCTCCATTGGAATGTTGTGGTAGACGGCGTCTTCGGCGAAGTAGCCCGCCAATTCGTCCGGGTTGGGCGTCGTCCACTTCTTGCAGAACTCGGTCACCAATTCGTCGGCTGAGCGCGTCATGCCTTGAATGAAAGCCACCGAGGCCGCGAAAATCAACCCCCGCTGCCGGGGCCGGACCTGGCACCGGCGACCACGTTTGTCCAGGTCAGCTGACGTCGTGCTACGCGCATGAGCACGGGGGCAGCCTGATCGAGGGAGCGAATCGTTGATTACCGGCTTAATCGCCGGTGTCAGCAACGGTCGAGAACCTATGCTGGGCGCGTAAAACAGTCCATGACCGGCGGAGGGGCGCATGGCCTGTGCGGAGCCATTGACATGACCGGCAAATTGCTCGCGGGGCGTGACAGCGAACTGGGCGCGATTCGTCGTGCGCTGTACGGACCGGGGAACTACTCCGGTGTTGTGATCTGCGGCGCGGCCGGTGTCGGCAAGACCCGACTCGCCCGCGAGGTGCTGGCGCGCGCGCGGGCCGCGGGTGAACGCACAAATTGGATCACCGGCACCGAGTCCGCGCGCCCACTACCGCTGGGTGCATTCACCGGGACGATCACGGAGACGGCCGGAGGATCGATGCCCGACGTGGGCCGTCTGATCAATTCCTTTGTCGCCCAACAACGTCAAGGCAAGGTTTTGATCGGTGTCGACGACGCGCACCTTCTCGACGGCCTGTCGGCCCATGTGGTGCACCAGCTCGCGCAGACACGTGGCCCGCGCCTCGTCGTCACGATGCGAACCGGCGAGGCCGAGCCAGACGCGGTGACGGCCCTGTGGAAGGACGGCCTGCTCGCACGGCTTGATCTCGAGCCGCTGTCCGAGTCCGGAACGCGAAGCCTGATCGAGTCGACGCTCGACGGCGTGGTGGACGCACGCAGTGCGCAACGGTTTTGGAAACTCACCGGCGGCAACGCCCTGTTCCTGCGGCAGCTGCTCAGCGACCAGGTCGCCGCAGGGTGGATGCGGCAGGTCGCCGGGGTGTGGATGTGGGACGACCGGGTAGCGGTGTCGCAAAACATCAGCGACATGGTCGGCCGGCAGCTCGGTGAGCTGTCCGAGGGCGTGGCCCTTGTGGTGGACACGTTGTCGCAGTGCGAGCCGTTGGCCGTCGAGGTGCTGTGCACGGTGGCCGACCGCTCGGACCTGGAGGCCGCCGAGCAGATGCGCCTCGTCACCGTAGAGCGGTCCGGCAACCAGCGTTTGGCCCGGTTGGCCCATCCGCTTTACGGGGAGTTGCGCCGCGCAGCCGCAGGCGAGATGTACCTGTCTCGCATTCGCGGCCAGCTGGCGCAAGGCCTGGGCGAACGGCCCGATGCCGACATGCAGTCCACTGTGCGGCGGGCCCTCCTCACCCTGGAGTCGGACCTGCCCGCCGACCCCGAGTTGTTCGTCGATGCCGCACGTTTTGCGATGACGCTGCTGGATCTCGAACTGGCCGACCGGTTCGCCGCCGCCGCGGTGTCGGCGGGAGCCGGCGAAGCGCCCGGCGTACAGGCGATGAACTTGGTGCTGCGCGGCCGCGGTGACGACGCCGAGAAATTCCTCAAAGAGATCACCGCCGACGGACACGAGGACGGTCACCGGTGGTCGACGGTACGTGCGGCCAACCTGATCTGGACCCTCGGCAGGCCCGCCGATGCAGCGGCCATTCTGGAGCGTCTGGCCGCTGGTCCGGAGACGCCGATAGAAGCGGCCTCTCGAGCGGCGGTCGAGGCATGCGTCGACGCCGTCTACGGCCGCTGCGAAACCGCCGCCGAAAAGGCCACCGCGGCACTGGATTCCGGCCAGCTCACCGACTTCCACGCGATGATGGCGTCATTTGCGCTGGTGATGGCGCTCGGTGCGCTCGGCCGAGGTGATGAACTCACCGCCGTCGCCGACCGGGCGCTCGATCGTGCGTCCACGTCCTTTCAGACGGCACCCCTGCGCTTCTGGTTCGGCGGTGTCTACGCCCGTGCCTGCCGCCTGACCGGCCGCATCGACGATTGCGCGAAGGTCGCCAAGCAGATGGCCGACTCGGTGAACGAGGTGCCCGGCCTGGCGTACGCCAATCTGGTGTTCCTGCTCGGGCAGTCGGAGCTGATGCGCGGTGAACTGCCGGCGGCGATCAAGCTGCTGCACGAGGCGCTCGCCGGCGTCGAACATCACGGCATCACAACGGGTTTGCGGCCCGCCACCTGCTTCGCACTGACCGAGGCGCACGCCAAACTCGGCCAATCGGCCGAGGCGAACACGGCTCTCGACGAGGCTCGCGCGAACGTCCCCGACAGCTACGTGTACATGCACACCGCCCTTGCGATCGCGACCGGATGGTCGCTCGCGGCAAGCGGATATCTGACGGACGCAGTGACAACCGTTCGCGATGCCGCGGTACGGGCACGCGATCGCGGCCAGCCGACGCACGAGCTGATCTGCCTGCAGGTTGCGGCGCAGTGGGGCGACGCCTCGATGGCGGACCGAGCGCGTGCGCTGGCCGACGAGCTGTCGCTGCCGTTGGCCGATGCCGTCGCCCGGCACACCGAAGCGCTGGCGGCCAAGGACGGCGAAGGCCTGCTCGTCGCATCCAACGACTATCGGGCGCTCGGCGATCGCGCGACGGCCGCCGATGCCGCCGCCCAGGCCGCGGTGGCGTTCTCGCAGGGCCAGCAGCGCCGACGGCGGCTGTACGCGGCCGCGATTGCCCAAGGCCTGTCGGAGGAATGCGGCGGGCTGAGCACTCCGGCGTTGCGGAGCCCGACCGGTCATCCGCTGACCGAGCGGCAGCGCGAAATTGTCGAGCTGGCCGTCGCGGGCATGTCCAACAAGGACATCGCGAAGCGGCTCTACATGTCGGTTCGCAGCGTCGAGGGACACCTGTACCGGGCGTGCCAGCGGGTCGGCGCCAACTCGCGTGAGGAGCTGGCCGCCATCATCCGGCGAGGCCCGGCCGCAAGCGATTGACGCAGGGGGCGGCCTGCGACGAAACTCCGGCGACGCTGCCGACTCTTTACGGGTACCCAAACAATTGCGGCAGGGTATTCAAACTTATTGTGGCAGACCGGATTTCGTTGTCCGGGAGTTGCAGGGGCGGTCGCGGCGTGGGTAGCATGGTCGTCAGCGAAGGGGAGTAGCCCCCAATTCGGGCAATCGACATACTGGTCCACCAGGACCCGGTTCCCGGGCCGGCCGTTTTATCCGGTGGGCGAGACCTTCGACCGTACGAGCCGTTTCGGCTGTCGGTCGGAGGCGTCTACACAATCTCCGAGCGGCAGCCACCGACCGAGGAGTTGTGGGTGTTCGCAGCCTTGCTGTTGAGCTTCGCCGTCATCTTCGTCGCCGAGCTGGGCGACAAGTCGCAGTTGATGGCGATGACTTTCGCGCTGCGGCATCGCTGGTGGATCGTGCTCGGCGGGATCACCGTCGCGACCACAGCCGTGCACCTGATTTCGGTCGCGGTCGGCCACTATCTGGGCGCTGCATTGCCGACCCACCTGCTGGCCATCTTCGCCGGTGTGGCGTTTGTCCTGTTCGGGCTGTGGACGCTGCGGGGCGACTCACTTTCCGACGACGAGGCGACGCGCGCCCAGCGGTCCAGCGCGCCGGCATTCTTCGCGGTCACGTCCGCGTTCCTGCTCGCTGAACTGGGCGACAAGACGATGCTCGCGACCATCACGCTCGCCGCGGACAACGACTGGGTCGGGGTATGGATCGGCTCCACGCTGGGGATGGTGGCCGCCGACGCGCTGGCGATCGTGGTCGGTGCGGTCGCGGGCAAGCATCTGCCCGAGCGCTTCATCCAGCTCACGGCGGCGGCGTTGTTTGTCGTCTTCGGCGTCTACGTGCTCGTCGTAAGCTTCTTCCCGACCGCGCCTGCGGTGGCGGTCATGACGATCGCGGTCGTTGTCGTCCTGATCCTCGGGGCGGCCTTGCGCGCTCTTCCGGACCGGTGGCGTCCACCGGTGCTGCGGCCGCGCCCGCCCGCGGTTCCCGTCGCTGCCTAGCCCCGTCTTACCGGTTGACGAACTCGACCACGACGTCGCTGAACGCGTCGTTGTCGTCGCCTGCTGCGGTATGCCCGGCGTCGGAAAGCTCGGCGAACTCGGCGTGGGGCACGGTAGCAAGGAAATGCTTCACGCCTTCCTCGCTGACGACATCGGAAAGCCTGCCGCGGATCAGCAGGGTTGGAATCGTCAAATTGATGGCGGCCTGTTCGAGCTTTTCATCGCGAACGAACGAGTCGTCGATGGGCGCGGTCAGAAAGGCCGGGTCCCAGTGCCAGAACCAGCGCCCGTCGCGCATCCGCAGGTTTTTCTTCAAACCCTCCGGACTGCGTGGCTTTTTGCGATGTGGGAGGTATGCGGCCACGGCATCTGCGGCCTCTTCCAGCGTCCTGAAGCCGTGCAAGCCGCTGGCCATGAATTCGCGGATGCGGGCGCTGCCGTCCTTCTCATAGCGCGGCACGACGTCAACGAGAACGAGCTTGGTCACTTTCTCCGGCCCCGCGTGCTCGGCGGCGAGGATTCCTGTCATTCCTCCCATGCTGGCGCCGATCAAGATCACCGGACGGCCGATCTGATCGATGACCGCGAGGGTGTCGGCGCACAGCGTGTCCACCGTGTAGTTGGCGTCGGGGGAGCGATCGCTGTCGCCGTGGCCCCGCGAGTCCAGCGCGATCACGTGCAAACCATCGTCCGCCAGAATTTGGCAGGTGTTCTTCCAGGAGTACCGGTTCTGTCCACCGCCGTGCAGGAACAGCACCGAAGGGCGGTCACTGGCTCCAGCGCCGTTCCACTCGTCGGCGATGAGCGTAAGGCCGTCGGCACCCCGGAATTTCACCGTCTGCAGTTCACTTTGCCCAGCGCTCACGGACGTCCTCTCCACCAAACCCCGCGCTCACGTTACCCACCGGAAAAACGCGGTATTCCAGGACGGTGAACAAACGGCGCTCACCGACCTCCCTAAACTCTGCGAACGTGCAGCCCGGTTCGACGAACGGCGATGACCGCCAGGAAATCATCGACGCCGCTTACAGCTGCCTCTCCGAGCCACACACCGGGCCGATTCCGGTGGCCGCGATCCTCGAGCGCGCCGGGTTGTCCACCCGGGCGTTCTACCGCCATTTCGCGTCGAAGGACGAACTGTTCCTGGCGATGCTCCAGCAGGAAGCCGGTGCGCTGACCGACCGGCTGGACTGCATCGCCGACGGCCCGTTCGGCGAGCCGGCCACACAGCTGAGGGCATGGATCGAGATGATGTTCGCCCTCGCGCACGACCCTCGGCTGCGAAGCCACCTCACCGTCATCGACTCCGACGAAGTGCGTGCGGCCAAGGGTTATCGGGAGACGCGCGAGCGGCTGCACGCCGATCGCGAACGATCGCTGCAGCAGATCCTCCGGAGCGGTCGAGACGACGGGTCGTTTCCGTGGGCCAAACCGGAACCCGACGCCGTCGCGATCAACGCGATCGTCAGTCGCGAGCTGACGACGTCGACCGGCAGCGAAGAGGACCTACAGCGGGCCCGTGCCCGCGTGCTCGACTTCGCGCTGCGGGCATTGGGCGCGCACAGATCATCGAGATGAGTTTCGGCGGGTTGCGGAGTCTGCCCTGGTGTCACCTTCAGGCGCGCGAACGTTCCTTACCAGTCGAAATTCGCGTCGATCGTCGACTGGTAAGGAACGTTCGCCGAAGAACGAGAACAGAGAGGACGCCCGATGCCGGCCATCACCCCGTCGCTGTGGTTCGACGACAACCTCGAGGAAGCCGCCGAGTTCTACACCTCGGTCTTTCCGAACTCGTCGATCGAGGAACTTCATCGGACAACAGAAGCCGGTCCCGGCGAACCCGGCAGGGTGTTGTCGGGCCTCTTCGTGCTGGACGGCACCCGGTTCCTTGGCATCAACGGGGGGCCGCACTTCCAGTTCTCCGAAGCGGTGTCGTTCATGGTGCATTGCAAGGACCAGTCCGAGGTCGACTACTACTGGGATCGGCTCGTCGACGGTGGCGAGGAGTCGCAATGCGGCTGGCTCAAGGATCGCTTCGGGCTGAGCTGGCAGATCGTGCCGGATCGGTTGTTCGAGCTGACCAACGATTCCGATCCGGCCCGTGCCGCTGCCGCTACCAGAGCGATGCTCGGCATGGGCAAGATCGTCATCGCTGAATTGGAGGATGCGGTCGCGCACGTGTGAACCGATTGCGGCGGCCCTCAGGATCTCAGCAGCGCGATCCACTCGATGGTGGCGGCACAGATCGGCTCGACATCGGCGGCGTCGTCGCACATGGTGACCATCAGCGACGCCTCCGACATGATCGCGATGAGCACCCGCGATAGGAGTTGGCCGCGCTTGGACGAGTCCACGTCGAGCACTCCCATCCATCGATGGAAGAAACTCAATGTGTTCTTGCGTCGCAGCGGTTCGAAGTCGGCGGGAACGTCACCGGAGGCCATTACCTTCGCCGCGCGCCGGTTCTCCCATATCGCGTTCAGATAGACGCGCGCGTGCAGGGCGAAGGCCTGTTGGCTGTCGAGGTCGGCAGTCTCGTCAGCAGCCTCGGAGAGGCGGAGCTCGACGTCGGCGGACAACCTGTCGTAGATCGCGAGGAACAGTTCTTTCTTACCGCCGAAGTGGTGGTAGATGCTGCCGATGCTGGCGCCCGACTGTCCGACGATGTCGGCCATTGTTGCCGCCGAAAAGCCTCGCGTGCTGAACACGCCGGTCGCCGCGTCGAGGATGCGCTGCTGCGTGGCGTCGGTCTTGGCCCAACGCCGCGGGGGCGACGTCATGGACCCAAGTTAGCGCAGTCCGCGCCATTTTTGGAACCTTGTTCTAGAAGAATCGCGGTTGTTCTTTCATTTCGGGCCCGCACGCGTGGCCGCCGGGTGCTTCCCAGGTTCCGGCACGTACTTTGGACCCGATACGCATGCCCAGACGCCGGCCAGACACGGCCGCCGCGCCACAGAGGAGCAACATGGCAGACGATGCTGCGCCCCCCGATGAGGGCCTGAGCGACGCGACGTCGGAGGACAAAGTCACCGCCGACAGCGCCGACAATGACGACAACGTGACCGCCGACGATACGGCCGACCGGGACGCCCTGACCGAGGGTGACACCGACGAGCAGGCTGCTGCCAAGGCAACAATGTCCCATGTCCGACTCGCCACAATTCTCGGGTTGGTGGCGGTCGTCGCACTGGCGGGCCTGTGCGGTTGGCTCGGCTTCCGTACCTACCAGTCGCGCACGGCGGCGGACGAGCGCAACCTGTTCCTTCAGGTCGGTCGGCAGGCAGCGTTGAACCTCACCACGATTGACTTCGAGCACGCCGACGAAGACGTGCAGCGCGTATTGGACTCCTCGACGGGCACTTTCTACGACGATTTTCAGGCGCGCGCTCAACCGTTCAAAGAGGTTGTGAAGCAGGCGAAGTCGAAATCCGTCGGCACCATCGCCGAGGCTGGCGTCGAGTCGGAAAACGAGGACGGTGCCGACGTGCTCGTCGCTGTAACCGTCAAGTCATCCAATGCCGGTGCGGCAGAACAGGAACCACGTGCCTGGCGGATGCGGATCACCGTGCAGAAAGTCGGTGACGACGCCAAAGTGGCCAATGTGAGGTTCGTGTCATGACCGAGAACAAGCATGTGAGTGAGGAATCCGTCAAAGACACCTCGGCCAGGCTGGATGCCGATACCGCTGCAGCAGCCGAGTCGGAGAGCGGCAAGCATGCCGCCTCCGACACGGTGGTGACCGCCGCCGATGACGCTGCAGTCGCGAGTTTCGCTGAGCCGGAGCGTGAACGCGATTGGCCGCGTTGGGTAGCGTTCGGCTTGTTGCCGGCGCTGGCTTTCCTGCTGGCGATCGGTGCCGGGCTGTTGAAGTTCATGGACTCAGGCGTGCGCGACAGCAACGAGGCCGGCGAGCAGGCGCTTGCGGCTGCGAAGGACAGCGCGGTTGCGTTGCTGTCGTACAAGCCCGACACCGTCGAGCAGCAGCTGACCGCCGCCCGCGAGCGGCTCACGGGCGGATTCCGCGACGAGTACACCGAT
>LZSH01000282.1 GCA_001665255.1 Mycobacteriaceae bacterium 1482268.1 | reverse complement strand
CCAGCGCCGCCACTGTTCGCACGCTTTCGGCAAACTGCACCGGCTGGCGGGAATGCCGTCGCCAGTACTGGGCATCGAGCGGGGTTTGTGCCGTGAGCACGGCGCCGGTGCGGTTGCAGACCAGCGGCAACGTCGGCACGGCAAACGTCAACTGCGCTGCGTAGGACTCGAATTCATCCAGCACCGGCTCCAGCAGTTCGGAGTGGAAGGCGTGGCTGGTCTCCAGCCAGGTGCAGCGGACTGCCTCATCACCGAACTTGGTGACGATCTGCTCCAGATCCTCACCCGGACCCGAGAGCACGGTGTTGGGGCCGTTGTAGGCGGCGACCGACACCCGCGGGAATTCCCCCGCGATCTGTTCGACGTGCTTGGGGTCGGTGAACACCGCGACCATCCGCCCGCCCTGGGGCAGGCTGCCAAAGAGCCTGCCGCGCTCGGCGATCAGCCGTGCGCCGTCCTCGAGGCTGAAGACCCCGGCCACGCAGGCCGCCGCATACTGCCCCACGCTGTGTCCGAGCACCACATCGGGCTCAATGCCCCACGACTGCCACAGCCTGGCCAGGCCCATCTCCACCGCGAACAGCGCCGGCTGCGCAAATGAGGTGTGACGCAGTGCGTCCGCCGCCTGAGCATCGTCGGAGAACAGCACTTCCAGCAGCGGGCGCGACACAATCTCGTTGACCACGTCCGCGCACCGCGTCACGGTTTCGGCGAAAACCGGTTCGGCGTCGAACAATTCACGCGCCATCCGGGGATACTGGCTGCCT
>LZSH01000281.1 GCA_001665255.1 Mycobacteriaceae bacterium 1482268.1 | reverse complement strand
AGATGGACGCGCTGGGCCTCCCACCCGAAGCCGTCGCGCGGGCCATCGCGTTCGCCATCGAAGAGCCACACGACGTCGAGATCGGCGACATCGTCATTCGCCCGACACTTCAGGACTGACCCAAGGCAGTGGGGCGGCCGCTGGGGTTAGCGGCAGGCCCACTGGAGGGAGGTGCTGTTACGCGGAGGTGGGGGACGCGCCCAGCACCCGTTGGAGGTCGGGCTTCATCTGCAGCAGCTGCTGTCCCCAGTAGCCCCAGCTGTGTGTCCCGTTCGGCGGGAAGTTGAACACCCCGTTCTGTCCACCCGCGGCCACATAGGTGTCGCGGAAGGTCTCGTTCGTGCGGAGGGTGAACCCTTCGAGGAACTGCGCCGCCATCAGGTTGCCACCGTCGCCGGTGTCGAGATCTGCCGGCGTTCCGTTGCCGCAGTAGATCCAGAGCCTGGTGTTGTTGGCGACCAGCTGACGGATGTTGACCATCGGATCGTTGCGCTTCCAGGCCGGGTCCGACGACGGGCCCCACATGCTCTCGGCGTTGTACCCGCCCGCATCGTTCATCGCGAGACCGATCAGCATCGGCCACCAGCCCTCAGACGGGTTGAGGAAGCCCGACAGCGAGCCGGCGTAGATGAACTTCTGCGGGTAGTAGATCGAGTACGTCAACGCGGTGCTGCCCGCCATCGAGATGCCGATGACCGCGTTGCCGTTCTGCGACACACCCTGATTGGCCTCCAGATAGGCCGGCAGCTCCTGGGTCAGGAACGTCTCCCACTTGTAGGTGTAGTCCTGCCCGTTGCCCTTCGACGGCTGATACCAGTCGGTGTAGAAGCTGGACATGCCGCCGACGGGCATCACCGTCGACAGGCCCGAGCCGTAGTACCACTCGAACGCGGGAGTATTGATATCCCAACCGCTGTAGTCGTCCTGCGCACGCAGGCCGTCGAGCAGGTAGACCGCATGCGGTCCGCCGCCCTGGAATTGCACACGAATATCGCGATTCATCGACGCGGAGTGCACATTCAGATACTCGACCGGCAGACCCGGCCTGGAGAACGCACCTGCCGTCGCCGACCCCCCGGCGAACCCGATCACGCCGGGCAGGGCTGCCGCCACAAGGGCACTGGCCGTCAGCCGGCGCATCCACGTGCTTCGAGTTTCTCGAAACCTCTCTAACCACTTCATAACGGCAACCAACCCACCTTTCCAATTACTTGCCTTCAAGCAATTGCCGTTGCTTTGCATGCGCCAGGAAACACCGGCCACATCAGTCACTTGCGTACCAACACGGCGTTCGGATGTCGCGAACGGCTAACGATTGCGACTCGGCCCCGAGATCAACAGCCTGAACTGGCGAAACGCGCATCCGTTACCGTCGTTGCGGTGGCGTGGCTGCGGTTGTCGGTGGCGGCGGCGATGGCATGCGCGGTCGTCGGCTGCGGCGGCGGCAATGACGTTGACCTGGGCAAGCTCGACGTCGGCCCGTACTCGACGTCGGCACGAACGATCCCGAACCCGCCGTCGATGCAGACGGGCACCGTCCTGGAGGGCATCCGGATGGCCGAGGCGGTGGCCGACACCTCGCAATTCGGATCGCCGTTGAGCCACCTATGGCAGGCAGGACCTATCCCCGACCCCGCCGGCCTCTCCGCCGCCGTCGGCGATACGGGTCGGCGGTTGCTCGAGCGTCGCGGTTGGGTCGCCGGCTATCGGGCCACCTACGCCGACGCCCCGGACGACGGTACGTCCCACGTGCAGTTGTCCATCACGCTGTTGCGATTTCCTGACGACGCGGCTGCGCGCGCGGTGGCGTCGGCGCTCGAGATAGCCAACTGGGCGGACTTCGGGACGACGATCGCGGCCCCGCTGCCCACCCAGCCCGGGATCGCGGCCCGGTACACACCCGGTATGGGAAAACTACTGCTCGACACCGCAATCGGGCCGTTCGTCCTGCGCCTGATGCTCGAAGCCGTGCCCGAGGGAATCGAGAAGCGCATCGGCGAACTCGACGCCGCGGTCGACGAAGAACACAAACTGCTGCAGGGCTTCACACCGACGCCCGTGGCCGAAATCCCCGAACTGCCACGCGATCCCGACGGTCTTCTCGCGCGCATGGTCGCCACCGGGCCGGCCGAACAGCCGCCACCGTCGCCCACGTTCGCCGTCTATGGTCCGACGGGCGCGCTGCGGGACCAGCCGCCGGCCTTCCGCAAGGACAAGCGCTACGAGAACTGGGGCGTTGAGCGGCTCGCGGTGTCGGGTGATCAACGGCTGTACCGGTTGCGTGACCGCCAAGCCGCCAAGGACATGGCCGCTGCGTTCACCACCGAGTCGGCAGGCCGCGAACACAAAGCGCTCGGCGGTCCGAAACTGCCTGATACGCAGTGCTTTCAGGCCAAGTCGTCGGCCACCGACACGCCGGCCTTCGCGTGCCGGCTGGTCTACGACACTGTCTACACCGAGGTTCGTGCCGATACGGCGGTGGCCGCACAGGAGATGGCGGCGGCGCAGTACGTGCTGCTGGCTACTCGCTGAGACCTGTCAGCCGGGTGACGTGGCGAGGTGTCAATTCCTCCAAGCACGTCACGCCGAGCAGCCGCATCGTGCGCGACACCTGCTCGGCAAGGATAGTGATGGCGCGGTCGACACCGGCCTCACCGCCGGCCATCAGCCCGTAGAGATAGGCGCGTCCGACGAGGGTGAACCTCGCCCCGAGCGCGATGGCGGCCACGACGTCGGCGCCCGACATGATCCCGGTATCCAGCAGGACCTCGGTGTCGTCGCCGACTTCGCGGGCGACGTCGGGCAGCAGGTGCAACGGCACGGGTGCCCGGTCCAGCTGACGGCCGCCGTGGTTGGACAGCACGATGCCGTCGACACCGAGCTCGACCACCGACTTGGCATCCTCGAGCGTCTGAATCCCCTTGACCACCAACTTGTTCGGCCACTGCGACTTGATCCAGGCCAGATCATCGAACGTCACCGTGGGATCGAACATGGTATCGAGGTATTCGGCGACGGTGCCGGGCCACCGATCCAGCGACGCGAACGACAACGGTTCGGTGGTCAGCAGGTCGAACCACCACCGCGGGTGGGGCACGGCGTCGAGCACCGTGCGTAGGGTGAGGGCGGGAGGAATGGACATTCCGTTGCGCTTGTCGCGAAGCCGGGCGCCGGCAACCGGAACGTCCACCGTGACGAGCAGGGTGTCGAACCCAGCCGCGGCGGCGCGTTCCACCAACGCCATCGACCGGTCACGGTCCTTCCACATATAGAGCTGAAACCAGTTGCGGCCCCGTGGATTCGCAGCCTTGACCTCTTCGATCGACCGGGTGCCCAGTGTCGACAGCGAGAACGGGATGCCTGCCCGCGCCGCCGCGCGTGCGCCGGCGATCTCGCCCTCGGTGTGCATCAGGCGCGTGAAACCGGTCGGCGCGATCCCGAACGGAAGCGCGACCCGACAGCCGAGGACATCCCGGCCGGTGTCGACGTCGGCGACATTGCGCAGGATCGTCGGGTGGAATTCGATGTCGCGGAACGCTTTGCGCGCCCTGGCCAGTGACAGCTCCTCTTCCGCCGCGCCGTCGGTGTAGTCGAACGCCGCTTTGGGTGTGCGCCGCTTGGCGATGCGCCGAAGGTCAGCGATCGTCAATGCATCGGTGAGCCTGCGAGAGGTCGGGTTCAGTCTCGGCTTCTTGAACTGGATCAGCGGAGCCAGCTCGCTGGGCTTCGGTATCCGGCGGTCCATCGGCGCTTCTAGTCGGCCGCCGCCGAAAGCGCGCGGCGCAGATCCGCTCGCCGGTCTTCGATGGTGCGGCCGATCTCCTGCAGCAACAACGGTTTACGCGCCACGAGGTCCTCGATCTGTTCGCGGTCGACCAACAGCACGGTTACCTCTTCGAGGGCAATGGCCCCGGCCGCGACCGGTTCGCGGGTGAGAGTGGTCTGGCCGAGGAAGTCGCCTTGCTCCAGTGTTCGAAGCGGGATCAACGACCCGTCGTCGCCGCCGAAGACGAGCCGAACGCGCCCGTCGACGATGAAGGTCATGCAGTCGGGGACGTCACCGGGAGACTGAAGATATTCGTCGGCGCCGTACCGGGTAAGGCGACTGTGCGCAAGCAATTCCCCGTGTTCGGCCTCTGTCAACCGGAGGCTGGAAGCGACGACGCGAAGCGATCGTTCAAGTCGCTCGGGCGTTTCGAATTCGTCCTCGGCCTCGTCGAGGCTCAGTCCGGCGCGCCGCGACGCATACCATACCCACCGCAGGAAGACCGACCGCGCCGCAAAGTCGTCGGCGGGCGTGCGCAGCGGTATCGCGGTGGTGTACTGCAACCCGCCCAGTGGAACGGTCGACGGCGCCGCCCCCGGCCGTAATTGAGGCAGCGCGGCCGCCACCCGGTTGAGCATCGCGCGGACGTCGTCCGGGGGATCATCCACGGCGAAGACAGTCGTCACAGACAGCGAATGCGCGCCGGGTGGACGTGAAAAATTGGTGAACGACGCCGCGGCCAAAACCGAATTGGGCATGATGAGAAGACCGCTGCCAGTATCGATGTGTGTTGCGCGCCAATTGACTTCGACGACGCGTCCCTTGGCTGTTGGGGTCTGGATCCAATCGCCGAGCTGAAACGGCTGCTCGAAGAGAACCAGCAGACCGGCGATGATCTGGCCGACCGAGTTCTGCAGTGTCAGCCCGAGCACGATCGACGAGACGCCCAGCGCGGTGAACAGGCCGCCGATGTGCGCGCCCCATATGTAGGCGAGGATCAAGCCGACCCCCAGCGCGATCAGCGCGAAGCGCGCCACATCGAGGAAGATCGACGGGATCCGCTTGCGCCACGTGCCTTCCGGTGCCCCTTGAAACACGGTGGCGTTGGTGCCGGAAAGAAGAAGCACCAACACCACCACGGCGAACATCGTCGCGACCAAGCGCACCGGGGTCGCCGTGCCGGAGATCTGCATGACGCCAACGAGAAGGACCAGCAGCGCACCTAGCGGCAGGATGTAGTTGCGGATCAGGTGAACGGGCCGAGCAAGCACGCTGCCCCGGCGACGAAGCGCACTGTGCAACTCCGTCAGCAGGATCAGGCAGACGGGAAAGGCGATCGCCATCCCGAGGGCCCAGTAGAACCACGGCGCTTCCAGCACGCTGCTCATGACTGCCGCTCCGTCAACCGCCAAATCGGCTGTGGCTCCCCGTCAACGCTGATGTCGCCGGCGGAGACGAAAGTGCGGCTGTCGCGCATGACGTCGTACGCCGCCGAGCTAACATAGATTCCCGGTTGCGGCGCTCCGCTCTGCACTTGGTAGGCGAGGTTGACCGCCGATCCCCACATGTCGTAGGCAAGCGTAGACCGGCCGACGAGTCCACTGGTTACGGCGCCGGTATCGATACCCGCGCGCAGCGCAAGATCGTGGCCGGTCTCAGAGTTGAATCTTTCGACGATTCGCTGCATCTTGACCGCGAAA
>LZSH01000280.1 GCA_001665255.1 Mycobacteriaceae bacterium 1482268.1 | reverse complement strand
TCGAGCTGACGATGATCCCGTTCACCACCGACGACGAGGGCAACGAGCTGGTCACGTTCGCCTTCCAGCCGGTCTAGAGAGGTACGGTCCATGACCACTTCAGAAAACGCCGTCGCGATCATCGGTGTGGGCCTTCATCCCTTCGGCCGGTTCGACAAGACCGCGATGGAGATGGGTGCCGAAGCGATCCAGGCCGCGCTGACCGACGCGGGTGTGGACTGGAAGGACATCCAGTTCGGCTTCGGCGGCAGCTATGAGGTGTCCAATCCCGACGCGGTGACGAGGCTGGTCGGACTCACCGGCATCACGTTCACCAACGTGTTCAACGCCTGCGCAACCGCGGCGTCGGCCATTCAGCAGACCGCCGACACGATCCGGCTGGGCAAGTACGACATCGGGATTGCGATCGGCCTGGACAAGCATCCGCGCGGAGCGTTCACCGACGATCCCGCCAAACTGGCGTTGCCGCAGTGGTACGCCGAGAACGGCCAGTTCGTCACCACGAAGTTCTTCGGGATGAAGGCCAACCACTACCTGAACAAGCACGGCATCTCGCAGGAGACGCTGGCCAGGGTCGCCAACAAGAACTTCCGCAACGGGGCTAAGAATCCGAATGCGTTCCGGCGCAAGGAGATTCCCGTCGAGGAGATCCTCAACTCGACCGTCCTGAACTATCCGTTGACGCAGTACATGTTCTGTGCGCCCGACGAAGGTGCAGCCGCGGTCGTCATGTGCCGGGGTGACATCGCGCACCGCTTCGCCAACAAGGCCGTGTACGTGAAGGCGACCGAGATCCGCACGCGCACCTTCGGGGCATATGAGGTGCATGCGACGTGCGCGCCGCTGGACGAGGACCCATCGCCGACGGTGTATGCCGCCAAAGCCGCATACGAGGCGGCGGGCATCGGACCCGAGGATATCGACGTGGCCCAACTGCAGGACACCGATGCGGGCGCCGAGGTCATCCACATGGCCGAGACGGGGCTGTGCGCCGACGGAGAGCAGGAGAAGCTGCTGGCCGACGGGGCCACCGAGATTCACGGCACGATGCCTGTCAACACCGACGGCGGACTCATTGCCAACGGCGAACCGATCGGCGCCTCCGGGCTGCGGCAGGTGCACGAGTTGGTGCGCCAACTGCGTGGTGAGGCCGGTGAGCGCCAGATACCGGGCGAACCAAAGGTGGGACTCGCGCAGGTCTACGGGGCGCCCGGCACGGCGTCGGCGACGATCCTGTCGGTGTAGCGCGGGGGAATGCGCACAGTCGCCGAGACCGTCTACCGCTACATCGAGCTGCTCGCGACGGGCTGCGCCGACGAGCTGGCGGCGCTGTACACACCTGACGCCACTGTCGAGGACCCGGTGGGCAGCGGCGTTCGCCGTGGGCACGACGCTATCCGGGAGCTCTACCGCCGGATCGAAACCCAGGACCGCACAGTCGAACTGCTCTCGGTGCATGTCAACGGCGACGAGGCGGCGTTCTTGGCGCGGCTGACCGTCATCAACGACGGTGTCCACACCACGATCGACGGGATCGACGTGATGACGTTCGACGAGCGGGCCCGGATCACGTCGATGAGGGCCTTCTGGTCAGCACCGGGATGATCGTTGATCGGCGCTTGACGATCGGCTACTGTCGCGGGTAGCCGATCGGCTAGCTTGTCCCGAAGGAGAGTCGATGCAGATTCTTGCCGAAGCCGAAGACCTGCCGAAGACGGCCAATATCAAGACCCAGCTGATCAGCCTGTGGACCGTGCCCACCTTCGGTCTTGCCCTGTTGATCGCGTTCGTGGCGTTCCCGGGGTTCTTCCCCCCGATGTCGCCGGACATGAGCGCCGATCAGGTCGCGGAGTTCTACGCGCACAACAGAGGCATGGTCTGGTTCTCGATGATCACCTTCAACATCTGCGGCATCATGCTGCTCCCGCTTTTCATGGTGATCGTGGTGCAGATGAAACGCATGGCGTCCCAGAGCCATGTGTTCGCCTACTGCTACCTGACCGCCGCCGTCAGCGGCGCGACCCTCTTCGCGCTCGCCGACATCTTTTTCCTCGTCGCCGCGTTCCGGCCGGACCGCAATCCCGAACTCGTGATGCTGCTGAACGACATGGCGTGGATCATCTTCATCGCACCTGTCGGCGCACTGGTCGCGATGAACCTGTTGCTGGCAGCCGCAATTCGCTTCGACGCCGGGCCGAACCCGGTGTTCCCGCGATGGGTCGGCTACTACTCGCTGGGCACGGCGCTGGCGATGGCGCCGGCTGTCGGCGCTTCCGTCGTCAGATCGGGGCCACTGGCATGGGACGGGGCGGTGTCGTTCTGGCTGCGTAACGGCTCGTTCGCGCTGTTCGTGCTGGTGATGTTCTTTGTGCTGCGAAGTGTGCTGCACCGGCAGGCGGTCGAGGAAGGTGTCGCCAAGTGAGCAGCACGATTTCGACCGACGCAGCGGTCGACACCGAATCCCCGCCACGCGCGGGCAAGCGTGACGTCTGGCTGGTTTTCTGGATCGTGCCGGCGTTCTACACGGCGTTCGGCATTATCTTCTTCGCGTTGGCGCGGGTAATGCCGCCGCCGCGGCCCGACGTCACCACCGATCAGATGGTGGACTTCTTCCACCAGCACTCCACGACGATCAAAATCGGGTTCGCTCTGCTGGTGCTCATCGTCGGTGGTGCCGGGGTGGCGAACGGCATCGTGCTGTACCACATCAAGCGCATGACGGTGGGCTCGGTACTGGGCTACGCGTACATGGGTTCGCTTGCCATCGGCGCACTTCCGGGTTGCCTGCTGGTGGCCTTCTGCTTCCTGGTCGCGGTGTATCGGCCCGATCGCGATCCGCAACTGATTGCCCTGCTTTACGACCTCGGGCTGTTGTCCTATGTTGGATCGCTGGGCTGTTTCACCACCGCGTGGATTGCGTTCGCGATAGCGATCCTCTACGACAAGAACCAGATATTCCCGAAATGGTTTGCTTACGTGACGATTTGGCAGATCGTCACCGAGGTGATGGCTGTACCGGTGTTCATCTCCAAGGCGGGTCCGTTCGCATGGAACGGATCGATCGCGTTCTGGGAGGGCACGGTCATATTCGGCATCTGGATCTCGGCGTTGATCGTGGTGCTGAAGAAGGCGAACGAACTGCAGCCCGCCGACGAGGCGCCGCTGCCATGACGAATATCGAACAGACGGCGACGGCGCCGGGCGCCAAGACCACGTCACCCTCCCGCGCACACCTGCCCGGTGACATCGCGATGTGGGTGATGGTGCTCGGCGACTTCGTGTTCTTCGGCGCCTACTTCATCATCTTCATGATCCATCGGTCGATGGCGCCGGAGCTGTACCTGCAGTCGCAACAGCATCTCAACCTCACCATCGGTGTGGCGAATACCCTTGTGCTGCTGGCCAGTTCGTGGTTCATTGCGCGCAGCGTGCAGACGGCGCGATCGGGTGACCACGACGGGGCGCTGCGGCTGACCTATCTCGGCGGCGCGTGCGGGGTGTTGTTCATCCTGATCAAGGCGTTCGAATGGTCGGCCAAAGTCGCGGCGGGCCACACGATGCCGAGCAACGAGTTCTTCCTGTTCTATTACATGCTCACCGGGGTTCACCTGTTCCACGTCGGCCTCGGCCTGGTGATCCTGGGCATCGTGGTGCGCGAACTCCGCAATCCGCGCAAGCGGCGCATGTCGATGGTCGAGTCCGGCGCCACCTACTGGCACATGGTCGACCTGCTCTGGATCGTTATCTTCGGCCTGCTCTACGTGATGAGGTGAAAGAGTGACCGCGACCGTGGCTGCCGAACGCCGACCCGCCAGAACCACCACCTACGTATGGCTCATCCTGTCGGCGATCACGGTCATCTCCTGGTGGCTGGCGCCGGGTCATCCCGGCGGCCATGCGGCGGCCAGCGTGCCTATCACCATCGCCGTGGTCCTGCTCGGATTCATCAAGGGGCGCATGATCATCCGGTACTTCATGGAGGTGCGAACCGCCCCGCGCTGGCTGAAGGTCACGACGGACGCATGGCTGATCGTGCTGTGGGCGACGATCCTGGCGATCTATCTGTACTGAACACCAGTCCCCGTTATGGTTGAGACGGGTGGATGATTCCCTGTCCACGGTGAAAATCTTGTTCTAAAATTCGGAAATGATGTTTCCGGCGCGTTGTGCTGCTCTGACACTGCTGGTGGCGGCGGCCATCAGCACCCCTAGCGGCGTCGCGCAGGCAGAACCCGTGGATCCGCCCCCGGGCCCGCCGCTGAGACACGTCCAGTACACCGTCTGGTCCGAGAAGCCGTACAAGGCCGATATCTACTACCGCGACACCGATCCGCCGAACTGGGGCGAGTACAGCCACAATCCGTACCTATATAGCCCCAACATCGAGGCCGACGTCGGCCCCGACCGCAAGTGGATCCTCGACGCCTACCTCGCCAACCCCGACGCGTGGGCGATGGTCGTCGCCGGCCTCCAGCCCGACTCGCAGGCAACACCCAATCTGCACTGCGTGCTGGCGGTCGACGGGGTCGTCGCCAAAACCGCACAAGGCCCCAAGGGCGCGCTCTGCTCGGTCCGCCCCTGGTAAGGCGGCTATCCCCGGCCGGCTGCTGCGACGGCTTCGGCCGGCTCGCCTTCGAGCTGGCGTAGCCACGCCTCGACAAATTGCAGTGTCTCGGTGTGCCCAGTCGACATGCCCAGTGCCGTCTCCATGACGAGCATGCGCGACAGGCTCGTCGCGAACACCGCCCACACCACCGGCGGAACCTCTGAGGCGTCGATACCGTAGCGCTGCAGCGTCTCGGTTATCACCTGGCGCTCGCGGTCGCGGAA
>LZSH01000279.1 GCA_001665255.1 Mycobacteriaceae bacterium 1482268.1 | reverse complement strand
CGTCGCGACCTACATGGGGCAGGTGTCGATTACCGGGCTGCTGCTCGCCGGGTTCATCATCGGCTCACTCGGCGTACTCAACGACGTCACCGTCACGCAAGCATCGACGGTGTTCGAGCTGGCGCAGGTAGCCGACGGCGGCTCCCGTCGCGGCATCTTCCTCGGCGCGATGCGGGTCGGCCGCGACCACATCGCCAGCACCGTCTACACGCTCGTGCTGGCGTATGCCGGCAGTGCGCTGCCACTGCTGTTGCTGTTCAGCGTGGCCAACCGATCGCTGGGCGACGTGCTGACCGGCGAAACGGTCGCGATCGAGATCGCACGCTCCGCCGTCGGCGGTATCGCGCTCGCACTGTCGGTGCCGCTGACGACCGCGATCGCGGCGGCCCTGGCGACCCCGGGCGCCGTCAGCGGTCGAGGTCCTCTTCGGTCAGATCGGTAGCCGACAGGGCCGACTGCAGGTCGGCGTGCCGGAACACCGAGGTAACGTCGTCTTGGACCACCCGAAAGGCCCAGGCCCCGCCACCGGTGTGCTCGGTGACCACAACGCCGCCGCGTACATACATGCGGCCGACCTCGACCGCGGAGTCCAGAGTCCGCGCCCACTGCAGCAGCGCGGCGTGGCCCTGGCCGGCTCCGTTGGCGTCGCCGAACTCGATGTCTTCGCTGGACAATTCGGCCAGCGTGTCGAAGTCCTTCTCGTTGAGGGCGTCGTGCCAGGCGAGGACGGTGGCGATCTCCGAAGTCGTCATGGTCGAAACGTACGCCACTTCAGAACGGTGTCCGCTGCAGCCACCCGTCCCAAACGGCGGTGTCGCCGAAAATCTCGATACCTGCCTCGGCCGCGGACCGGCGGCGCACGACGGCCAGCAGCAGATCCGTCGCGGGTCCCCGCAGCGCTGCGTCGCCCTTGCCGTGCTCGTGGGTGAAGGCGATGCCGTCGGCGGTGCCGGTGATGCTCCACTCCCCTGCTGCGCCGAGACCGTCGTCGGTGGCGTGCAGATGCAACGTCTGGCCCTCGCTCAACGGTGATGATCCACCGTCCGCTTCGATCGTGATCCGCTCCAGCCACTCATCGATGCCGTCGGCCGCCACCTCGGGCGTCAGCCGGTAGTCGGCGCCGAGCGCGATCGCCGCATCGGCGCGGTGCACCGTTGTCTCGTGGACACGGCGCCGGATCCACCAGTCCGCGCGCCTGGGCCCGATGAAGGTCCACACCTGTGTGCCGGCGCCGACGGCGTCGACCGCGTCGACGATCAGCCGTGCGCCTGCGTTGAGCCAGTCGATGGCGGCATCACGATCCTCCGGCGGCTTGCCCTCGGGAACCTCGCGCGGATCCAGCGGGTCGCTGCGGCGGTCGGCGACAATCTGCGCGGCCCACCTGTTACCGCGGCCGACGTGGCGGAACAACTGCTTGATCGTCCACTCCGGACAGGTCGGGACGGGCGTGTCGGGGTCGGTGCCGCGAATGAGCTCGCCGAACGCTTTGGTTTCCTCGAGGAGCGCCGAACGGAAATCCATGTCAGGCACCCGCCGACGAACTCATCGCCCGTGCCGTGCCCAACGTGATCGGCAACGACGACCAGCCGCGCAGCACGCGGGTATCTCGGCGGCCGCCGGCGCCGGCCAACCGGGCGTGCGGGAAGCGCTCGAAGAAGGCGCGCAGGCCGACCTCTCCTTCGGCGCGTGCCAGCGCCGCGCCGAGGCAGAAATGTCTGCCGCCGGAGAAGGCGAGATGCCTGCCCGCATTCTCGCGTTCGATGTCGAACCGGTGGGGATCGGTGAACACGTTCGGGTCGCGGTTGGCCCCGGCCACGTGGATGATCACCGTCTCGTCGCGCCGTACCGGGGTGCCCGCCAGGTCGACGTCCTTGCACGCCACCCGCGCGGTCATCTGCACCGGCGGATCGAGCCGAAGGATCTCCTCGACGGCGCTGGGCCACAACTCCGGCCGGGCGGCTAGCGTCTCGAGATGCTGCGGGGCGTCGAGCAGCAGCCGAATTCCGTTGCCCAGCAGATTGACCGTGGTCTCGAAACCGGCGGCCAAGACAAGGCCCGCGAGCGCCTGCAGCTCGTCGGAGTTCAGTCGCGGACCGTCGTCGGAGGCCTTGATGATCTGGCTCATCAGGTCATCGCCCGGATCGCGGCGCAGCCGCTGCATGTGCTCGGCGAGCCAGGCGTTGAAGCCGACGATGCCCTCGTTCACCTCCTGAAATTGCCGCCAGGACACGCCGATATCGAGGCTGGGCGCGCCCATCTCGCCGAAATGCAATATGCGCGAACGGTCTTCATCAGGGACGCCGAGGATGTCGCCGATGATGGCGATCGGAAGCTGCGAGCAGTAGCGCCCGACGATGTCGACGACCTCGGTGTCGTCTTCAAGTTGGTCGAGCAGTGCCGTCGCGGTCTCTTCAACTCGTTCGCGCAGCGTCGCAACCGCTCTCGGGGTGAATACCGACGACACCAGCTTGCGGTACCGCGTGTGGTCGGGCGGCTCGACCGACAACAGTGACGGCGGACGCAGCGGGTGGAGCAGTCCGGGGTCGGTCTTGCGGGCGAGCCAGCGCAGCAGCCTGGGCAAATTGCCGCCCTGCTCGGTGACGCTGAAGTCGTCGGACCGAAGCAGTTCGTGAGCAACAGCGTGGTCGAACGTCAGCAGCACGGCGCGGCACCGGATCACCGGCCCCCGCACGCGGCACTCGTCGGCGAAGGCGGCGGGATTCTCTCGCACGGCGGGGTCGGCGATGAGCCGCGCCTGCGGATCGCCGCTGCGCACGCCCACCTGCGAGAGGCCACGGATGAATCCGTGCAACGCAAGCCAGCGG
>LZSH01000278.1 GCA_001665255.1 Mycobacteriaceae bacterium 1482268.1 | reverse complement strand
TCGTCGCGGTTTGTGGCGTGTCCGTTCGGTGCGCCGGGAGCGCGGATGTATCGGACCGGGGATTTGGTGTCCTGGACCGCGGATGGCCAGTTGAGCTATCTGGGCCGCGCCGATGAACAGGTCAAAATCCGCGGATACCGCATCGAACTCGGCGAGATCCAGGCCGCCCTCAACGCCATCGAGGGCGTCGGGCAGGCCGTGGTGATCGCCCGCGAGGACCGCCCCGGCGATAAACGCCTCGTCGGCTACATCACCGGCACCGCCGACCCCGCCGAGGTCCGCACCCAACTAGCCGCACGGCTGCCCGGCTACATGGTGCCCGTGGCCGTCATCGCCCTGCCAGCCCTCCCACTGACCGTCAACGGCAAACTCGACAAACGCGCCCTACCGGCACCGGAATACCAACACGGCGACCACTACCGCGCCCCGGCCACCCTGACCGAAGAAATCCTGGCCGGCATCTACGCCCAAGTCCTAGGCCTCGAACGCGTCGGAGTCGACGACTCCTTCTTCGAACTCGGCGGCGACTC
>LZSH01000277.1 GCA_001665255.1 Mycobacteriaceae bacterium 1482268.1 | reverse complement strand
CGGCGTGTTCGCCACCAACGACGCCGCGGGCCGGGCCTTTCACCGGGTGGTCGACCGGACCGTCGGCTGCTCCGGTGAGACCACCGCCATGCACCTGGACAACATGACCACGCAGGTGTGGACGTTCACCGGAGGGCCGGCGACGGCCACGGATGCCGAGTGGGTGAAACAGGAGGCCGACACCGACCGGCGGTGCTTCAACACCACTCGGCTGCGGGAGAACGTTCTGCTGCAGGCGAAAGTGTGTCAGGCGGGCAACGGCGGACCGGCGGTGAACGTGCTGGCGGGGGCGATGCAGAACACTCTGGGGCAGTAGCGGACGCCCTGGCGGGCACTGGTCATCCGCCTGTCACGAGAAATCGTGGGACTTTGTCGGTGGGCTCACCCAAGATGGAGTGGAGCCGCGTTCGCTCTCCGACCGGAAGGGATGGCAGGGATGACCGACACCATCACGACCGCGCTGGACGACGGGCATGCCATCAACCAAGCGGCGGTGTTGACCAGCGCCGCCGGCGCCGCGCGGCACATCGGCGCGTCGTGTCTGGCCGACGGCCCGGTAGGCAGGGTGGGGCTGGAGATCGAGGCGCACTGTTTCGATCTGTCTGATCCGGGCCGCCGCCCGGGGTGGGACGAGCTGACGGCGGTAATCGCGGACGTCGGCCCGCTGCCCGGGGGGAGCCTGATCACCGTCGAGCCGGGTGGAGCCGTGGAGCTGTCCGGACCTCCGGCCGACGGGGTGTTGCGCGCCATCACCGACATGGCGGCCGATCGTGCGGTGTTGCGTACGGCGTTCGCCGACGCCGGGTTGGGGCTCGTGCTCCTCGGCGCCGATCCGCTGCGCCCCGTCAAACGAATCAACCCCGGCGATCGCTACCTCGCCATGGAGCAGTTCTTCGAGGCCAGCCACACCGGTTCCGCCGGGGCGGCGATGATGACTTCGACTGCCTCGGTGCAGGTCAATCTGGAGGCCGGGCCGCAGAACGGGTGGGCGGCACGGGTGAAGCTCGCACATGCGCTGGGTCCCACGATGGTCGCGATCGCGGCCAACTCCCCGCTGCTGGGCGGACGGTTCACGGGGTGGCGCAGTTCGCGGCAGTGGGTGTGGAGTCAGCTGGACTCGGCGCGCTGCGGCCCGATTCTGGGCGTGAACGGCGATGACCCGGCCAACGACTGGGCCCGCTACGCGATGAAGGCGCCCGTCATGCTCGTCCATCCCACGCCTGAGGTGGACGCCGTCCCCGTGACCGACTGGGTGCCGTTCGCCGATTGGGCCGACGGGCTGGTGTTGCTCGGCGATCGCCGCCCCACAGTGGCCGACCTGGACTACCACCTGACGACGCTGTTTCCGCCGGTGCGGCCGCGCCGCTTCCTGGAGATCCGCTACCTCGACAGCGTGCCCGACGCCGACTGGCCCGCCCTGGTCTTCACCCTCACCACGCTGCTCGACGATCCCGCCGCAGCCGATATCGCGGCTGAGGCCACCGAGCCAGTGGCAACGGCATGGGATCGCGCGGCCCAAACCGGCCTCGGTGATCGGCGGCTGCACGAAGCCGCGATCCGCTGCGTGCAGGCCGCGGCCGACCGCGCCCCGGTCGAACTCGAGGAATCGATGCTGCGCCTGCTGCGTTCGGTCGAACAGGGACGTTGTCCGGCCGACGACTTCTCCGACCGGGTGGTCAAGAGCGGAATCGCGACCGCTGTCACCGAACAGGCGCAAGGGGAAATGTGAGCTCACGCGAAACGCTCGCGCGCGGGCTGGCGAAGGCGCGCGACCGCACGCTGCGGCTGGTGGAGTTCGACGACGCAGAGTTGGTCCGGCAGCACGACCCGCTGATGAGCCCGCTGGTGTGGGACCTCGCGCACATCGGATGGCAAGAGGAACTCTGGCTGCTGCGCGGTAACGACGCTCGTCGACCCGGCATGCTGGATCCGGCTGTCGAAAGACTCTACGACGCCTTCCAGAACCCACGCGCCAGCCGGGTCAGCCTGCCGCTCCTACCGCCCACAGATGCCAGGACGTATTGCGCGACCGTTCGCGACAAGGCACTCGACACCCTCGATGCGCTGCCCGACGACGACACAGCGGCAGCGTTCAACTTCGGGCTGGTGATCAGCCACGAGAACCAGCACGACGAAACGATGCTGCAGGCGCTGAACCTGCGCACAGGGCCGCCGCTGCTGGACCGCGGAACCCCGCTTCCCCCTGGCAGATCCGGCGTGGCGGGCACGTCGGTGCTCGTGCCCGGCGGCCCGTTCGTGCTCGGCGTCGACGCGGTGGCCGAGCCGCTCTCGCTGGACAACGAGCGCGGTGCACACGTCGTCGAGGTGGCCGACTTCCGCATCGGCCGAGTGCCGGTCACCAACGGTGAATGGCGACAGTTCGTCGACGACGGCGGATACCAGCAGTCGCGCTGGTGGTCGCCGCGCGGCTGGTCGCATCGCGAAGAGGCGGGTCTGAGCGCACCGCAGTTCTGGAACGCAGACGGCACCCGAAGTCGTTTCAGCCACGTCGAGGAGATTCCCGCCGACGAGCCCGTGCAGCACATCACGTATTTCGAGGCGGAGGCGTATGCGGCGTGGGCAGGTGCGCGGCTACCCACCGAGATCGAGTGGGAGAAGGCGTGCGCCTGGGACGCGCAAGCCGGTGCCCGCCGCCGATTCCCCTGGGGCGCAACCGAACCCACCCCCGCACTGGCCAATCTCGGCGGCAACTCGTTGCGGCCGGCTCCGGTGGGTGCTTATCCGGCCGGTGCGTCGGCATACGGCGTCGAGCAGATGCTCGGCGACGTCTGGGAGTGGACCTCGTCGCCGTTGAAGCCGTGGCCCGGCTTTACCCCGATGCTCTATGAGCAGTACAGCCAGCCGTTCTTCGACGGCGATTACAAGGTCCTGCGCGGCGGCTCGTGGGCGGTCGGTGCCGACATCCTGCGGCCGAGCTTCCGCAACTGGGACCATCCGATCCGCAGGCAGATTTTCAGCGGACTGCGATTGGCCTGGAACGTCTGATGTGTCGTCACCTCGGCTGGCTGGGCGAACCGCACTCGGTGGCGTCGCTGGTGCTGGACCCTCCGTACAGCCTTGCGGTGCAGTCCTATTCGCCGCGTCGGCAGAAGCACGGGCTGATGAACGCCGACGGCTGGGGTGTCGGCTTCTTCGATGACGACTCGGTGGTCCGACGCTGGCGCAGTGCAGCCCCGCTGTGGGGCGATGCGTCGTTTGCGTCGCTTGCGCCGGTGCTGCGCAGTGGCTGTGTGGTGGCCGCGGTGCGGTCGGCCACTGTCGGCATGCCGATCGAGGCGTCGGCGTCGGCGCCGTTCACCGATGGCAGGTGGCTGCTGTCGCACAACGGACTGGTCGACCGCGCCGTGCTGCCCGCCTCCGCGGCGGCCGAGTCGACCAACGACAGCGCCCTGCTGGCCGCGCTGATCTTCGAGCGCGGCCTCGACGCGCTCGCAGACACCATCGCGGAGGTTGCCGCCGGCGATCCCAACGCCAGGTTGAACATATTGGCGGGCAACGGTTCCGAACTACGGGCCACCACGTGGGGCGATACGTTGTTCGCGCTGCGCCGAGTCGACGGCGTGGTGCTGGCGAGCGAACCCTTTGACGACGACGAAGCCTGGGAGGAGATCCCGGACCGGCACCTCGTCACCGTCACGGGTTCTCGCCTCGAACTGACAGCGCTGAAAGGACCTGCATGACGCTCTCGTTGTCGAACCACCTCGCCGCGGATTCGGCTGCGCGTGCACTGCGCCGCGATGTGCGCGACGGCCTCACCCGGAGCCCGAAAACCTTGCCGCCCAAGTGGTTCTACGACACAGTCGGCAGCGACCTGTTCGACCAGATCACCCGCCTGCCGGAGTACTACCCGACCCGGGCGGAGGCGCAGATCCTGCGCGAGCGCTCGGCCGAGATCGCCGCTGCGTCGGGCGCCGACACCCTGGTGGAACTCGGCAGCGGCACGTCTGAGAAGACCAGGCTGTTGCTCAGCGCGCTGCGCGACGGGGGGTCGCTACGTCGATTCATCCCATTCGACGTCGACGCCGGAGTGCTGCAGGCCGCCAGCTCGGCCATACTGGAGGAGTATCCGGGCATCGAAATCGACGCGGTCTGCGGCGATTTCGAGGAGCACCTCGGCAAGATCCCCCGGATCGGACGGCGGCTCGTGGTGTTCCTCGGTTCGACGATCGGCAATCTGACCCCCGGCCCGCGCGCGGACTTCCTGTCGACGCTGTCGCAGACCCTGCAGCCGGGTGACGCGCTGTTGCTGGGGACGGATCTGGTCAAGGACACCGACCGGCTGGTTCGCGCCTATGACGACAGCGCGGGCGTGACGGCGCGGTTCAACCGCAACGTGCTGGCGGTGGTGAACCGCGAGCTGGATGCAGACTTCGACCTGGATGCATTCGAGCATGTCGCACGGTGGAACGCCGACGAGGAGCGCATCGAGATGTGGCTGCGGGCACTCTCGGCGCAGCGGGTGCGCGTCGCCGCCCTCGATCTCACCGTCGACTTCGCGGCGGGCGAGGAGATGCTGACCGAGGTGTCGTGCAAGTTCCAACCCGACGGCGTCGCCGACGAGCTGGCGGCCGCGGGGCTGCGGCGCACGCACTGGTGGACGGATCAAGCGGGGGACTTCGGGCTCTCGCTCTCGATCAAATGACCCAACTCGCGGACCAGTGGCGGGCGGCCCGGCCGAAGGTCGCCGGCCTGCACCTCGACAGCGGCGCGTGTTCGCGGCAGAGCTTCGCGACTATCGACGCCACCGCCCGGCACGCCCGGCACGAGGCTGAGGTCGGCGGCTACGTCGCCGCGGAGGCCGCCGGTCCGGCGCTCGATGCGGGCCGCGCGGCGGTAGCGGCGCTGACCGGGTTCTCGGCCGCCGATGTCATCTACACCACCGGCGCCAACCACGCCCTTGATCTGCTCTTGAGCAGCTGGACGGGAGCGCGCACGGTCGCCTGTCTGCCGGGCGAGTACGGCCCCAACCTTGCAGTCATGGCGGCGAACGGGTTCGAGGTGCGGGCGCTGCCGGTGGACGGCGACGGCAGGCTGGTCGTCGACGAAGCGGCCGAGGCGTTGGCCGCCAATCCGCCCGCGCTGGTACACCTGACACCGCTTGCCAGTCACCGCGGCATCGTCCAGCCGGCTCGTGAGATCGCCGAGGTATGCCGCGGGCTCGGCGCGCCGTTGGTCGTGGACGCCGCGCAGGCCCTCGGCCACATCGACTGCGTCGTAGGGGCCGACGCGATCTACTCTTCGTCACGCAAATGGATCGCGGGTCCGCGCGGTGTCGGCATGCTCGCCGTGCGGCCCGCGCTGGCCGAGCGGTTGCGGCCGCGGCTGCCACCAGCGGAGTGGAGCCCGCCGACGACGGTGCTGCAGCGGCTCGAACACGGCGAGGCCAATCTCGCTGCACGCGTTGGATTTTCCGTTGCGCTCGGCGAGCATATGGCTGCGGGTGCGCAGAATATCCGGGCCGGGCTCGCCGATGTGGGCAGACAAACCCGCACGGCGCTGGCCGATGTCGCCGGATGGTGGGTCATCGAGCCCGTCGACGAGCCGACGTCGATCACCACGCTCGCCGCGACCGAGGGCGCCGACCCGGAGCGGATCCGGGCGTGGCTCATCGCCGAGCGCGGAATCGTCACCACCTACGCCGAAATTCAGCGCGCGCCATTCGAATTGGCCGCGCCCGTACTGAGGGTGTCACCGCACGTCGACACCACTCCCGATGACCTGGCGGTGTTCGCCGAAGCGCTGGCCGACGCCACGAGTGGATAAACCGACATGGCCACCGTCAACGACATCAAGGACAACGCCGTCGCCCGAACCGGGCTGACCGACTTCGGGGACGACTCGTACGCAGAAGGCCTGTCGATTCTGTTGTCCTCGTTGAAAACCGAGGCTCGGCTCAACGCCCGTGGGGAGGCATTCCTCTACGACCGCATCACCGG
>LZSH01000276.1 GCA_001665255.1 Mycobacteriaceae bacterium 1482268.1 | reverse complement strand
CGCCACCACCGCGAAGACGCCGAACCGCAATGCCGTGCCGCGCATGCTCATCCGGGCTGCCCCCATTGGGCGGAGTTCCGCGGCGGTTCCACGCACCGCTACTCCGCGGTGTTCACCGACGCCTCGAGTCTCAAAGGCGGTGACTCCGTGCGCGTGGCCGGCGTGCGGGTCGGCACCGTTGATTCCGTCACGCTTCGCGACGACAACACCGTCGTCGTATCTTTCGACGCCGACCAAGACGTGGTGTTGACGACGGGGTCGCGCGTCGCCGTGCGCTACCTCAACCTCGTCGGCGACCGCTATCTGGAACTGCTCGACGGCCCCGGCCCGACCCAGATCCTGCCCCGAGGTTCGCAGATACCCGTCGACCGGACACAACCGGCGCTCGACCTCGACCTGTTGCTCGGCGGCCTGAAGCCGGTCATCCGCGGCCTAGACCCGCGCGACGTCAACGCTCTCACCGAGGCGCTGCTGCGGATCTTCCAGGGCCAAGGCGACACCTTGCAGTCGCTGCTGAGTCGAACATCGTCGTTCTCGAACACGTTGGCCGACAACAACTCCTCGTTGCAGAGCCTGGTCGACAACCTGGACACGGTCCTGGGCACGCTCAGCGCGCAGGGACAGAGCTTCTCCGGCGCCCTCGACCGGTTCGAACGGCTGACCACCGAACTGGCCGCCGACCGGGACACCATCGGCGGTGCGATCGAGTCGTTGAGCGCCGGTTGTGTCCGGTCGACGGGTATCTGCGAACCTCGGGGCAGGATCTGGGTCGGGCCGGGGCCGTCGAGCAGTTCCAGATAGCGGTCGCCGACGAGGTTGAGGTAGCGCACGGCGACGCGCGACCCCGTCGTCAACACCACGTCTTGGTCGGCGTCGAAAGATACGACGACGGTGTTGTCGTCGCGAAGCGTGACGGAATCAACGGTGCCGACCCGCACGCCGGCCACGCGCACGGAGTCACCGCCTTTGAGACTCGAGGCGTCGGTGAACACCGCGGAGTAGCGGTGCGTGGAACCGCCGCGGAACTCC
>LZSH01000275.1 GCA_001665255.1 Mycobacteriaceae bacterium 1482268.1 | reverse complement strand
TCTGCGGCCAACTCGAGCAATGCCGGGACCGTCTCGATGTCGTCTCGACGCGAGAGCGTCAGTGCAACCCAGCCGTCGTCGGCGGGCAGTAGCCGCGTCGATCCACCCGCTGAAACCCGACCGGCCGGAGCCAACCCGAGCAATGCGGCTCTGCCGGTGAGGATTTCGTCAGCGTCGACGGTGAGGGCGCCGTCGAGGTCGGCTGCCCGGCCGCCGATGTCGTCGGCCACCTGTTGCGCCCGCTCGATGACGGCATCGGGGATGCCCAACGAACTCACCGGCACATTCTGCATCGCTCTACGCCGCTCCGACCGCGTCGACCACGTCGATCAAGGCCCAATCGAGCGCCGTCCGCGCGTCGATCGTGTTTCCCGACAGCACCAGGTACGCCGTGCGCCATCGGCCGATGCGACGCGTCACGCTCACCGTGCCGCCGGCACCGGGGATCAGCCCGAGGCTCAATTCGGGTAGTCCGAGCACTGAATCGGGATGCGCCGTGATATGGCCACAGAACGCGGCCATCTCCAGCCCGCTGCCCAGCACCTGGCCGTGTATCCGCGCGCAGCAGCGCGTTTCGAGGCGTGCGGCGAGTTCGTCGAGCACCAGCGCAGGGCTGTGCCCGACCCGGGCGATGTGCGCGGAGGCGGGGTCGGCGAACGAGCCGAACTCGGCGAGATCACCGCCGCTGCAGAACGACGGCCCGCGGCCCGACAGGATCACCTCGTCGATGGACGGATCGAGGCGGGCGACCTCGAGCGCTTCGAGCAGCGCCGCGCGGGCGTCGTTGGAGAAGGCGTTGTGTCGTCCCGGCCGATTGAACCGGATCGTCAGCGTGTTGCCCTCACGGTCGGCGACTACCGGATCGGGTGACACCGGAATGGTGGCCGGGCCCCGTTGCCGCAACCATGCGGCGAACTCGCCACCCGCCTGCAACGTCGAGTACGCGAGGGATTCCGTGATGACACCGGCCAGCGCGGGCGCGCTCGGGTCGACTGCCCGCAGCACGTGATCGCACACGGTGGCCGCCTGTGGCCAGCTCTCGAAGCGGGCGCTCAGTGCCGCCACCGCGGCCACGGTGGATTCGACGGTGACGACGCGGCGGTCGGACACGGCGTCCTCGGACAGGGTGAACGTGGCGTGTTCGACCCACGGTTGCGCGGCCGGCGACGCGATGTCGGCGCCGGTTCCGACCGCCACCACGACCCCGCTCGACACCGGCAACTCGGTAGGCCGGTCACCGAGGTCAAGGACGAGCACGGCCCCGCACGCTGCTACACCGGATCGAAGGAGGAGATCAGCCAGCCGCCGTCGATTTTCTGCAAGGAGACCCGCACTGCACTGTTGATGAAGCTCGCGTCGGGCCGGTCCTTGCTCTCGGTCGTCTGGTTGATGAACACCAGCACCACCGCGCGATCAGGATGGATCTCCGACACGGCCGCCCGCACGACGGCGGCCTTCGTCTTGACGGCCTTCTGTTTGGCAGCCGGCGCCACGATCTGTTCGGTGAACTGCGTGTAATAGGACAAGAAGCTGCCGGTGAGCTTGCTCTTGGCCGTCGCGAAGTCCTTGTCGAGGCTGTCCGGCGAATACGACAGCAGTGCGACGGTTCCGTCGGAGGCGGCCTTCACCGCGGATTGTGCTGCGGCGTCGTCGGTTTGACGGTCCGGGCGGTAGACGAAGAAGAACATCCACGCGGTCAGACCGATGGCCGCGACGAGCGCCAGCGCCAGCGCGATGGCGGCCCAGTGTTTCCGTGCGCCCTGGCGCACCTTGCCGAGGCCCTTGCGCTTCGGCGTGGACGACGCCGAAGTCTCGGTGGCATCGGCCTCGACGGCGGCGGAGGAGGGTTGGTCGGCGTCGGTCACGTCGTTGTCCGGGGCGTCCTGCTCTGCGGTCACGGTACGAACTCCACTTTCGCCAGCTTCAGCTGTCCGCCGTCGCGGGCCAGGTTCACGCTGAGCCGCCATGCGCGCGGTTCCTGCTTGGCGCCTGCGGCGTTGGTGACGCGTGAGCTGGCCGCGACGAGAACGGTCGCGGTGTCGTCCTTGTTCATCGACTCGACCGCGGTCGCGGTCACATTGGTCTCGGTGACCGCCTTCGACTCGATCGCGACCTTGACGAAATCCTCTGCGGTGTTTTGGAAGTCGGTCTTGAACTGTCCGGTCGAGCTGTCGATGATCTGCTGGACGTTCTCCTTGGCCTTGTTGTAGTCCAACGACATCAGCGTCACCACACCCTGGCGGGCGGCCGCTTCGAACTCAGCCCTGCGTTGCACTTCGTTCTGCGCCTTGCGGTGGTCCAGATACATCAAGACACAACCTGTCAGCAACGCGGCGATCACGAGCACGGTCAGCGTCGCGGCGACTCCCTTCCAGGTCGGCAGCGGTATCCGGATGGCCGGACGGGACCGGGTCTTCGGTTCTTCGGTCGCCTCGGCGGCGGAGTCGTCAACCGAGACGTCGGCCTCTTCGGACTTCTCCGAGTCCTCGTCGGCGGCGTCGTCGGTCTCTGCGGGCACGTTGGTTTCGGCTGCCTTCGCCTCTTCGGCTGCCTTCGCCTCTTCGGCTGCCTTCGATTCTTCGGCCTCCCTGCGCAGTCGCAGGGCACGCGCTTTGGCGCGCGCAGCGGCGGCCACCGCTTCGGCTTCTGCGGCCTGCGCTTCTGCCTCCTCCGCGAGCGCGAGCGCGTCGACGGTGGTGGCCTCCGTCTTCTCGGCCGCCTCGTCGACGTGGTCGCCGTTCAGTGCCGGCGGAGTCTGCTTCCGTAAGCGCATGCAACCTCCTGTCCGGTAAGCACTGTGCTCAATGAGAATGGCATTTTCTATTTTGGGTATCGCCGCGACGATACATGACGCGCAACCCGGCTAAATGTCGGGCATGTCCTGCGGAAACGCTATTTACGCGCTGTGCGGCCGCTTAGCACTATCTCTTGATCAGCTGGTCCTTCATCACTTTGCCCGTCGCGTTCAGCGGCAGTTCGTCGAGAAACTCTACGTATCGCGGCACCTTGAAACCAGCCATTCGGTCGCGGCTCCACGCGATGAGGTCGTCGGCGGTCACCGCATTCTCATGGCCACTCTGGAGCACAACGAACGCCTTACCCACCTGGCCGAGGCGGTCGTCGGGCACTCCGATCACCGCGGCCTGCGCGACGGCGGGATGTTCGAGGAGGAACCCCTCGATCTCGGCTGGGTAGGCGTTGAACCCCCCGACGATGAACATGTCCTTCTTGCGGCCGACGATCAGCAGCCGGCCGTCCTCGTTGAACCTGCCGAGATCACCGGTGTGCAACCAGCCGTCGTCGTCGATCGCCTCGGCAGTCGCTGCGGGGTCGTCGAGATAGCCCTGCATGACGCTGTAGCCGCGGACCAGCACCTCGCTGTCATCGGCGATGCGGACCTCGACGCCGTCGCACGGCACACCCGCGGTGGTGGCGATGTCGGAGAACGAGTCCCCCGGCCGCGACAACGTCACCGTGCCCGCCTCGGTCAAGCCGTAACCCGTTGCCAGGGTCTGGAACGGCAGTTCCTCATGCACCCGCCGGATCAGCTCGACGGGAATGTCGGCCGAGCCGGTCACCCCGGCGCGCAGCGTCTTCAGCCTGTCCTTGTCCTCGACCGCGAGCAGAGAGTGATACAGCGTGGGCGGGCCGGGCAGCATCGTGATCCGTTCTGCCTCAATCAGTTCCACCACGCGGTCGACGTCGAACACCGCCAATGGCACCATGGTCGCACCGCGGGTGAACGAGGCGATCAGGCCAGCCTTGAATCCGAAAGTGTGGAAATAGGGGTTGACCATCAGATACCGGTCGCCCTCGCGCAGGTCGGCCAGCTCACACCATTCGGCGTACAGCCGAAGGTTCTGCAGGTGGTTCATCATGACGCCCTTGGGTCTGCCGGTGGTGCCCGAGGTGTAGATGATGTCGGAGATGTCAGTGCCACTGACCTCGCACGTGTACGGCGAACCGCTGGACAGGAAGTCGGACTTCAGATCGATGATCGGCACCCCGGCGGGCGCACCGTAGTCCTGTCCGAGGAAACCCTTCTGGATCAGCACCGCCTTCGCGCCACTGCGGCCGATGATGTCCGCGGCTTCCTCGGTTTTGAAGCGGGTGTTCACCGGCACCAGCACGCCGCCGGCGGTGAGCAGACCGAACGCCGCAATCATCCATTCGGCGGAGTTCGGGGCCCACAGCGCGACCCGCTCGCCTTTGGCGATCCCAAGGTCGCGGAAAGCGCCCGCGGCGCAACGGATCCGATCGACCACCTCGGTGAAGGACAAGCGCAACGGACCGTCGACCACCGCTTCCGCGTCGCCGAAACGGTCCGCTGCGCTCAAGACCATCTCGGGAATGGTCTGCCAGGGCATGTTGCGCTCCCAGGCCACGCCCGTCACGTCGTGACGAGACGACCCAGGTTGCCGCCCATGATCTTCGCCTGATCCTCGACGGACAGGTGCTCCAGCGCGGTCACGTAGTGCGTCGGTTCCGCCAGACCCTCGGGATGCGGCCAGTCGGAGCCGTAGAGCACGTTGTCAACGCCGATGAGGTTGATCAGGTCGTCGATGCCCTCCTCATAGAAGGGGCTGACGTAGATGCGGTTCTTGATCTCCTCGATCGGGTTGCCCAAGAACGCTTCCGGTGCCTTCTTGTACACCTCGGCCATCGAGTCCAGCAGTGGGAACATCCACTTCGATCCGGCCTCGACGATGCCCACCTTCAGCTTCGGGTGTCGGAACAGCGCGCCGTGAATCACCCACGATGCCACCGCATCTTGGATCGGACGCCACTCGTTGAGGATCGACATCGCGTTGGTCTGGAACGGCAGCATCTCCTGGGCCTGGCCGTCCCACTCCGAGGTGTAGCGAGAGTAGCCGCTGTCGCTGGAGTGCATGCCGACGAAGACGTCGTGGTGCACGACACGCTCCCAGAACGGATCGAACTCGGGCAGCGCGAACGAACGCGGGCCACGGAACCCGGGCACCGGGGCCGGCCGGATGAGGATGGCGCGGGCGCCGCGCTTGACGCACCACTCCAGCTCTTCGATCGCCTTCTCCACGATGGGCAGGGTGATCACCGGGGTGGTGAAGATGCGGTTCTGGTAGTTGAAGCCCCACACCTCGTCGAGCCACTGGTTGAGCGAGTGGATCAGGACGTGGATGGCGACCGGATCGTCGGACAGCCGCTCTTCGATCAGGCTGGCCAGCGTCGGGAACATCAGGCTGCGGTCGACGCCGAGTTCGTCCATCTTCTCGATGCGGGGACCGGGCTCGAAGAATGCCGGAATGGCCCTCATCGGCTCGCCGAACAGCTCGCGCTTGCTCTTGCCCTCGGGATTGCCGAACTTGAAGTACTCCTCCCAGGCGCCCGGCTTGGCGACCACCGAAAACGTCGGGTTCGGGATGTAGTTGCTGATCACGCCGCGCAGCGCAATCTTCGTGCGGCCGTTCACCTCCACGTACTGGACGACGTCCTTGTATTCCTTCGGCAGGTACTTGGTCATCGCCTCCGGCGGTTCGTACAGGTGGTTGTCAGCGTCGAACAGCGGAAACGGGATGTCGACCCGATGCGAAAGTTGACCCATGAAACACTCCTTATCCTCTGGGGAGAATCCTATTCTCACTAGCTGCGCGATGCAATGCGCCCCTCACGCCTTCAGGTTCTGGCGAACTCACGTCCTCAGGTTCTGCCGAACTCACGTCCTCAGGTTCTGTCGAACCACGAACTTCTGGACCTTGCCGCTGGCGGTGCGGGGATAGTCGTCAACGCGGTGCACCTCTTCAGGCCATTTCTGGATCGCGACCCCCGCGGCCCTGAAGTGCTCGCGCACCTCGTCCAGCGTCGGCGTGTCGTGGCCGTCGCGGATCCGGAGGACAGCGGCTGCCCGCTCGCCGAGCCGCTCATCCGGCGCAGCGACGACCACTGCCTCGGCCACCGCCGGCATGCCCAGCAGCACCTCTTCGACTTCGAGCGCGGAAATGTTCTCGCCGCCTCGGATGATGACGTCGGCCTTGCGGTCGGTGATGGTGAGATAGCCGTCCTCGTCGAGCACGCCGACATCGCCGGTGCGATACCAGCCCTCGTCGTCGAAGGCCCGTTCGGTCAATGCGTCGTCGGTGTAGCCAAGGCACAGATCTGGTCCGCGACTGAAGATTTCGCCGTCCGGACCGAGCCGTATCTCCACTCCCGGTCGGGCATTGCCGTCGGTGAACAGCCGCTTGTCTTCGGGCGCATCGCGTCTCGACCCGGTGATCGACGGGTGCTCGGAGCTGCCGTAGGAGCGGAACACGAAGATGCCCATGTCGGCCAGCCGGCGGGTGACCGCGGCTGGCACCGTGGATCCGCCGAGCCCAACTGTTTTGAAGTGCGCCATGTGCTCAGGCGTGCAATCGGGGTGGTCGAGCAGGCTGGTGACGAAATAGGGAGGCCCGCCGCCGACATACAAACCGTCGCGCTCGATCAGCTTGAGCACCTTGCCCGGGTCCCAGACGTCGCACAGATCGATCGAGGCGCCTTCGAGCACCGGAATCAGGAACGCCCCCAGCATGCCGATGAAGTGGCCGACCGGGGTGGCCGTCAACTGGCGGCCGCGGTCGGGTGGATAGTTGGCGAGCAGCTGACGGGTCTCGAAGCCCAGCGTCTGATGGCTGTGGATGACGCCTTTGGGATCACTGGTCGTACCCGAGGTGAACGCGATCAGCGCAGGGCTTGCCGGGTCGGCGGCGATGGTCCCGACCAGCGGCTCGTCGGCCAGCAGATCGTCGAAGTTCGCCCCGACAAGGCCCACGATCGGCACGTCGGCGCACAGATCCGGCTGATACTGCATCCGGCCGAACTCCTCGGCGGTGATGAACGCCTTCGGCTTGGCCGTGGAGATGATGTGGCTCAGTTCCTTGCGGCCGTAGAAGTGCACGATCGGCACCACGACAGCGCCGAGAAAAGCCGACGCCCAGAATGCCACGGCGGCTTCGGCCCAGTTCGGCAGCTGAATCGCCACTGCATCGCCCGGCTCGACGCCGCGGGCGCGAAGGCCCGCGGCCAGCCGGCGGGCCTTCAGCTCGACGTCGGCGAAGGTGCCCGCGGAGGGCCGGACGGCGGAGTGCACCCAGAACCCGGCGTCCGGATTGGCCGCAAGGCCGTCGGCGATGAGATCGCCGAGCGTTTCGGGCCGCCACCACCCCTCATCCTCATAGCGTTTTGTTAGCTCTACCGGGATTTTTCGCATCGCGCGCCCTGGCACCTCCATTCGGTCGTGATGCTATTCTCCGCTAGAGAGAATGCCAATACCGCAGACGGAGAACGCTCGATGGTCGACCTGGAGTTCGAGGACGGTTTGGCGGTCATCACCATCGACCGCCCGCACGCCCGCAACGCCATCTCGCTGGAGACGATGGACCAGTTCGACAAGGCGCTCGACGGGGCCGAGGGGGCCACGGCACTTGTCATCACCGGTGCGGGCGACCGCGCTTTCGTGTCGGGCGGCGACCTCAAGGAGCTCAGCGCACTGCGGACAGAGCGCGAAGCCGGCGCGATGGCGTGGCGGATGCGGTCGATCTGCGACCGCATCGCCGGGTTCCCCGGACCGACCATCGCCGCACTGAACGGGCACGCGCTCGGCGGCGGCGCCGAGGTCGCGGTGGCCGCCGATATCCGTCTTGCGGCCGACGATATCAAGATCGGGTTCAACCAGGTGACCCTCGAGATCATGCCGGCCTGGGGCGGCGCCGAGCGGCTGGTCGAATTGGTCGGCTTCAGCAAAGCCCTGCTCCTTGCGGGCACGGGGATGATCCTGTCCGCGCAGGAGGGCCACAGCAGCGGCCTGATCGACCTCGTGATCCCACGCGAATCCTTCGACACGGAATGGCGCAGGATCGCCGCAGCGCTGGCGCACCGGCCCGCAGGTGAGATCAAGCGGGTGATGCGCGGGGTCAGCACCACCGAAGCGGTTGCCACGTTCGCCCGGTTGTGGGTCGCCGATGAGCACTGGGCCGCCGCCGACAAGGTGATGAAGCGCGGCAAGTGAGCGCTTTCTGCGTTGAGACTGCGCCTACGGCGGTGACTACTCGAACTTCTTCGCCAAGACCGCAGTCTCAACGCAATCGCTATCCCCCGAGCACGCGGATGGGATCGGCACCGTCCCACTCCGCCGCAGCATCGTGTATGAACATCGCGTTGGCCGCCGTCGCGTCGGTGAGCTCAGAGATCTCGATCACGGCGGCGGGCGCATTGGGCAGCTCTAGATAGGCGAACCGGACGCCGTACCCCTCGCCGCCCGCCCAGACCACCGGCCAGCCGGCGTTCTCGACCACGCGCATGGTCTCCTCGAAATCACTTGTCCAGTAAGCCAACTGGTGCAGACCAGGGCCATGGGCGTCGAGGAACTCGGTGAAAATGCTCGGCGTGTTGTCCTGCTGCTGGATCAGCTCGATCTGCAGTTTGCCGGAGTTGGAATACGCTAATGACAACGCGGTCTCACACGGTTCACCGCGATAGTGGGCCTGCATGGGCAGACTGCGCAGAACGAACCACGGCCCGACGCCGAGCTCAACCCAACCCGCCATCGCCTGATCGAGATCGGTGACTACATAACCGATCTGACGTATTGGGCCGGGCAGTACGGTCATGAGGCGGTGGGATGGACGACGATGCGCGGTGGGCCCTGCCCCCTGCGCACTTGATCGATGGCGTCAGGCACTTCGTCGAGCCCGATGATCTTGCCGATGCTCGGCGAAGGATCCAGCCGCCCCTCGGCGACCGCGTCCAGCGTGCCGTACCAGTCCTGAGGCAACGGGCCCCCGCCGAACTGGATCGTCATCCCCTTGTGCGTGGCGGCGGTGCAGTCGATCGTGCCCGCGTCGTACCACCCGCCCGCGACATACACGCGCGCCATGAACTCGCACGCGTCGACGATAGTCTGCAGAAGGCCGTTGCGGCCGACGCATTCGAAGATGACCTGCGTGGTCTGGAAGTTGTTGGCCCGAAATGTCTCTCGCCATACCTCATACGGGTCACGGGAGGACGGGTTGACCACAACGTCGGCGCCGAACGTTTCGGCATAGGCAAGCCGTTCGTCGCTGTAGTCGGACACCACGATCGGGCCGACGCCACGCGCGGCGAGCGCTGCCACCGTCGACAGCCCGATCGCGCCGGCACCGATCACCAGCGGCAGCTCACCGGGCTTGATGCCCGAGCAGCGAACGTAGAACTCGCCCACCGCGAATGCGTCCACCAGCGCGACCGAGTCGTTCGGCACGCTGTCGGGCACCGTGCGAGCCATCACCTCCGAGACCAACATCAGCTCACCGAACGCTCCTGGCGCATCGGGATTGTGCCCGATGACGAGGGGCTCCTGGCCGTGTCGGATCATGATCGGCAGGCTGGTGACGCGGCTTCCGAGCGGGAAGTCGCCCGAGCAGTTCGGCCCGTGACCCACAACCTCGCCGATGAACTCGTGCCCCATGATCGTGTCGCGGTCGGAATCCCACACGAACCGGTCGGCCGAATTCGGATGGTCCATGTAGTGCACATCCGAGGCGCAGATCGCCGCGCTGAGCGGTTTGATCAGCAGTTCACCGGGACCCGGCACCGGCTCGGCCGTCTCGCGCACCTCGAGCTTGCCGTCGCGAAGCACCACCGCACGCATCAGTCCGCGGCCCCCTGCTTGTGGGCGAAGTCGACGGAGGCAGCGCTGGTCAGCTCCACCAGCGTGCGCCGATCTACCGTCCACACCATCGATGCCATGGCCCGATTGCTCTCTCCCACAGGGAAAGTCGGGCCGTTGCCGATGTTTTCGATGATCTCTCGCGCCGCGTCTTCGGGCAGCATTGTGGTGTTCGGGTCGAAGGGGACGCCCAGCCGCTGATACGCCTCGGTGTAGGTCTGGCCCAAGGGCGTGCAGCAGACGTCGACGCCATGCGGTCGCAATTCGGCCCACAACCCCTCAGCGAAGTTGACGTTGAACGCCTTCACCGCGGAGTACACCGCGAGCAGGGAAGCTCCGGACAGGCAGGCCAGCGATCCCACCAACACGATGCCGCCACGCCCGCGCTCGCGCATGGCGGGCGCGAAATGCCGAGCCAGCGCGACCGGTCCGATGCATGCGAGCTGGATTTGGCGCAGCGAATCCTCGAACGAGTCGTCGAGAAACTCCACCGTCCGATTGGCGGCGCCGGCGTTGTAGATGACGAGCCCCACTTCGAGGCCGTCTGTCGCATCGGCCACCCGATCGGAGATATCGGGAACGGTCAGATCCAGTGCGACGGGCCGCACCTCGACGCCGTGGCGCTCGCGTATACCCGCGGCCACCGTCTGCAGCAGGGCGTCGTTGCGGGCGATCAGCACGAGATCCAGTCCGCGCCCGGCCAATTGATCGGCCAGGCTGGCGCCGACGCCCTCGGAAGCGCCCGCGATGACGGCCCATTTGCCATATTTGTGCGCGAAATCGGTTGTCACGCCGACGCTCCCCCTCCGGTCAGCATGCGCGGGGTGTGGGTGACCCTGCGGCGGATCCGCCATCCGTCGTCGGTGCGCGCCAGCTCGTCGTCGTAATGGCCGACGACGTCGACCCACGGCGCATTGTCCTCGGAACTCACCATGAGCACGGCGTGTACGTAGGTCCGCGCCGTGGCCCGGTCCCCGTCGACCTCGATCACGAAGTTCGACAGCCGGTGATAGGTGTTGCCCATCGGGTCGTGCAGCTGGGCGAACAGATCGGTGAAGGCGTCGGGGTCGGTGAAGGTGCCGACATCGCCGTAATCCAGATCGACCTCGTCGGTCCAGCACCTGCGGAACAAGCTCCAGTCTTTGGAGTCGATTCCGGTGGCGTAGCGGATCAGCACCTCGGTGATCTGAGCCTTGTCGGCGTCCACGCCGGGAAGGTTAGCCGATCACAGGACGCTGGACCGCGTGTTCTCTCTAGACGAGAATGCCATTTCCGATTAATGTCAATCGGGTGTCGACACAGCAGAAGGCGCTGGCGCCCGAGATCTCTACCTGGCCCGACGAGAACCCGCAGCTGGTCGGTAGCCGCTGCGGGGCGTGTGGGGCCACCACGTTCCCCATCCAGCAGCGTTGCCCGAAATGCAGCGCGGGCGACATGTCCGAGGTGAAGCTGCCTCGCCGCGGCACCCTGATCGCGTGGACGACGCAGGGCTTCCCGCCGGGGGCGCCGTACAAGGGTCCGACCGGCAAGGATTTCGTTCCGTTCGGCGTCGGGCTCGTGCAGCTCGATGACGTGATCCGCGTCGAGGGCCGGCTCACCGAGAACGATCCCGAGAAGCTTCAGTTCGGCATGGATGTCGAGCTGACGATGATCCCGTTCACCACCGACGACGAGGGCAACGAGCTGGTCACGTTCGCCTTCCAGCCGGTCTAG
>LZSH01000274.1 GCA_001665255.1 Mycobacteriaceae bacterium 1482268.1 | reverse complement strand
CGTCGACAATCCGGTGAACAAGGCGTTCGTCAAGGCCTATAAGGACAAGTACGGCGCCGACAAGCCGACGTCGGATCCGATGGAGGCCGCCTACGTCTCGGTGTATCTGTGGAAGAACACGGTCGAGAAGGCGAAGTCGTTCGACGTCAAGGCCATTCAGGATGCCTGTGGCGGGGTGACGTTCGACGCTCCCGAAGGTCTGGTCACCATCGACGGCGACAACCACCACATCACCAAGACCGCACGCATCGGCGAGATCCATCCCGACGGATTGATCTACACGATCTGGGAGTCGCCCGGCCCGATCAAGCCCGACCCGTACCTGAAGTCGTACCCGTGGGCCGCAGGACTGTCCAGCTGAGTCGGGTATGGAAGCCGTAATCGGCCAGCTGGCAACGGGATTGAGCCTCGGCTCGATTCTGTTGCTGGCGGCCCTGGGACTGTCGCTCACCTTCGGTCAGATGGGCGTCATCAATATGGCGCACGGTGAGTTCATCATGGCCGGCTGCTACACCACCTACGTGGTACAGCAGATCGTGTCGAGCGCCGGTGCATCGCTGCTGATCTCGCTGGTTGTGGGGTTCCTCATCGGCGGGGCGATGGGCGCGTTGCTGGAAACCACGCTGATCCAACGGATGTATGACAGGCCATTGGACACGCTGCTGGTGACGTTCGGTGTCGGGCTGATCCTGCAGCAGGTGGCCCGCGATATCTTCGGCGCGCCCGCCGTGAACGTCGTCGCCCCCGCCTGGCTGTCGGGCGGCGTGGAGATCCTCGGCGCGGTGGTACCGAAGACCCGCATCTTCATCCTGGCGCTGGCGGTCGTGTGCGTGGCGGTGCTCGCGATCGTGTTGAAGGTCAGCCCGATGGGTCGACGGATCAGGGCGGTGGTGCAGAACCGCGATCTCGCTGAAACCAGCGGGATCTCGTCACGGCGCACCGACATCACGACGTTCTTCATCGGCTCGGGCCTGGCCGCGGTGGCCGGTGTCGCGCTGACGCTGATCGGCTCGACCAGCCCGACCATCGGGCAGAGCTATCTGATTGACGCGTTCCTTGTCGTGGTCGTCGGCGGCCTCGGCCAGATCAAGGGCACCGTCATCGCAGCGTTGGCCCTTGGCTTCCTGAACTCGTTCATCGAGTACAACACCACCGCGTCGCTGGCCAAGGTCATCGTGTTCGTGATCATCGTGATCTTTCTGCAGGTGCGACCGCAGGGCTTGTTCACGGTTCGGACGAGGAGTCTGGCATGAAGTCTCTCCTGGGCCGCTGGCAGACCTGGGCCGGGTTCGCGGTGGCGGCCGTGGTGCTCTTCGTGGTCGCGCCCGCCGCGCTGTCGGACTTTCGCCTCAGCCTGCTGGGGAAGTTCCTGTGTTTTGCGATCGTGGCGGTCGGCATCGGCTTGGCGTGGGGCCGCGGCGGGATGCTGGTCCTGGGGCAGGGCGTGTTCTTCGGTCTCGGCGGCTACATGATGGGCATGCATCTGAAAATCGCCGATGCACAACTGCGCGGCGACGAGGTGCCCGACTTCATGCAGATCGCGGGTGTGCGCGAACTGCCCGCTTACTGGGAGCCGTTCGCCTCCCCCGCCTTTACCCTGCTGGCCATCGTCGTGCTGCCGACCGCCATTGCGGCCGCGCTGGGATTGGGCGTTTTCAAGCGGCGGGTCAAGGGCGCCTACTTCGCAATCCTGTCGCAGGCGCTCGCCGCGGCGCTGGCGATCCTGTTGGTCGGCCAGACCGGCCTGGGAGGCAGCAACGGGCTCAACAGGTTTCGTACGTTCTTCGGGTTCACGCTCAACGACCCGGCCAACCGGCGCATGCTCTATTTCATCGCGGCGGGTGTCCTGCTCATCGTCGTCGCGGTGGCGCGCCAGCTGATGCACAGCCGCTACGGAGAGCTGTTGGTCGCGGTGCGCGACGGCGAGGAACGGGTCCGCTTCCTGGGTTACGACCCGGCCAACATCAAGGTCGTTGCCTACACCGTCGCCGCCCTGTTCGCCAGCATCGCCGGCGCACTGTTTGCACCGATCGTCGGCTTCATCGCGCCGTCACAGGTCGGCATCCTTCCGTCCATCGCTTTCCTGATCGGGGTGGCGATCGGCGGACGCACCACACTGCTCGGGCCGGTGCTGGGCGCCATCGGCGTCGCGTGGGCGCAAACGCTGTTCTCCGAACGCTTTCCGTCGGAGTGGACGTACGCGCAAGGTCTGCTGTTCATCGTCGTCGTCGGGTTCTTCCCCGCCGGGCTGGCCGGACTGGGCGCATTGGTGACCCGATTGCGCCGTCAGCGCAAGACGCCGGCCTCCGACGTAGCCGACCCGGAGCCCGAGACGCAGAAGGTGGGGGCGGGCCTGTGACCACCGCAGAGAAGCAACCGTTGGCCGGTGGCAACATCGGAATGGGCGCCCAGTACCTCGAAGTCCGCGGGCTGACAGTCGATTTCGACGGCTTCAAGGCTGTCAGCGACGTGGACCTCACGCTCTTCCAAGGCGATCTGCGGTTCCTGATCGGACCCAACGGCGCCGGTAAGACGACAGTGATCGACGCGATCACCGGTCTGGTCCCTGCGACCGGGTCGGTGAACAAGTCCGGTGTGGATCTGCTCGGCAGGAAGGTGCATCAGATCGCGCGGCGGGGCGTTGGCCGGACGTTCCAGACCGCGAGCGTGTTCGAGCAGCTGACCGTGCTGCAGAACCTCGACATTGCCGCCGGGGCGGGTCGTTCGATGTGGACGCTGCTGCGTCGCCGTAAGGGAATTCTGCCGTCGATCGAAGAGGCCTTGGAGACAACGGGTTTGACCGATCTGGCCAATAAGCCGGCGGGTGTGCTGGCGCACGGCCAGAAGCAATGGCTGGAGATCGGCATGCTCCTCGTGCAGAACGCCGATGTCCTGCTGCTCGACGAGCCGGTCGCGGGAATGAGCACCGAAGAACGGGAAGAGACCGGAAACCTGTTGCGCCGCATCGGAGGTGAACGCACCGTCGTCGTCGTCGAGCACGACATGGACTTCATGCGCGCGTTCGCGACGTCGGTGACCGTGCTGGCCCGCGGAAAGGTCATCGCCGAGGGTTCCGTCGCCGAAGTCCAGGCCGATCCCAAGGTGGCTGAGGTCTACCTCGGCACGGCGGCAGCAGGAGCCGACGGGATCCCCGACGAACTCATCGAAGAGAGCTCATAGTGCTGCAGCTTATCGACGTCCGCGCCGGCTACGGCCGCTCAGAGGTCATTCACGGGGTCAGCGTCGAAGTGCCCTCCGACGGGGTCGCCGCCGTGATGGGCCACAACGGTGCGGGCAAGACGACGCTGCTGCGCGCGGCCGTCGGGCTGCTCAAATGCTCCGCGGGCCAAGTGGTGTTCGACGGCGAGGACATCACCAAGCTGCGGCCCAGCGCGCGGGTGGCGCGCGGTCTGGCGTATGTACCGCAGGGCCAGCAGTCGTTCGGCCAACTGACCACCGCCGAGAACCTTCAAGTCGTCGCCGACGGCAGGAAGAACGGCAAGCAGTTGATCGACGAGCAGCTCGACCTGTTCCCTGCGCTGAAGGAGCTGCTGACCCGGCGCGCGGGTCTGCTCTCCGGCGGCCAGCGCCAGCAGCTCGCGATCGCCCGCGCGCTGATCACCAGCCCGAAGTGCCTGATCCTCGACGAACCGACCGAGGGCATCCAGCCCTCGGTGGTCGCCGAGATCGAGGCGGTGGTCAGCGAACTGACGCAGCGCGGTGACCTGGGCGTACTGCTCGTCGAACAGCACATCGGATTCGCGCTCGAGTCGTCGCAGCGCTACTACATCCTCGAGGCGGGAAGGGTCACGTCCAGCGGCACCGGCGGGTCGGCATCGGAGGAGGACGTGCGCGCCGCCATGGCCATTTGAAATACGCTGCCCGTGTGAGCACACCTGCAGAGCTTCAGATCCTCGCCGATACGGGCGGACTCCTCGTCACCGACGACGGCCGCCGGGTGCTGGTCATCGACCGTTGTACGGGTGCGCTGACGGTCATTGCCTTCGTGCTGGGCATCGTCACGCTCGTCGTCGGTGGGTTCGGCCTTGTCGCCCTGATCGCGGGGACGCCGTCACAGACGTTGGGCGCGATTTTCGCCGGCGTCGGCCTCGTTCTCGCGGTGCTGACCTCGCTCGTGGTGCGCAAGATCCGGTCGCGTCGCAATCAACCGTTGAGTCAGTGCCGGCCCGTCGCAGTGATCGACCGCAAGCTCGGACTGTTCAGCTATCGCGGCGGAGCGCTGGTACAGCTGGATCAGGTGCGGTTTGTCCGCAAGCTCCAAATAGGCTCCAGCTCACCGCAATTGGTGGCTGTCACTCCTGGCGGCACGCTGGTCATCAAGCGTGGCAATCCGTTCGACGGCGGCATCGGCGATGTCGACAAGGTTCTGACGGCCGTAGCGCAGGAAGTCTGATCATCGACATCTCCCGGCGGTCCGTCCTGGCGCTGATGCCGGTGGTCATGGGCAGCGCGGTGCTCGGTGTGTCCGGCTGCCGGTCGACGCTAAAGATCGGACCGCTGCCCGAGAACGCGCTGATCACGCTGGGAGTAAAGGCGGACCCCCGCCGGTGCCGAACAGGTTCGGAATCTCGTCAGCGTTGAAAGTCGGCGGCGATATCTATCAGATCGATTGCGGGTTGGGCTCATTCAACGCGTTCACGAATGCGGGTCTACAGTTCGATGACCTGAAAAGCATGTTCATTACCCATCTACACTCCGACCACACCGTCGACTACTTCAGTTTCTTCCTATCCGGCGGGTACACGCGTCGAAGGGGCGGCCGCCGGTGACGGTCTACGGACCCGGCCCGGCCGGCGGGCTGCCGCCCGATGAAGTCGGCAACGCTGCTCCGGCAACCGTCAATGCGAAGACCCGACACCGGGACTGATGGCGATGACGCAATCCCTCATTCAGGCCTACGCCTACAGCAGCAACATTTTCGCCCGTGATATGGGATCCGGCGACATTGCAAACCTGCTCAAAGTCTCCGAGATTGCCACGTCGCCGGCGGCGAACTACCTCAACAGGTCGCCGAAGACCGACCCGTTTCGGGTGATGTCGGATGACAACGTGACCGTCACCGCGACGTTGGTCTCGCATTATGACGTCTTCCCGGCGTTCGGCTTCCGGTTCGATCTGAGGAAATCGGGTGTGTCGGTGACCTTCTCAGGCGACACGACCAAGTCCGACAACCTCATAAGCCTCGCAAAAGACACCGACATCCTCGTGCACGAGGCGCAGTTCAGCTTCGAGGACGTGTCCGACCACGAACGCCTTCCGCCGAATTACCTTCAGAAGTCGCATACCTCGGCCGACGACGTCGGTGAAGTCGCCGCGGCGGCGCGGGCCAAACACGTGGTGCTGAGTCACTACTTTCCGATCGATGTCCCGGATTCGCAATGGCGTGACGCGATCGGCAAGCACCTTTCGGGAAAAATCACCGTCGCTCACGATGGTCAGGTGTTCGCCCTTTAGGCGGAAAGGGCAGCGTCAGCGCAGGTTTGTCGGGTTGAGGTCCTCGGGCATCTGTTGGCCCGCATCCTCGTAGGCCTTCTTGATCGCAGCCATCGCGGGCGCGCCGTAGTCCTTCTTCTTCGACACCACCATGTCGTAACTCGCCCGCAGCGGATCGAGGTGCCCCCGGAACTCGGGGATCACATAGCGCGCCATCAATTCATAACTGCGCAACGTCGCCTCGCGGTCGGCCCAATCCCCGGCCAGCACAAGGAATCCGCCGAATCCGCCGGTAATCGTCTGCAGCCGGTGCAAGGCCTCGATCATGTCATCGGGGCTGCCGACGAGCGCTGCGTCCTCCTCGATCTCCTGCTCCAGCGTGTAGTCGTTCTTCAGGCCCGCGACCCGTTTGAAGTATCCGCTGCGTTCGGCTTCGCGTCCTTCGCGCACCTCGGCGATCGCCTTCTCGCGCGTGTGCGCCAGATGCGCCCGGATGACCAGACGCCATTCCTCCCGCCGGAACTCCTTGCCGTTGTCGGCGGCGGCCTTCTCCCCCAGCGCCCAGTGCGCGGCCAAGTCCTTCTTCCCGCCGATCAGACCGGCACCGAGCGATAGCACGCCCACCCCGTGGGCGCCCGCCGCCACCATGCCCGACGGCGACGTGCTCGACGCCACCGCGATCGGCATCGACCC
>LZSH01000273.1 GCA_001665255.1 Mycobacteriaceae bacterium 1482268.1 | reverse complement strand
TGTGTTCGGCGGTGTCCTACTTTTCCACCCGGGTTGGGTAGTATCATCGGCGCTGGCAGGCTTAGCTTCCGGGTTCGGGATGGGTCCGGGCGTTTCCCTGTCGCTATTTCCGCCGTAACTTTATTGTGTTGTGTTTCACCAGTTTTGGGTGTGTTTTGGTGGTGGGGTGTGGGGGTTTTGTTGGGTTTGTGGGTGTGGTTGCGAGGTTTTGGTTGTGTGTAAGTTTTCGGCCGGTTAGTGCCAGTTCCCTGCGCCTATTGCTAGGTGTGTAGGTCTGGTCTATTGATCCCGTGGTCTGCGGGGGGCCTTATCCCACTTGATGGGTGAGAAGCCTGGTCTTGGAGGGGGTTTCCCGCTTAGATGCTTTCAGCGGTTATCCTGTCCGAACGTGGCGATCCAGCGGTGCCCCTGGTGGGACAACTGGTAGACCAGAGGTTCGTCCGTCCCGGTCCTCTCGTACTAGGGACAGGTTTCCTCAAGCTTCTGACGCGCGCGGCGGATAGAGACCGAACTGTCTCACGACGTTCTAAACCCAGCTCGCGTGCCGCTTTAATGGGCGAACAGCCCAACCCTTGGGACCTGCTCCAGCCCCAGGATGCGACGAGCCGACATCGAGGTGCCAAACCATCCCGTCGATATGGACTCTTGGGGAAGATCAGCCTGTTATCCCCGGGGTACCTTTTATCCGTTGAGCGACACCCCTTCCACTCGGGGGTGCCGGATCACTAGTCCCGACTTTCGTCCCTGCTTGACGTGTTTGTCTCGCAGTCAAGCTCCCTTGTGCACTTACACTCAACACCTGATTGCCGTCCAGGTTGAGGGAACCTTTGGGCGCCTCCGTTACTTTTTGGGAGGCAACCGCCCCAGTTAAACTACCCACCAGGCACTGTTCCTGAACCGGATAGACGGTTCGAGGTTAGAGGCCCAATACGGTCAGAGTGGTATTTCAACAACGACTCCGCTTTCACTGGCGTGAAAGTTTCTTAGTCTCCCACCTATCCTACACAAACCGTATCGAGCACCAATACCAAGTTGTAGTGAAGGTCCCGGGGTCTTTTCGTCCTGCCGCGCGTAACGAGCATCTTTACTCGTAGTGCAATTTCGCCGAGTCTATGGTTGAGACAGCTGAGAAGTCGTTACGCCATTCGTGCAGGTCGGAACTTACCCGACAAGGAATTTCGCTACCTTAGGATGGTTATAGTTACCACCGCCGTTTACTGGGGCTTAAATTCTCCGCTTCACCCTTACGGGTTAACGGGTCCTCTTAACCTTCCAGCACCGGGCAGGCGTCAGTCCGTATACATCGTCTTGCGACTTCGCACGGACCTGTGTTTTTAGTAAACAGTCGCTTCTCACTGGTTTGTGCCACCCACTCCCGCTGCCCCCAGCATGTGGGTTGACGGTGTGTGGGTCCCCCTTCTCCCGAAGTTACGGGGGCATTTTGCCGAGTTCCTTAACCATAGTTCACTCGTACGCCTCGGTATTCTCTACCTGACCACCTGTGTCGGTTTGGGGTACGGGCCGTGTGTGTACTCACTAGAGGCTTTTCTTGGCAGCATAGGATCACCGAATTCGCCTCATTCGGCTATGCATCACCTCTCGGAATTTAGTGACAGACGGATTTGCCTATCTGTCTTCCTACCGGTTTGCCCCAGTATCACCACTGACTGGTACGGCTACCTTCCTGCGTCACCCCATCGCTTGACTACTACCAAAGAAGGTCCCACGCAGCCCCGGCCCCCCTCACACCCGAAGGTGATCGGTGGGGCTGGTTTTGGGTGGTTAGTACCTCTGATTCGTCATGGGCGCGTACACACGGGTACGGGAATATCAACCCGTTGTCCATCGACTACGCCTGTCGGCCTCGCCTTAGGTCCCGACTCACCCTGGGCGGACTGGCCTGGCCCAGGAACCCTTGGTCTTTCGGCGGGCAAGGTTCTCACTTGCCTTATCGCTACTCATGCCTGCATTCTCACTCCCACACCCTCCACAACACGTTTCCACGGCTGCTTCACCGGATGCAGGACGCTCCCCTACCCAGCCACCACAAGGTGGCTGCCGCGGCTTCGGCGGTGTGCTTGAGCCCCGCTACATTATCGGCGCACAATCACTTGACCAGTGAGCTATTACGCACTCTTTCAAGGGTGGCTGCTTCTAAGCCAACCTCCTGGTTGTCTTTGCGACTGCACATCCTTTTCCACTTAGCACACGCTTAGGGGCCTTAGCCGGCGATCTGGGCTGTTTCCCTCTCGACGCACGGAGCTTATCCCCCGCCGTCTCACTGCCACGCTCTACCTTGTCGGCATTCGGAGTTTGGCTGACGTCAGTAACCTAGTAGGGCCCATCGGCCATCCAGTAGCTCTACCTCCAACAAGAACCACGCAACGCTGCACCTAAATGCATTTCGGGGAGAACCAGCTATCACGGAGTTTGATTGGCCTTTCACCCCTACCCACAGCTCATCCCCTCAGTCTTCAACCTAAGTGGGTTCGGGCCTCCACGACGTCTTACCGTCGCTTCACCCTGGCCATGGGTAGATCACTCCGCTTCGGGTCCAGAACACACCACTACACCACCTCACGGTGGATACGCCCTATTCAGACTCGCTTTCGCTGCGGCTACCCCTCCCGGGTTAACCTCGCGACATGTCCCTGACTCGCAGGCTCATTCTTCAAAAGGCACGCCATCACCCCACAAAAGTCGAGGGCTTTGACGGATTGTAGGCACACGGTTTCAGGTACTCTTTCACTCCCCTCCCGGGGTACTTTTCACCATTCCCTCACGGTACTGATCCGCTATCGGTCACTGAGAAGTATTCAGGCTTACCGGGTGGTCCCGGCAGATTCACAGCAGATTCCACGGGCCCGCTGCTACTCGGGGACACTGCGACAACAGAGCACATGTTTTCGGTTACGGGGCTCTCACCCTCTACGGACAGACCATCCCAGGCCACTTCACCTAACACATGCTTTTATCACTGCTGCCATCCACGGCGGTGAATGGAACACAGACCCCACAACACCGAACACACAACCCCCGCCGGGTATCACATGCATCCGGTTTAGCCATCCTCCGCTTTCGCTCGCCACTACTCACGGAATCACATTTTGTTTTCTCTTCCTACGGGTACTGAGATGTTTCACTTCCCCGCGTTACCTCTGACTGGCTATAGATTCACCAGACAGTGACGCGACATCACTCGCGCCGGGTTTCCCCATTCGGACATCCTCGGATCCACGCTCGGTTGACAACTCCCCGAGGCATATCGCAGCCTCCCACGTCCTTCATCGGCTCTCAGTGCCAAGGCATCCACCATGCGCCCTTAAACACTTACAACACAAAAACCAAAAGATTTTCGAGTTTACAAACTCTAAAAAATTGCACATCAACAACAAACACCCACAGGTATCCATTGCTAGATGCTCGCAACCACTATCCACAAATCAAACACCACACCCCACCACCAAAGCAGGGCGACAACCAATCCACTTATCCCCGGTTCCCCAACACACAGGGCAAAGAGATAAACGGGCTTGTTGTCTCAAAGCCCAATAGTGTGTCTGGCAATCCATCACCGCATAACCCGTTGCGGCTCACCGTTTGTTGCTGCACCAAGCCGGCGCCACTACAGCGACCGGCTCCATCACGGCTTCGAGATTGGCCCACTGCCAACTCTTTTCGTGGTGCTCCTTAGAAAGGAGGTGATCCAGCCGCACCTTCCGGTACGGCTACCTTGTTACGACTTCGTCCCAATCGCCGATCCCACCTTCGACGGCTCCCTCCCACAAGGGGTTAGGCCACCGGCTTCGGGTGTTACCGACTTTCATGACGTGACGGGCGGTGTGTACAAGGCCCGGGAACGTATTCACCGCAGCGTTGCTGATCTGCGATTACTAGCGACTCCGACTTCACGGGGTCGAGTTGCAGACCCCGATCCGAACTGAGACCGGCTTTGAAAGGATTCGCTCCACCTCACGGCATCGCAGCCCTTTGTACCGGCCATTGTAGCATGTGTGAAGCCCTGGACATAAGGGGCATGATGACTTGACGTCATCCCCACCTTCCTCCGAGTTGACCCCGGCAGTCTCTCACGAGTCCCCACCATAACGTGCTGGCAACATGAGACAAGGGTTGCGCTCGTTGCGGGACTTAACCCAACATCTCACGACACGAGCTGACGACAGCCATGCACCACCTGCACACAGGCCACAAGGGAACCGACATCTCTGCCGGCGTCCTGTGCATGTCAAACCCAGGTAAGGTTCTTCGCGTTGCATCGAATTAATCCACATGCTCCGCCGCTTGTGCGGGCCCCCGTCAATTCCTTTGAGTTTTAGCCTTGCGGCCGTACTCCCCAGGCGGGGTACTTAATGCGTTAGCTACGGCACGGATCCCAAGGAAGGAAACCCACACCTAGTACCCACCGTTTACGGCGTGGACTACCAGGGTATCTAATCCTGTTCGCTCCCCACGCTTTCGCTCCTCAGCGTCAGTTACTGCCCAGAGACCCGCCTTCGCCACCGGTGTTCCTCCTGATATCTGCGCATTCCACCGCTACACCAGGAATTCCAGTCTCCCCTGCAGTACTCCAGTCTGCCCGTATCGCCCGCACGCCCAAGGTTAAGCCTTGAGTTTTCACGAACAACGCGACAAACCACCTACGAGCTCTTTACGCCCAGTAATTCCGGACAACGCTCGCACCCTACGTATTACCGCGGCTGCTGGCACGTAGTTGGCCGGTGCTTCTTCTATAGGTACCGTCACTTACGCTTCGTCCCTATTGAAAGAGGTTTACAACCCGAAGGCCGTCATCCCTCACGCGGCGTCGCTGCATCAGGCTTGCGCCCATTGTGCAATATTCCCCACTGCTGCCTCCCGTAGGAGTCTGGGCCGTATCTCAGTCCCAGTGTGGCCGGACACCCTCTCAGGCCGGCTACCCGTCGTCGCCTTGGTAGGCCATCACCCCACCAACAAGCTGATAGGCCGCGGGCCCATCCCACACCGCAAAAGCTTTCCCCCACCAGGCCATGCGACCAGCAAGGAATATTCGGTATTAGACCCAGTTTCCCAGGCTTATCCCAAAGTGCAGGGCAGATCACCCACGTGTTACTCACCCGTTCGCCACTCGTGTACCCCCGAAAGGGCCTTACCGTTCGACTTGCATGTGTTAAGCACGCCGCCAGCGTTCGTCCTGAGCCAGGATCAAACTCTCCAAACAAAAACTAAGAACCTCTGTTCAGAACAATCCGATCAAAGCAACCAGTATCAAACTGGCAAAAAAGATAGGCCACACCCACACACGGGGAGTGCACGGCGTGGCCAAAACAAAAACAACAAACAAAAACCACCAAACACACTATTGAGTTCTCAAACAACACACCCGTT
>LZSH01000272.1 GCA_001665255.1 Mycobacteriaceae bacterium 1482268.1 | reverse complement strand
TGACCATGTCGGCTCGGCGCGCGTTCGGCTCGACGGCGGTGATCCGGGCGCCGGAGCCTGAGGCGATCGCAGCCAGCAGCGCCGTCTTACCGCCGGGCCCCGAACACAGATCCAGCCAGCGACCGCCGTCGCTGGCGACCGGGGCAAGCGTGAGCGCCCTGGCCACCAGCTGGCTGCCTTCGTCCTGAACCAGCGCCGCGCCGTCGCGGACCGCGTCCAGCTGCCCGGGGTCACCGCCGGTGAGATACACGGCATACGGCGAATACCGGCCGACGGTTCCACCTGCGGCCGCTGCGAGTTCATCGGCCGTCAGCGCTCCGGGGCGGGATGCCAGATGTACCACCGGCCGGTCGTCGTCGGCTTCGAGCAGGGCCTTCAGCTCGCCCGCTCGGCCGCCGAGGGCGTCGGCGAACGCCTGCGCGATCCACCGCGGATGAGCGTGCACGAACGCGAGATGGCCGACGGGGTCGGATTCGGCGGACGGCGCCAGCTCGTCGATCCACGACTGCAGCTCGCGCCCCGCGACCGTACGCAGCACGCCGTTGACGAAACCCGCTCGGGCCGAGTCGAATTCGATTCCGGCTTGCTCGACGGTGGTCGACACCGCGGCGTGCGCGTCCACGCGGGTGCGCAGCAACTGGTACGCGCCAAGGCGAAGAAGGTCCAGCAGCACTGGATTGATGCGGTCGGGCGAGCGGCCCGCGGCCTGGGCGATGACGGCGTCGAGCAGCCCGCGGGTGCGGCACGCCCCGTAGGCCAGTTCGGTGGCGAACGCGGCGTCACGGCCCGTGATTCCGCGTTCGGTCAGCAGCGCGGGCAGCACGAGGTTGGCGTATGCGTCGCGTTCGGTGACCGCGCGCAGCACGTCGAATGCCGCGCGACGCGCCGGGTCGAGCGGTTTGCGACGTGGCCTGCGCGCTCTCCGCGGGTCGGTCATGTCGCCGCCGCGGATCCGTCGAGGCGGGCACCGCGTGCCCATGCTGTCGCGTCCATCGGCTTCTTGCCCGGCGGCTGGACGGTGCCGAGCCGCACCGGCTGCGACGCCGTCCCGACCCACACGCCGCTTTTGTCCGACCGAATCGCTCCCGGCGCAAGCGGATCCGACGTATCGAGGGTGACGGGACCGAGCTTGATCCTGAGCTCACCGATGACCGTCCACGCGCCGGGGTTCGGCGTGACAGCGCGGATCCGCCGCTCGACGACGTGGGCGGGCAGGTCCCAGCGCACCCTGGCGTCGTCGACCGTGACTTTCGGCGCGACGGTGACCCCCTCGGCCGGCTGCGGCACCGCCGACAATGATCCGTCGGCGATGCCGTCCATCGTGGTCTCCAGCAGCGCGGCACCCGAAATCGACAGGCGGTCAAGCAGATCCCCCGCGGTGTCGGTGGGCCTGATCGTCTCGGTGACGACGCCGTACACCGGTCCCGAGTCCAGCGAGGGCTCGATCTGGAAGGTGGTCGCCCCGGTCACTGTGTCGCCCGCGGCGATCGCCGCCTGCACCGGCGCCGCGCCGCGCCACGCGGGCAGCAACGAGAAATGCAGGTTGATCCAGCCACGCGCGGGCACGGCCAGCAGACCGTCGCGCAGCAGCGCCCCATAGGCCACGACTGCGCACGCATCGGGCGCGAATCCCGCCAGCTCCGAGACGAATTCGTCGGAGTTGGGTCGCTCGGGCCGCAGCACCGGGATGTTGTGTTCCAGCGCCACCGCCGCTACCGGCGACGGCGAGAGCTTGCCCCGGCGGCCGGACGCGGCATCCGGGCGCGTGAGCACCGCGACCACCTCATGGCGCGATGAGTCGATGAGCCGGCGCAGTGACGGCAGCGCCGGCTCCGGGGTCCCTGCAAAGACGATCCGCATACCTATCTCGGTGTCTGGTAGTACTCGCGTTCCGACACGCCGGACAGCGGCGCGACGAACATCCACGGAATGGTACTGATCAGCCGATTCAGCGTGGCGGCCGAGTCGTTGTAGTACTGGCGTGCGAACGCGAGCTTGTTCTCGGTGTCGGC
>LZSH01000271.1 GCA_001665255.1 Mycobacteriaceae bacterium 1482268.1 | reverse complement strand
AACCACGAGTGCAGCGTCTGGCGCGACACTCCTACCTTCGATGCGACCTGCGAGATCGACAACCCATCGCTGATCACCGCTAACACGGCCTGATACCGCTGCTCGGCCACGCTCAACTCCCTCATCTAGGGAGTGTCAAGAATCAACCGAAGTAGGTGTAAAGCATCAGCCGAAACACTGTCGCTCATCAACCGAAGGCGAAATGTCAGCCATCACCCGACGTAATACAAGCGATGAGTGCCCCCGGCAGGATTCGAACCTGCGACACCGGCTTTAGGAGAGCCGTGCTCTATCCCCTGAGCTACGAGGGCGGGACGCTGGGAGCTTACCGTGAAGCTGCGTTTCCGCTTGTCGCCCAGCGGCAACACCGTATCCATGGGTGCAACACGCAAGGCCAGGATCGAGTTCGAGCGGATTGCCGGCCGCGCCAAGCAACGTTTCGGTGAGGCGACGGGCGACGCGCGGATGCAGGACGACGGCGCGGTCGACCAGATCCGCGCACGGGTTCGCAAGACCGGCGAGCGGGTGAGGGACGTCCTGCGCGGTCGCCGCCGCCGCTACTAACACGCCGCGTGCGCTCGGCTGAGGCAGCTCACAGCAGCGGTCGAAACCTGGACGGCACGTCGATTACCGCAGCTCAGCGATCACTTTCGAGAACGCCTCGGCGTGCTTGTCCTGCACGATCACATAGCTCACGCCGTAGGTGTCGCGGTACCGACGAATCGTGTCGGCGATGTCGCGCGTCGACCCCGACAGCACTGCCGGAGTCGCCAGCAGCTCCTCATCGGACATGTGCGGCAATGCGCGTCGGGTAATCGAGAGGTCGGGCCGTCCGGACCCGTCGCGGGGCAGCGCAGTGATCGCGATGTTCAATTCGAGTTCGTCGAAGCGGTCGCCCGCCGCACGGCGGACGAAGTCGATCCGTTCGGCGAGCGGGTTCGTCGTCGCGGTGATGGGTCGGCCTCCGGTCAGCCCGATGATGTCGGCCTGCCGAGCGGCCACCGTCAGGAGCCGGTCGCCGTTGCCTGCAATCAGCACTGGGATGTCGGGCAGATGTTCGCCCACGTACTCGGTCACATGGGCCAGGTACTCGACGCGCTCGCGAGCGCTGGGGTATCGCAGCTCTGCGGCCTCGAACTCGTGCTGCGCATAGCCTGCGCCCAGCCCCAGATCGAACCGGCCGCCGGACAGGTCGCGCAACGCCTGCACATCGCGCGCCAACAGGGCCGGTTTGTAGAAGGAGGCATTGAGTACGAACGTGCCCATCCGTAACGTCTCGGTCGCTGCGGCGGCCGCCATCAACGTCGGGAATGGCGCGGGTGCACCGATATGGTCCGGCAGGTGCAGCACGTCGAAGCCGAGGTCCTCGGCCCGGCGGGCCTCCTCCTGAACCGACGACAGCGACTTCGCGACGCGCAATCCGACACCGAACCGAAACTCTCTGGTCATCTCGCGATCGTATGTTTGGAAACAGCTGTGTCGGGCAACTAATGAGCCGCCAGACTTGTCGGGCCCGGCGGATAGAACCGCATAAGGAGCCACCGCGCGATCCGGCCCGTCGTGAAATCTTCCGACGGGCCGGATCAATATTTGGAGGCACTGTGGCCAGTCACCCCACGGTCGGCGTCGAAGAGGAGTTCCTCCTCGTCGACCCAGGCAGCGGCGAACCGGTCGCCCGCAACCAGGCCGTTGCCCGTCAGGCGAAACGGCATGGCGTCGAGCTGCAGCTCGAGTTGACCAGCTGCCAGCTCGAGACGACGACCGACGTAGCCGCCACCACCGACGAACTGCGGGCCGAGCTGGCGCGGCTGAGGCGCATCGCCGCGCAAGCCGCCGAGGCCGCCGGGACACAGTTGCTCGCGGTCGGGCTTCCGCCGACGGTTCCGCACACGTTCCCGATCTCCGACAACGAGCGCTATCGCCGGATCGGGGAGCAGTTCGGGATGATCGCGCACGAACAGGGCATCTGCGGGTGCCATGTGCACGTGGCCGTGCCCGACCGCGATGCCGCAATCCAGGTGAGCAATCGGCTGCGGCCGTGGCTGCCGCTGTTGTTGGCGGTGACCGCCAACTCGGCCATCTACCGCAACACCGACACCGGCTACGCCAGCTGGCGCAGCATCCTGTGGCAGCGCTGGCCCAGCGCCGGGCCGCCGCCGCACTTCGAATCCGCCGACGAGTACGACGCCGTGGTGCAGATGTTGCAGGACAGCGGCGCGATGCTCGACGCCGGGATGGTCTATTGGGATGTGCGTCCGTCGGCGAATTTCCCGACCATCGAGGTACGCGTGGCCGACGTGCCCGCCACGGTGGCCGAGTCGGTGTTGCTCGCTGCCTTGATCCGGGGCTGCGTGATGACCGCGCTCGACGCCGAAAAGCGGGATGAAGGCCTTGCGCCGCTGTCGCCGTATGCTCTGCGGGCCGCGTACTGGAAGTCGGCGCGCGACGGCCTCGGCGGCGACGCGATCGACCTCACGGAAAGCCACGCCTCGATGCCGGCCGCAGAGCTGCTCGGTCGACTCGTCGAGCACATCCGCCCTGCGCTCGAGGACGTCGGCGACTACGACCTGGTGCGTGCCGAACTGTCCCGCATCGTCTCCGACGGCAACGGCGCGATGCGTCAACGGCGTGCGTGGCAGCGTCGCCACGACGTCGACGACGTCCTCGCCGAGGCGGCAACCGCGACGTTGGAGGGAACGTCACCGGGAGACGTCAGGCAGTCGTGAGCTTCCAGGTGTGCGCGGCGGCAACAAGGCCCTGAATCAGAGCGGACGTCGCCGGCGACAGACCGTCCTCCTCCGCCGGTGCGCTGCGGGGGCTGAGGCCGCGCAGCCGCGGCGAGAGTTCAAGCTGGGTGCCGCCACCGCGCACGCGGTTGACCGGGTTGTCGGGATGCAGCCCCCGCAGCTCGCGGGGAATCGCGGCGAGGTCGGTGATCACGTGATAGCCCGGCACGTCGATATGTCCGGCTACGTGTGCGGCGAGCGCGCGGTTGCCGCCGCCGGCAAGCAGCTGCGTGCTTCGGCCCAACCGGCCATAGCCGTGCAGGGAGATCGCGACCTCGACGTGGTCGAGGAACTTCGCGAGCCGCGTCGACTCTTCTGGCCGATACAGCGCCGACGGCAGATGGTGCGGATAATCCTTCGGGTGCCGCAGCAGATATACCGACGCGCCCGCCGCATCTGCAGCCCGTTCGGCGATGACATCGGTCATCTGCTCCAGCCCGCCGCCGTGGATCGCCATGAAGCCGAACCGCGACCGCAGCGTGCTCTCCTCGAGCACGGCCGGGTCGGCGAGCAGTTGTGAAAGCGATTGCGGCGCATCGGCACTCGAGTTGTCCCTGGGCACTGGCCAGTGCGACGGATCCCACCGGCGGAGGAATTCCACCCAGCGGTGCGGTAGCCCGTGGTGGAGCGCGCCGTCGATGATGCGTTCGAGGTATCCCGGTCGCGGCGGCCCGGGGTCGACGCGGTGATCGATGTAGACCCACGCCTGCGACGGCCCCTCGTCTGTGTGCACGGTCAGCCGGTCGCGGCGGTAGCGGACCGGGACGCCTTCGGCGCTGTCCAAGGTCGCTAGATCGCGATCGTCGAGTTGCCACACCACGCCGTGGACGTGCGAACCATCGAACGGCTCGACGGTCGCGACACCGCGCTCGTTGATCAGCCAGCCATGGTCGGCCAGCATTGCGGGTCGGGGATCGGCGGCGTTGGGGCACCGTCGCGCCATCTGCTGCACGCACAGGTTGGACCCGTACGCGAAGTAGCTGTGTTGTGGCATCGGTATCACATTTTATCGACCTCGCGAACGTTCCTTACCAGTCGACTTTTCGCGCAGATTTCGACTGATAAGGAACGTTCGCGCGAAAGGCGCCGTCAACGCGCGACGGTCAGATAGATCAGCACCACGTTCAGCGCGGTGATCATTGCGGCCACGGCCCAGCCCAGCCCGGTGGTGACCCGATGGTTGGTGTCGTCGCCCATCACGTCGCGATTGCTGGTCAGCCGAACCAGTGGGACGAGCGCGAACGGTATCCCGAACGACAGCACGACCTGCGAGATCACCAATGCGCGGCTGGGATCGATGCCGACGGCCAGAATTGCCAGCGCCGGAATCAGGGTGACCAGGCGACGCACCAAGAGCGGATAGGTCCGCTGCAACAGGCCCTGCATGATCATCGCCCCGGCGTACGCGCCGACCGACGTCGACGCGAGACCCGACGCTAGAAGCCCGACGGCGAAGAACAGTGCGGCCGTCGTTCCGAGGGTGTCGCGCACGGCCGCGTGAGCGGCTTCGATGGAGTCGGTGTTGTCGCGGCCCTGCAAGTTGGTGGCGGCGACGAGAACCATCGACAGGTTGATTGCGCCAGCCAATAGCATCGCCAAGCCGACGTCCATCCGCGTCACCCGCAGCAGCCAACTGCGCGCAGGGCCCGCCTCGGGATGGCCGTGGCGGTCGCGGGCCAGCCCGGAATGCAGATAGACGGCATGCGGCATCACCGTCGCGCCGAGCATGGCCGTGGCCAGCAGCACGCTCTCCGCTCCCTGGAAGCGCGGCACCAGGCCGGCCGCCGCGTCGGCGAGCGGTGGTGGCTCGACGAAGAGACTGGTGAGGAATCCGATCGCGATGATCAGCAGCAAGCCGCTGATGACCCGCTCGAACATCCGCTGGCCGCGGCGGTTCTGCACCGCGAGCAGAAGCAGCGACACCGTCCCGGTGATCACCCCGCCGACCACCAGCGGAAGCTTGAACAGCAGGTTCAGCGCGATCGCGCCTCCGACGACCTCTGCGAGATCGGTTGCCATGGCGACCAATTCGGCCTGTAGCCAGTAGGCGATGCGGGTCGGGGTGCGGCAGTGCTCCGCGACGGCCTCAGGCAGCGTGCGTCCGCTGACCAGTCCGAGTTTGGCCGACAGGTACTGCACGAGTGCAGCCATGACATTGGCCAGGAAGATCACCCACACCAGCAGAAAGCCGTATTGGGCGCCTGCGCTGATGTTGGCCGCGACATTGCCCGGATCGACGTAGGCGATGGCGGCGACAAAGGCGGGCCCGAGCAGCAGCCAGCTCGGACGCAACCGCGTTCGGGTGTCGCGCAGCAACTCACCCACCTTCTATCCGGGGTGTCGAATAGAAAAGTTAGGTTAACCGAAACGGTGAGACAGCCGCTATGGCGGGGTCACCAGCCGATACCGATGCCCCCGACGCCGATGATCGGGAAGCCCCAGTAGGGGTAGTCGTTGTTGGCCGGCGGCGACGTCACGATCTGCGCGTTGCCGTTGCTCTCACACTGGGTCGTGTTCGGGCCGGTGTTCGTGCACTGGGGTGCTGCCTCGGCAACATGCGCGACGGCGATCGCCGCGAAGGCTCCTGCCGTCGCCAAAAGCATTGTCAGATAACGGTTTTTGATGCGCACGGTTGGCCTCCTCTATGGGCCAGGAAAAGAACGCGGACTAACGGTGGCCGCCGCCACCGCCGCCGTGCGGACCCCAGTTGCCGCCACCGATGATCAGCGCGGGTCCATAGAATTCGTCGTCCCAGGGGTACGGGTAGACGGGCACGTCGGGAGCGGTGGCATTCAATTGAACGTTTCCCGGCGTCTCGCACTCGGTCGTGGCGGTGCCGACGCTCTGGTCACCGCCAACGGTGGTGCATTGCGGAAGAGTCGAATCCGGATCGGCTGCTGCGATCGGCGCGGCCGCTAAAGCCGCCGCGGCGCCGGACACTGCAACAACCGAAATCACGTAACGCAGTGGCGTCCGCATAGGCATGTCCTTCGATTCAGTTCAGCCCGACGTAACGCCAGCGTACAGCCCATTCCCAGTTATCAGCGGCAAGTCCAACGTCGTCCTGATCCCCGACGGGGCGGCAACGACCGCGGGGATGGCGTTGACGACCCGGGCGGCCGTCGCGACGAGCCCCGCGTGGTTGTGGTCGCCGTTGCGGCTGCTGAGGCAGAGGTCCATGGCGTAGGTCGGTTCACCGGTGATCTCGATGCGGTACGACCCGCCTTCCTGGGCGGGTTGCGGCCAGTCCGGACACAAGTCGTTGCGCAATCGAGTGACGTGTTCGAGGACGACGGCGGCGTTGCCGTCGACCATCCCTCTCACCTCGAACCGTAGGGCGGCGGCGCTGCCTTTCTCTATGTGGCCGGCCGCGATATCGAAGTCCTCTGGCGCGGGTTCGCGGATGTAGGTCTCGTTCACCTCGTCGAGCGAGACGCCGAGGCCCGCCGCGAGCTGGCGCACCACCGACCCCCACGCGAGGCTGAGCACGCCGGGTTGCAGCAGCATCGGGATCTCGTCGAGCGGTCTGCCGAAGCCCATCACGCCGAACATCACGTCGGCGCTGTCGTAGGTGTCGTAGTTGATGATCTCCATGCACCGGATCTGCTCGATGCTCTGGCAGGTACCCGCAAGAGCAAGGGGGAGAAGGTCATTGGCGAAGCCGGGATCGATGCCGTTGACGAACAAGCTCGACTTGCCCGCCTCGGCGGCATCCTCGATCGGCTTGAGCAGTTCCTCGGGCAGGACCTGCCATGGGTACTGCAGAAAGACTGCGCTGCTGCCCACGACGTTGACACCTGCCGACAGGATTCGCCGGTAGTC